>DASSGZ010000180.1:0-23784 GCA_035693165.1 Chloroflexia bacterium | reverse complement strand
GAAGCCGGGCGCATGGTCGAATACCCCACCCTGGCCGCGCTCATCGCCGCCCAGACCGCGCCCGCCCCGTGAAGCGTGGGAAGGATGAGACGTGCCGGTTCGCTAACCCAGGTGTGTCACGCTGAGCGCAACGAAGAGTCTCGTCTTTCGCCCCAAACGAGACGATGATTCTTCGCTCCGCTCAGAATGACAGGTCTGCGAGGATAGGCTACTGCGCGGGCGATTTACGAGCAGATACCGGGTTCGGCGTTTCTTGACGCTCGCGCCGTCGTTATGGTATGCTGCTAAACGGCGCGTTCGCAGCCCCGCGCCCAAGTATTAATTGCTTCAGGAGGTCTCTGTGTCCGCAGCTATCCCGGCCGAGCCCCGGCTCTCGGTCGTCATCCCCATGTACAACGAGGCCGCGCGCATGCGCAACAGCTTGCCCACGCTTCTGGCCTACCTGGCCGCGCAGCCCTATACATACGAGGTGATCGCCGTCGACGACGGGAGCGCGGATGGGACCGCCGACCTGGCCCGCGAGCTGCTGGCCCAGGTGCCCCAGCATCGGGTGATCGAGACCCGGCCCAACCAGGGCAAGGGCCACGCGCTGCGCATCGGCATGCCGGCCAGCCGCGGCGAGTTCGTCCTGTTCACCGATGCCGATCTCTCGACCCCGCCCGCGGAGCTGGAAAAGTTCTGGCCTTGCCTGGAAGAGGGTTACGACGTGGTGATCGGCTCGCGCAAGATGGAAGGCGCCGTGCTGATCCGCCGCCAGCCCTGGTGGCGCGAACGGTTGGGCAAAGTCTTCACCTGGCTCAGCGACCGGCTGGCGACGCGCGACATCAGCGACGTGACCTGCGGCTTCAAGGTCTTCAGCCGCCAGGCCGCGCACGACCTGTTCCGCCGGGCGCGCATCAACGACTTCAGCTTCGACGCCGAGGTGCTGTTCCTGGCCCAGCGGCGCGGCTACCGCATCAAGGAAGTGCCCGTGACCTGGCACGACGAGCGGGGCACCAAGGTCCGTATCCTGCGCGACGCCGTGCGCGCCTTGCGCGGCCTGCTGCGTATCCGCGCCAATGCCGCCGCGGGCCGTTACGGCGAACGCATCCGCGGCGGCGCGCCGGCCGGCAGCCAGTTCTAGGCGGAGGATCGCGCATGACCGATCAGACCGCGCCGCAGGGGCGCTCGGAACAGGTTCTCGTCCTGGGCGGGGCCGGCTTCATCGGCTCGCACCTGGTCGATGCCCTGGTCGCCCGCGGCCACCAGGTGCGCGTGCTCGACGTGCTCGTGCCCCAGGTTCACGGCCCCCACCCCTACGGCCCGGCGGGCCGCCCGCGCTACGTCAACCCCGCCGCCGAGTTCGTGCAGGCCGACATTGCCGACGGCCCGGCCCTGCTGCGGGCGCTCGACGGCATCGAGGTCATCTTCCACGAAGCCGCCGAGGTCGGTGTGGGCCAGTCGATGTACGAGATCGTGCGCTATACGCGGGCCAACACGCTCGGCACCGCCGTGCTGCTCGAACTGCTGGCGGCGCACCGGGGCAACGTCCGCAAGCTGATCGTCGCGTCGTCCATGTCGATTTACGGCGAGGGCGCCTATACCTGCGCCGAGCACGGCACCGTCTACCCCAAGCTGCGGCCCACCGCGCAATTGCAGGCGCACGACTGGGAGATGCGCTGCCCGGTCTGCAACCGCCACATCGCTCCCGCGCCCACGGACGAGGAGAAGCCGCTCTTCCCCACCTCGATCTACGCCATCAATAAGCGTGACCAGGAGGAGATGTGCCTGGTGGCGGGCCGCGCCTACAGCCTGCCCACGGTGGCGCTGCGCTATTTCAACACCTACGGCACCCGCCAGGCGCTGTCTAACCCCTACACCGGCGTGGCCGCCATTTTCAGCGGGCGGCTGCTCAACGACAAGGCGCCGGTCATCTTCGAGGACGGCAACCAGCAGCGTGACTTCATCCACGTCAGCGACATCGTGCGGGCCAACGTGCTGGCGATGGAGCGCGCCGAGGCCGACTACGAGGCGATCAACGTGGGCACGGGCCGGGTCACGACCGTGCGCGAGGTGGCCGAGACGCTGGCGCGCGGCCTGGGCAAGGACATCGCGCCGGAGATCGTCGCCAAGTTCCGCGCCGGGGACATCCGCCACTGCTACGCCGGCATAAGCAAGGCCGAGCGGCTGCTGGGCTTCCGCCCGCGGGTCTCCTTCGCCGACGGCATGGCCGAATTGCTGGAGTGGGTCCGTAACGAGCACGCCGTGGACAACATGGAGCAGGCCCGCGCCGAACTCCTGGGCCGGGGCTTGGCGGTCTAGCCGGACGTTTTCTAATTCCGATGGTGCGCCGGGCCGGTTGGAAACCGGCCCCTACACCGCAACAGCACCATGACCGGCCACCAGCAAGCGACCCCCACTGCCCACGTAGGGGCCGGTTTCAAACCGGCCCGTGCCGCCCCACAATGAAGCGCTGCGGCGAATCCTGCCTTTGTAGGGGCCGGTTTCAAACCGGCCTGCCGCCCCGCCGCTAATCCGCTCGCGCGCGTCCTGCCTTTGCAGGGGCCGGTTTGAAACCGGCCCGCGCCGCTTTTATCCGGCGAATTACGAATCGAGGTCCGGCTCTACGCCTCATCCAGCAGCCGCGCGACGACCGCCGCATCCGCCGCCGCCACCGTCTGCAACTGCGCCGCCTCGCTTTGCAGGGCGGCGCGGATCGCATCCCGCGCCGCCCACACCGAGTCGAGCGCCGCCTGCAACTGCGGCCACGTTAGCGTGGCCGGGTCCAGCGCCCGCCCGCCCTGCCCGATGCGCCCCAGGAACGCGGGCACCTTCTGCGCGTAGCCGAACCCCAGCACCGGCACCCCCGCCGTCGCGGCGAAGATCAGCGCGTGCAGCCGCATCGCCACCACCAGGTCCATCGTGCCAAGCAAGGCGCGCGCCTGCGCCGGGGTCAGCGGCGCGTCCAGCAGCACGGCGGCGTCCGGGCGGCGCCTCTGCGCGCGGATTGTGCCCGCCACGGCGTCGTCCCGGCCCGGCCAGAAGGGCACGAACAACACCCGCGCGCCGTGCTGCTCGATCAGATGATCGGCGGCGCGGGCCAGGAGCGCATAGAAAGCCGCCGCGCGCCGGGCGTGCGCCGCGCGGTCCCCGCCGCCCAGGCCCAGCCGCTTCTGCAAGGCCCCCGGCAAGAGATAGCCCGGCCCCGCGCCGCGCGGGTTGTTGGGCAAGTCGCGCAGGCAGAAGGCCACCCACGGACGGCCCGGCGCCCCGGCATCCGGCGGCAATAGCGACGCAACCTCGGCCAGGGGCGCGGGCCGGATGGTCACGGCGGGATCGGCGCTGACACGCAGGGCGCGGGCCGGGACCCCGGCGCGGCGCAACAGGCGGCGTGAGTTCTCGTCGCGCAGGCCCACCGCCCCCGGCGCGGCCAGTCGCACCAGCAGCCGGGCCTGCGCCCGCCCCAGCGGCGTCACCAGCGGCTCGACGCCCACGCCCCACCATTGCAGCGGGGTCCGCAGAGCCGCGGCCACCAGGGCAAAGAGCGTGAAGAGCGGCAGGTTGTAGATGCTAGTCTGGTCCTGGATCAGGCCGCCCCCGCCGAGGATGAGCGCCGCGCTGCCGCGCAAGGCGCGCAGCGTGGCCGGAGCGACGGGGTTGCGCGGCAGGGCGCGCAGCCCGCCGGGGTAGGCTCCGTGCTGAGCCAGGGTGTACGCGGGGTGGACTGAGAAGGCGACGACGCGCGGCGGCTGGGGCATCCGCGCGCAGGCGGCCAGGATGGCGGCCAGTTCGGCTTCGTCGCCCAGGTTGGGGCTGCCGTACCAGCCGAGAATAGCCAGTTGCTTCAAGAGCGAGCGCGGCGCCCGCGGCGCAGATCCCCGCGGGCCAGGGCCGCCTCCACCACGGCCCGGAACAGGTCGTTGTAGCGCCGGGCGATGATGTCCCAGCTATAGTGTGCGCGCACGAACTCGCGCGCCTGGCGCCCGTGCGCCGCCCGGTAGGCGTCGTCTTCCAGCAGGCGCACGATGGCGTCCACGAAGCCCTGCGTATCGTCGGGGTCCACCAGGATGCCGTTTTTGCCCGACACCACGGCTTCCGGGATGCCGTCGAGCCGCGAGGCGACCACGTAGCGCTCGGCGGCGCCCGCTTCCAGCGCCACCAGACCGAAGCCCTCGATGTCGTTGGGCACAGGCACGTTGGGCATCACGAACAGATCGGCCAGGTGATAGGTCGCCTTCAGCGTCGCGTCGTCCACCTGCCCCAGCACGACGACGTGGTCGTCCAGGTGCAGACTGGCGATGCGCGTTTCGATCACCTCGTGCAACGGCCCCTCGCCGACAATCAGGTAGCAGGTATCGGGGCAGCGCGCCAGCACCCGCGGCAGGATGGAGTCGAGGAAGTGGACCACGCCCTTGCGCTCGATCAAGCGGCCCACGGTCAGCAGCGCCTTGCGCCCGCGCAGCCGTGACCCCACCCGCGCTTCCACCGCGGCCACGCCCTCTTCCGAGAAGTTGCAGGCGAACTCGCTCATGTTGACACCGTTGGGGATCACTTCGCACAAGGCGGCGGGAATGCCGCGGCGCAAACACTGGTCGCGTGTGTAGCCGCTGACGCAGATCAGCTTGTCCATGCGCACCAGGCAGCGCGGCACCAGCCACTGGTAGAAGCCGTTGTCGAAGGTGATATCGAGGCCGTGGACGGTGACGACCACCGGCACGCGAAACAGCGTCTTGAGCAGCAGCCCCAGCGGCGCCAGCAGCGCGTCGCTCAGGTGGATGATCTGGATGCGCCGGTTAAAGGGGATAATGACCAGCGCCCGCAATAGGGCGTAGAGCAGAAAAAACGGCAGGAAAATGGTGGAACGGCCCCACGAGATCGTGGTGGTCGGCGCCAGCTTGCTCATCTCGACGGTGAGGCTCTGGCTGAGTTTTTGCATGCCCCCGATCGAGGGCGGGTGTTTGCGTGTGATAAATAAGATCATGCTGGCCCGGTATCTCGGTCCTCCCGCGTGGCGGCGGGCGACGGCGCCGTGGCGGCGAGCACTTCCTGGTAAAAGCGTTCCTGCTGCGCGGCCAGGCGGTCCCAGGTAAAGGCGGCAGCCCAGGCCCGGCCCCGCGCGCCCAGCGCATGGCGTAGCCCGGCGTCGCCGGCCAGCGCGACCATCGCCTCGGCGAAGGCGGCGGGATCGTCCGGCGGGACCAACCGGCCATGCGCCGTGGAGGGCGCCGCATCGCGCACGCCGGTCACATCGGTGCCGAGCACCGGCCGCCCGCACACCGCGGCTTCCAGCGCCGTGATCGGCCAGGCTTCGTAGCGCGACGGCATGGCCAGGAACAGGCAGCGCCGCAGCGCGGCCACGGCGTCCGCTCCTTCGAGCTTGCCCCGCCAGACCACCAGCGGCCCGCCGGGTGCCTCGGCGGGCACGGTATCCGTATCCGCGTCGAGCACCGCCAGGTGCTGCTCGGTGGCCCAGGCCCGGACCTGCCGCACCGCTTCCGGCGTGCCGGTGCCGGCCAGTTCCAGCCGCACCCCCGGCATCCGCGGCGCGGCCAGCGCATACGCCTGCAACAGCGTGTCCAGGCCCTTCTGGTACGGGTCGATGCGGCCCAGAAACAAAATCACCGGCGCTTCCGGCGGCGCGGGCGTCCCGGCCACGGCAGCAAAGGCCGGGCCGGCGCTGTTCGGGATCACGGTGATCCGCCCGCCCCGGCCCGGTTGCCACCAGGCTTGCATCTCATCGGCTATGCCCTGCGACACCGTCACCACGTTGGAAAACCGGCGCAGTAGGAGCCGCTCCAGCAGGCGCGGCAGCAACCCGCGCGGCCCCCGGCCATACTTGCGCACGGCATGGGCGCCGGAGAGGTTCTGCACACTGGCAACCACGGCAGCGCCGCGCCGGGCGCGCCACGGCGCGAAGACAGGACTATATGGCGAAAAATCTTCGACCACTATATCATAGCCCAGATCTTTCAGCAAGGCGCCCGCGCCCCAGGCATAGCGCAGCCGGCTGCTCAGGTAGCTGCGCGGCGGCCCGCCCCACCCCCGCGCGCCCACCCGCAGATAAAGCACGCCGTCGCGCGGTGCCGAGGGCGGCGCGCCCGGATAGGCTCCGCAGAGCACGATGACCTGGTGGCCGCGCGCCGCCAGCCGGCGGTTGATCTCCAGCGTGCGCACCGCGCCCCCACCGCCCAGCCAGGGATTGCCGATATCGTCGTAAATCAGGTGCAAAATACGCATGCGGCGGCGCGACTCAGGACCGGCGGGGCGGCTTGATGCTCCACGCGATGGCGGCCCACGCCGACTCGCCGAAGATCGAGCCGAGCCGCGACAGCAGCACGGCGCCGAGCGCGACCGCTGGATTCAGGTGCAGCAGGTTGACCAGGAAGCCGATCAGCAAGCCTTCACGCACCCCCCAGCCGTTCGGCACGATCAGCGTCAGGAAGCCGATCACCCAGGCCGCCGTATACAGCCCGGTGATCGCCGGCCATTCGCTCCAGGGCAACTGCGGATACAGCGCGGCGGTCCAGAAGAAAGAGATGAAGCCGTAGGCCACCCAGCTCAGCAGGAACGGCGGCAACAGCAGCAGCAACTGCCCGCCCGTGATGGTGATCGTGACCGGCTGGCGGCCCAGTAGTTGCAGCCCGCGGTTCATCAACGCAAACCAGGGCCGCGGATAGGCCAGGAAGACCAGCAGTCCCGCCAGCACCAGGGCCAGCGGCCACCAGGGCGTGTCGGGTCGCACCGTGAGCGCCAGCGCGCCCACCGTGATCGAGGCCACCGTCACCAGCGCGGTTTCCAGGGCGATGCTCACCGAGGTGATCATCTTCGGCACGCCCACCTGCTCGGCCAGCAGCACGCGGCCCACGGCATACCACATCGAGCCGGGCATGTACTTGGCGAGGCCGGAATAGAAATAGACGCGGATCGCCGTGGCCCACGGCAGCGGGTAGCCCATGAAGCGCAGGATCATGCGCCAGCCCAGGCAGATGATCGGCCCGCGCACCAGCAAAACCAGCAGGGCCGCCAGCACGTAGCCGATCTCCAGGTGCCAGGGGTACGCCTGGATGTCGGGCCACTCCAGCCAGATCGCGCGGGCCAGGAAGAAGAAGACCACGCCGATGACGGCGATCTGGAGCACCCGGCGCAGCCGCTTGTTGCCCAGCAGCCCGCGCGCCCGCTGCATCCAGGCCGGGCCCGACGGCGGGGCCGCCTCTGCGGACGCCGGCGCCGGGGCGGCCGGTATCGCGCTATTATGCTCCATCGGGTCTCCGATCCACGCTCCCAGGCTCCACGAAATAGGCGCTGCAAAATAAGGATGCGCCGCAGGCCACTTCTGCAGGCGCCCTGGTATGCTACCCAATCCCCGGCTATTTGTCAACCCGGCGGGGGCGCATCCTCGCGCATCCGCGCGGCGTTGGGGGCGGGGGCGGGCGGCGCCGCTGCGGCGCCATCCGGCTCGGTGGCCGCCTCCAGCCCGGCCAGCCGGGCGTCGATCTCCGTCACCAGCTCCCGCCCCGACTCGTCGCTGATCGCGCCTTCGGTCAGCAGATTGCGGATGGTGCTGCGCTCGACGGTCAGCAAATGGCGACGCGCCGAGCGCAACTGTTGCCCGCGCAGGTCCTGGTCGCTGATCTGGAAACTCTCCAGGCGGGCCAGCAGATCCTGTTCGCGCTGTTCATACTCGGCGCGCAGATCCGCCGCAATCAGCGGCGTGACAATGCCGCCGCGCGCTTCGCGTTCGAGCGTGTTTTGCGCCGTGCGCACCACGCGCAAGGCGGCGCGGGTACGCTCATATTCTTCCCGTTCCCGGTCGGTGCCCACCAGGCCGAGGCGTTCGAGCAACGGGCGCAAGGTCAACCCCTGCACCAGCAGCGTGAAGATGATGACCCCGAACGTCATCACCAGGATATCCTGGCGCTCGCGGAACGGTTCGCTCGCCGGCCCGACGACATATGGCAGCGACAGGGCCATCGCCAGCGACAGCGACCCGCGCAGGCCGCCCCACACCAGCAGCACCTGCCAGTTCCAGGCCAGCGGGCGGTCGATGCGCAAGATCCGCAACACCCAACTCACCGCCACCACGGCCACCGCCCGCGACAATACCACGGCGGCGATCGCCACGACGACATGCCAGAGGTCGAACAGGCGCGCCAGGTGGACTTGCAGGCCGACGAACAGGAAGATCAGCGAGTTCGTCAGGAAGCCGAAAAACTCCCAGGACAGGCCCACCGCGATGCGCGAGGTGGGCGAGAAGCTCATGGTTTGCGCGTAGTTGCCCACCACCAGCCCCGCCACGACCACCGCGATCACGCCGGACACATGCAACTGCTCGGCCAGGAAGTACGTCCCGTAGGCCAGGATCACCGTCATCACCGTCTCGACCAGGTAGTCGTCGAACTGCGTCATCACGCGGGCCACGATATAGCCCGTTGCCAGGCCGACCAGCAAGCCCCCGGCGATTACCAGGAAGAACTGGGCGACACTGCTCGCCGGGTCCAGCGCGCCCGCGGCCAGAATCCCGACCAGCACGCGGAAGAGCACGAGCGAGGTGCCGTCATTAAACAGGCTCTCCCCTTCGATGATCGTCCGCAAGCGCGAGGGCGCGCCCAGTTGCTTGAACGTGGCAACGACCGACACCGGGTCCGTGGCGGCGACGATGGCCCCAAACAGCAGCGCGACCACCCAGTCAAAGCCGGCGGCGTAATGCATGAGGGCGGCCACCACCCCCGCCGTGAGCAGCACACCCGGAATCGCCAGCGCGCTGATCGTGCGTATGTTGTCGCGCAGGTGCTGGAAGTCGAGGTTATAGGCCGCCTCGAAGATCAGCGTGGGCAAAAACACCGACAGGATCAGGTCGGGCGTCAGATCCACTTTCGGGGTGCCGGGCACGAAGGCGATAATGAGGCCGGCGATGACCAGGGCGACGGTATAGGGCAGGCGAATCCGCTTCGTGAGCAAGGCGACCGCCGCTACGGCCACCAGCATCCAGAGGATCGTAATCTCGATGCTGACAATAAACGTTGGTTGCTCGCTCACCGCACACGCTCCTCATCGCCGGCAACAGCGTACCTCGCTAAGACAGGACGAACTCCACCCGGCGGGCGGAGTTCGCGTGATCGCCTTAGCAGCAAACCATATGCCCTGGTACCGCAGGCCCGCTCCGTGCGGCAAGCGAACGACCTATCCGCCTACCGGCGCAACATTATCTGTAGGGGCCGGTTTCAAACCCGCCCGCTCCGCCGGATCCTGGCGACGGCTACGCCTCCTCCGCTCGCGGCTCCAGCGAAGCCAGGCGGAAATAGACCGGATTGGTCATGGCGTCCACCCATAACGCGCCCGGTTCCGTCGCCAGATCCACCTCGGGGTCGAGCGGGGCGATCAGCTCGGCGCGGATATAGCCCGGCAGCACGAAGGTATCGCGGACCTGGTACTCAACCACCTGCCGCTCGCTGAGGATCAGGCTCTCGTGGAGCACGCCGTGCTCGCCCAGCAGGCGCAGCATGCGGCCCTCGCCGCCCAGCACTTCCACGCGGACACTCGCCGGTTCGCCCTCGTGCAGCAGCACCCGGTCGCCGGGCAACGCCCGCCCGTGCGGGGTGTGGGCCTCCAGCAGCAAGTGCGGGCCGGTGGGATCGGCGGAGATGAACACGTGCCCGGCGCGGATCCCGGCCAGAATGGCGGGGATCGACAGTTCCTCCGCATACACCCAGGTGGTGGGATTGCCGATGAGATACGGGTAGGGGTGATCCGGCGTGCTGATGCGGTGCAGATCGCTGCCCCCCACCGCCGTGGGGTAATGGCCCGAGTCCAGCAGGCCCTCCCACAGGCCAAGGGTGACATAGTTGGACAGGAACCAGGGCGCCTGCCAGGCTTCAAAGGCATCGGTCTCGGGGAAAGCCGGGAACAGCCAGTCGGGGCCGTCCTCCTTGGGGTGGTTGATGCTGGTCAGCGCCCCATGCGCCCGCGCCGCCGCGATGATCTGTTCCATACCCGCCAGGTCGCGGCAGCGGAAGTCGATCCAGTCGTCCGCGTCCAGACCCCAGACGTTCAGGTGGCCCCACGGCGTCGTCACCTCTTCGCCGGGCAGCCACAGGAAATCGGGATGCGCGCCGAGGGCCAGTTCCGGGTTGACCAGGTTGTGGTCGGTCATCGCGCCGAAATCGAGGTCCCAGCGGCGGTGTTCGGCGGCCATCTCGGCCACCGAGTTCGCGCCGTCGCTATGGTAGGTGTGGGCGTGGAGGTTGCCCCGATACCAGCGCGCACCCCGCGCCAGCACGCCCGGCTCATAGCGCGGGTAGGGCACCGGCGCCGGCACATCCTCCGCCTGCGTGGCCACCGTGCAGGTGACGGTGACGGTATAGGCGCAGCCGCCCGCCGTCACCTCCTCCGGTCCCAACATGATATGCCACTGCCCCGCCGGCAGCGGGCCGCGCCGGTAGCCGGGCGTCGCTTCGTCAGGCGCCAGGAAGAAGTCCTGCCGGAAATCGCCCGTCCACCCGCGGAACCCGTTCGGCTCCAGGAAGGCCAGGCCGCGCGTATCGAAAATGCCGATCGTCACCACCGGCTTCCCTGCCGCCACCGGGTCAAGCGGGCGCACCTGGTAGGCCACGTCGATGCGCCGGGTGCGCGGCGGCACCGTAAACGGCAAGTAGCGGTACACTTCGGCGGCTGCCTCAGCGGGGCTGAACGTGCCTTCGAGCACGACGGTCTGCGCGGACTCGCCCGCGGGGGCAGATGTGGCATCGGTCATGAGTGCGCTCCTCCGGGTAAAGAAAAGGCCCCGCGGGGGCGGGGCCGATGGTAGCGCATAGGGGATTCGAACCCCTGATCTCAGCCTTGAGAGGGCTGCGTCCTGGGCCGCTAGACGAATGCGCCACAGGGGTGCGTCGCCGCACCGATCTCAACTTGCGTAATTCTACCATCTATCTGGGGGAAAGTCAAGGCGGATTCCCAGGCTGCCGGGCCCAGCGCACCGATACTGCGGGAAGATCCGGAAGACTCTTGCCGCCGCCGCGAATCGACCCGCTACTTTGCGCCCCACCGGGGCGTTGTGAGCTACATAGGGATCAAAGCCCGCCCCAGGCTGTGCTCCGCCGTCCCTACCGGCGGAGCGGGGCAGGCAAAGCGCGCCCGCGCCGATCCTCCACTGACCGCGTGTCCGCGGCCCCACCACAAAGGAGTGTCTGTCATGAAAGCACGTCTTGGAATCTGGGTCATCCTCGCGGCCCTGGTACTGGCCTTCCTCGCCCTGCCGGCATACCCCGCCGGTGCCTCGCACGGCGGCAGAACGCCCACCCCCACCCGCACCCCGGCTCGCACGCCCACCCCAACGCCCCCGCCCGGCGGCCCACCCGCGCCGACGATCCTGGCGCCTGCCAATGGCGCGCAACTCAGCGAGCCGCTAACCCTCTCCTGGTCGGCGGTCAGCGATCCCAGCGGCATTCTCGGCTATAACTGGCAGGTCAGCACCAGCCCGACCTTCCAGGCGATCGCCATGCAAGACTCGACCAACGACGGCGTGCTGCAAGACAGCGTCAGCGGCCTGCCCAACGGCACCTATTACTGGCGCGTCGACGTGGTCAACGGCGCGTTCGTCACCAGTCCGTGGTCGGCCACGCGCAGCTTCACCATCACCGGCCAGGCGGCGGGCACGCCGGGCACGCCCGCCTTCACCGGCCCGGCCCCCAACGCCCAGTTCCACCCCTACGAATCCTACACCTATACCTGGACCGCCGTGTCCAACGCCGCATCCTACCGCTTTGAATATGACATCGTCGACTCGACCTTCAGCGGTTCGCAGGTCAATACGATCGTCACGACCGATCCCTCGCGCGGGATGGACTTCGGGCAGCCCTTTGTCGTCTACGCCCGCGTGCGCGGCGTGGCCGCCGACGGCACCCTGGGCCTGCCCAGCGCCACGCTGGTAGTGAATATCACCTACAGTGCGCCCCTGCCCCCGGCCCCGATTCTGCTCGGCCCGGCCAACGGCGCACATGTCTCGCTGCCCATTACCTTCTCCTGGAACGTGGACCCGAACCCGCAGTCCGGCGAGTACACGCTGGAGATCGCCGACGACCCGAGCTTCACCGGGGATTGCGGCGCCATCTTCTTCTGCAACAACCAGATCGACGGCTCGCAGTACACCCTTAACTTTATGTCGTCCGGCACCAAATATTGGCGCGTGCGCGCGATGCACGGCGACTCCGGGCCGAACACGCCCGCCCTCTCGCCCTGGTCTGAGGTGCGCAGCTTTATCCCCGACGTGGCCCCGACGGGCGTTGCCAACGTCCAACTGAGCCGCCCCAGCGTCGTGGCCGGCGACACGACTATGCTGTTCGGCAACGTCACGCTGACCGCCCCGGCGCCTCCCGGCGGCGCGGTCGTCTCCCTGACCAGCAGCAACCCGGCGGCCCTGGCCGTCCAGTCCAGCGTCCGCGTCGCCCAGGACACCATCGGTTCGCCTAGCTTCTCGCTCACGCTCGGCCAGGTCAGCGCGCAGACCGTGGTGACGATCACCGCCACCTACAACGGGTCGAGCGGCAGCGCGAACATGACCATCGTGCTGCCCGCGCTCGATCAGATCCACTTCGCCAACGGGTCGACCACCACCAGCGCCTTCGGCGGCAACCCCGCCCCGGCCACGGTGCTGCTCAACGGGCCGGCGCCGTCCGGCGGCGCCGTCGTGACGCTGTCCAGCAGCGACCCGGCCACCGCCGGCGTCCCGGCCAGCGTCACCATCCCGGCAGGCGCCACATCCGCGTCCTTCACGGCCTCGACCCAGCCGGTCGGCACGGCGAAGAACGTCACTCTGACCGGCACCTGGCAGGGTGCCTCGGTCCAGGCCACCCTGAACGTGGTGCCCAATGTCGCGCCCACGCTACTCGATCCCGCGGACGGCGCGAGCTTCAGCAGCGGCACGTCGATCACCTTCGACTGGTCCGCCGTGAACGGCGCGACCTTCTACATACTCCAGATCGCGACCTCGTCCAGCTTCGCGTCGCCGCTGGTCAGCACCAACGTCTTCGCCACCCAATACACAACCAGCAGCCTCCCGGCGCAGCAACTCTGGTGGCGGGTGGAGGCCATCGACGGTACCGGCAGAACCAGCGCCTGGTCCCCGGCGCGCACCCTCACCATCCATTAACCCAGGCGCGCCGGGCGCCGGCAAGCGGCGGGGTGGGCCATGGCCCACCCCCGCTTTATTGTCCGCTCCGGCTGTGCGTAGTAGCGCGCTTCATCTCGGCGCGAGGCGGCCTACTTCTCGGCCTTCTTCTTCCACTCGCCGGTCTTGTCGTCCTTCTCGTACTCCCGATCGACGGCGCCCCAGGCCACCCGGTGCGCCCGCGCCTCGTCGTGGTGGTACTCGTCCCAGGCGTTGTTGAACGCCGCCCGGTAGATCTCCTGCGCGTGTTTGGGCAGGTTATCGCGCACACTGTCCGGTAAATCACTCAACGTGTCGTACGGCATCGCACACCTCCATCCAGTCGCGCCGGCAAACGACGCTGCTAACGGCAACCAAAGGTAGCAGAAAGCATGCCGGGTCCAATAGCCCGGCCCGCAAGAGGCGTAAACACAATTCCGTCTAATGATCTTTGCACCCTAGGCGTCTCCGCGGTGCGATAGAATAAATATCGAAGCACCCTCTTGCATTTTGGGCTTGATTCGGGTATACTCAAGAAGACAATGTTGAGCAGGCTAAAACGAGAAAAGAGCATACCGGTACTTCCCCCTTCCCCCAGCGCCCCCGCGCATGAGCGATGTTTGAAGACCACGGCGGCCTGCCTCGGGCATCATGCCCGCTTTGTACGAGATGAGACGGGCCGGTAGAGCAAAACGCCAGGCCCCCCGAATTATTAGCCGTCCGGCGCCCGAAAGCCGCGCTGGATAGGCACGCTGTTAGGTATGCGCCCCAATTTGCGCCTGCCTGAGAAAGGATGCGCCGCGTTGCGCTTTACAGATTTTGATTTTAGCCCCGATCTACAGGCGGGTATCGCCGACCGGGGCCACATTACCCCTACGCCCATTCAGGAGCGCGTCATGGCCGCCGCGCTCGATGGCCGCGATATTTTGGGCAACGCCCAGACCGGCTCCGGCAAGACCGCCGCCTATGTGCTGCCCCTGCTGGACCGCATCGCGCAGTGTGACGACCTGCACACCGTTGTCGTGGTGCCGACGCGCGAACTGGCCTACCAGGTCGAGGAGGAGATCACCAGCTACGCCCGCTATATGGACGTGCGCACAGTGGTCATCGTCGGCGGCGCGAGCATGACCGCGCAGATCCGCCAGTTGCAGGACGGCGTCCAGGTGGTCATCGGCACGCCCGGCCGCCTGCTCGACCTGATCCGCCGCCGCAAGCTGTACCTCGACGGCGTGCAGGCGTTCGTGCTGGATGAGGTGGACCGCATGCTCGACCTTGGCTTCTTGCCCGACGTGCAGCAGTTGGTGTCCTACCTGCCCGCGCGCTGCCAGTCGCTGTTTTTCTCGGCGACCATGCCCGACTCCATCCGCCCGCTCGCCAATCGCCTGCTGCACGATCCGGTACAGGCCAGCGTGGATCCGCCGGCCATGACCGTGGCGACCGTCACCCAGGCCGTCTACATGATCCCCGACGGGAACAAGATCCCGACGCTCATGCGCCTGCTGCGCGACCCCGGCGCCGAGCGCGTGCTGGTCTTCGTGCGCACCAAGCGCGACGTGGACGATCTGCACCGCAGCCTGCGCGCCCGCAGCATGAACACGGTGGCGCTCCACGGCGACCTGGCCTTGCCCGACCGCCTGCGCGCCCTGGATCAGTTCAAGACCGGCGAGACACCGATCCTGGTCGCCACCGACGTGGCCGCCCGCGGTCTCGACATCCCCGATGTCTCGCACGTCATCAACTATGACGCGCCGCAGACGGTCGAGGACTATGTGCACCGCATTGGCCGCACGGCCCGCGCCCAGAAATCCGGCGCCGCCGTCTCGCTCATCGCCGTGCAGGATCTGCCGATGATGAAGTCCATCGAGCGCTCGCTCAAGGTGCGCATGGACTGGCAGTGGGCCACGTCCACCACCACGGCACCGGCGGCCACGGCGGCCCGCCCCGCGTAGAACCGCTGCCCACCAAATGGAAAGGCCGCGAGCGCACGCTCGCGGCCTTTTGCTTTCGCCTCTCTCCCATTTCGCCGCTGTAGGGGCCGGTTTGAAACCGGCCCGGCCCAACCCGCCGTTGTAGGGGCCGGTTTGAAACCGGCCCGCCTCACGAGTGCGGGTTCGGGTTCAGGAACACGACCAGATCCGTCGCCGGGGCCTGCACGCCGAAATGGGTCAGCATCCCGGCGACCTGGCTGCGGTGCTCGGTCTGGTGGTTCGCCACGTGCAGCAACGCGTGCCAGACCCGGCGCGTGAACTCGCGCCCTTCCGTGTTATGGTAGTGGATCTCGCGCTGTAATTCGGCGCTATCGGCGCCGCGCAGGTAGGCCATCGTGTGCGCGTGGACCGTGTCCCACCAGGCACGCAGTGCCGCCAGGTCCGCGAAGTCGGCGCCGGTGCGCATCGCGGTGGGCGACCGGCCCGCGATCCGCTCCTGCCACATCCATTCGGAGACGGCCATGTGGGCCAGCGTGTCGTGGATCGACCCGTAGCCGCCCGGCACCGCTTCGCGCAGTTGCGCGGGCGCAAGCGCGCCCGCCGCGTCGAGGATGCGGTTGCGCGCCCAGGTAAAATAGTCGTAGAGCGTGATCACCATCTCGGTGTCCATGGCATCCTCTCCCGGCCCGGCGCGGCCTTATCCGACCATCCCCTCTTCGGGCGTCTGCCCGGCCACCACGGTATTGCGCAGCACGCCCAGCCGCTCGATCTCCAGTTCCACCACATCACCCGGCTTGAGCCAGCCCCCCACGGTTTCGGGCCGCAGTTCCAGGATGCAGCCAGTGCCCACCGTGCCCGACCCCAGCACGTCGCCCGGCTTGAGCCAGGCGTCCCGGCTGGCGAAGGCGATCATCTCGGCGAAGGTATGGGTGAGCGTGGCCGCGTTGCCCCGGCTGTACTCGCGCCCGTTGACCCGCGCCACCATCTCCAACTGGTAGCGCGTCTCGGCCCCGCTGCCCACCCGCCGGTCGGCCAGTTCATCGGGTGTGGTGAGCCAGGGGCCGAGGCTGGTGGCGAAATCTTTGCTCTTGGCCGGGCCCATGCTCAGCTTGGCCTCGAACTGCCGCCAGAAATCGCGCGAACTCCAGTCGTTCATGATCGTGTACCCGGCGATATGCTCTTCGGCGCGCTCGGCGGGGATGTCCCGCCCGCCCTGCCCGATCACGCAGGCGATCTCCAACTCGTAATCCAGTTCCTGCGTGCCCTGCGGCACCGGGATCGGCGCGTCCGGCCCGTAGATGGCGTCGGGGTTCGAGAAGTAAAACACGGGGATCTGGTACCATTCGGGGATCATATCGAGGCCGCGCAAGGCCCGCGCCGCCTTAACATGCGGCTCAAACGCATAAAAATCGCGCAGGTTGTTGGGCCGGGTAATCGGGGCCAGCAGGCGCGTTGTGGCGGGCAGCGCCAGCCCGGCCAGCGTGCGCTCGTCCTGCGCCACCAGCCGGTCGGAGACCGCGCGCGCCGCGTCCAAAACCGCCGGCCCGGCCTGCAGCAGCCCGATCATCGTCGTGGGTAGGCTCGCGCGCACCCCCGGCGCCGCGGCGGGTACCGCCCACTCCATCGCCCGCGCCAGGTCCACGATCTGCCCGCCGGGCGTCACCAGCCCGACGCCGGTAGTGTTGTCCGCATCCGCATAAGTCACCAGTTTCATCGAAATGCCTGCCTCCGCGCTGATATGAGGGTTCCTGAAATGCCGGGGTCAACCGGATACCAATATAGCACGGCCCTCCCCGCTCTGGCAAGGCGCCGCACCCATCTCCCCGCCGCGTTCTCCCGCTTCCCGTTCCGGGAAGGGAGCCGGGGGGTTAGGCCGTCCCGGTGGGCGCGGGTCCGCGCCGTCTGGTATAATGTGCTAACCAATTTCGCCAGTCAGGAGACCCAACCCCCATGGCCTTACTCTTCCAAACCGTGGCCCAGACGCTCGAAGAACTGGAACCGCTTACCAGCCGCATCCAGATGACCAACTTACTGGCCGCCCTGTTGGGCCAGGCGACGCCGGAGGAAATCGCGCCGCTGACTTACCTCATCCAGGGCCGGCTGGCGCCGGAGTACCGGCAAAAAGAGTTCGGCGTCAACGAAAAACTCGCCCTGCGCGCCATCGCCGAGGCGACCGGCTGCCCCATCGAGCAAGCGCAGAGCGTGTTCACCGAGCGCGGCGATGCCGGCATTGCCGCCGCGGAGTGCCGCACGCAAGCGGGACACGCGGCCACGGACGGCGAGGTCACCCTGCTGGCGGTCCACGCCGCGCTGAGTGAACTGGCCGAGGCGAGCGGCCACGGCAGCACCGAGCGCAAGGTGCAATTGCTGGCCCAGATGCTGAACGCGGTCAGTCCCATAGCCGCCAAGTGGATCACGCGCATCGTCGTCGGGCGGCTGCGCGTGGGCGTGCGCGACCCCACCGTCCTCGACGCGCTGTCGCTGGCCAAAGCCGGCGACAAGTCCCTGCGCCCACCGCTCGAACGAGCCTATAACCTGTCCAGCGACATCGGCCTGGTCGCCGAAACGCTCTACCGCCACGGACCGGACGCCCTGGCCGAGATCACCGTGCATGTCGGCAACCCCGTGCAGATGGCCCTGGCCGAGCGCGCCGACAGCGTCGAGGAGATCTTGCAGCGGCTGGGGCGCTGCTCGGTGGAGCCGAAGTACGACGGCTTCCGCTGCCAGGTCCACAAGAACGGCGACGAAGTGGCGATCTTCTCGCGCGGGCTGGAAAACATGACCGGCATGTTCCCCGAGATCGCCAACGCGGTACGCACCAACCTCGCCTCCGAGCAAGCGATCATCGAGGGCGAGGCCATGGCCTACAACGTCGAGACCGGCAAATATTACCCGTTCCAGGAGACCACCAAGCGCCGCCGCATCCACGGCATCGACACCATGAGCGAGCAACTGCCGCTGCGCCTGGTCGCCTTCGACCTGCTGTTCGCCCACGGCGAAGACATCACCCGCCGGCCCTACGAAGAGCGCCGCGCGCTGATGGAGCAACTGGTCACGCCCGGCCTGAGCCTGCGTGTCACCGACGCCCTCTTCACCGAAGACGCCGAGGAAATGGCCCTGTTCTACGACGACAGCACCAGCGAGGGCCTGGAAGGCATCGTCGCCAAGAAGCTGAGCGGGCCGTACCAGGCCGGCAAGCGCGACTTCAACTGGATCAAGCTCAAGCGCTCGTACCAGACCGAGCTGCGCGACACCGTGGACGTGGCCGTCGTGGGCTACTATTATGGGCAGGGAGCGCGCGCCGCCTGGGGCATCGGGTCGCTGCTCTGTGCGGTCTACGACGAGGACAAGGACACCTTCGCCACCGTCACCCGCTGCGCCAGCGGCTTGAGCAACCAGGCTTGGATCGAGCTGGGCAAGCGGCTGGCCCAGGACCGCATCGACCACCCGGACCCGCGCGTGAACAGCATCCTCAAGCCCGATGTCTGGGTCACGCCGCGCTATGTGTTCGAGTTGCAGGCCGACGAAGTGACCCGCAGCCCCATGCACCCCGCCGGGGCCGACGGCGGGCAGGGCTATGCCCTGCGCTTCCCGCGCATCTTGCAAGAGCGCGAGAAGCAGCCCGAAGACGCCACGACGGTCGCCGAGGTGTTGCGGTTATATGGTATGCAGGGCCACAAGGGCGAGAGCGGCAAGCGCGCCTCGCGCTCGCGCCCCAAGGCCGAGGCGGAATCCGATACAGAAGGAGCGTGATCGCGCCGGGTATGGGCCATTTGCAGAAGCATGGGGTGATCGACGCGCCACCCGCCGCCGTCTATCGCTATATCGCCGATGTGCACCACGCGCCGCGGTTTATCAGCGCGATCACGCGCATCACCAGCGGCCCGGATGGACCGGCGGTGGTGGGGCAACGCTATGGCGCTGACGCCACCTTTATGGGCCAGCCCGCCGTGCTCACCTTGCGCGTGCTCGAACTGGTTCCCGATCACACGGTCCGGCTGGCGCTGGAGGGCGACCCCGCGGCCACGCTGACCCTGCGGCTGGCGCCCGCCCGCAACGGCCAGGCCACACGCGTCGACGCGCGGCTCGATGTACCCGCGGTGCCCGGCCTGCTGCTGCAGATGGTGATGGGCGGGATGCTCGACGAGAGCATGACCCGTCTGGCGCAGGCGCTACGCCAGGAGGCGTGAGCGATGCGGCGCATCGGCAAGGGCGGCGAAATGGCGGCGCGGGCGGTCGTCACCGTGCGCGACGACCCGCGCTTCGCCGACGTGCTGCTGGAGGAGCGCAAGACCGGACTGGTCCTGTTCAAGCTGGTCGAGCCGCAGGGCCGCCCGGCCTGGGACGCCTACTACACCCTCTGGGCGCGCATCGTGCCCCAGGACCCCACCCACAGCACCTTTGGCCTGGAGTACATGCGCTATACCGGCAAATGGCAGCCCCTCGGCTACACCGCCAGCCTGGAAGAGTGTATGCGCGAGATCAGTCGAGATACGTTCCATGTCTTCTTTGCCGACGGAGGCTAAGCAATGAACGAGATCGATAAGCGCATTGGCTTGCTGCGCTTATTGCTGGCCGATGTAGATGGCCGCATTCAACAGCAACAGGAGATCAGCGGGCAATATCGCGTGCAGATCGCCCGCATCGTCGATGCGCTGGTTCGCCACGCGGGCGATGTCGGCCAGGCGCTCACCGCCATGGCCGAGGTCGAGGAGCGCCTGGCCCAGATCGAAACCACGGGCCGCCACCTGACCCAGGTGCGCCAGCGCGCCGCTCGCGAACTGGAGGCGCTGCTGCTGACCAAGCGCGTGGCCGAAGCCCAGGCTCAGTTGGAAGAACTGGAAGGCCGCCGCCAGGAACTGGCGAACCAATTGGCCGCCCTGAGCGGCGGCGAACCCGCGGCTCCCGCCGCCGAGGCGCCCGACACGCCCGACCTGGCGGAAGCCCAGGCCCTGCGCGTGCTCAACGAGCAAGTCAGCTCGGAGATCGCCCGGCTGCACCGGCTGATCTCCGAAGCCAGCCAGCGCGCCGCTCGCAGCATCAGCTCCGGCGTCTAGATAACCAGCCGCTCGGCGGCCCGGTAGCGGCATTCGGGACACGGCCCCGCCCCCGCAGGCAGGCCCCGCACCCCGACCTGGCCGGGCGCATCGCCCGCCGCCCCCGCCGCGCCGCCCGCCGTCCCACTCCAGCCCATGAGCGCCGTCTGCTCCTCGGCCAGCAGGCGCGCGAACCACGGCGCGCGCGCCGCCGGGTCCAGGCTCAGTTGCCAGGCCAGCCGCGCCACCAGGTTGGCCGCCCGCCCCGTCTCGATGCTGGTAGCGGTCGGCGCGCCCACGATCGGCAGCGCGCCCGCCTGCAGGCACTCCCGGCACGGTCCCCGCGATCCATCGACCACCAGTGCCTCGAACCAGGCGCCGTCCGCCGCGCAGCGACTCACTACATGGGGCACGCCTTTGTCGCGCAGCACCCGCGCCAGCCGGCCGTCTTCGTAGGGACCGAGGGCCAGGATAACCGCGACCGGGCGCAACGTGTCGAGCAAGGACTCGAACCACGGGCCGGGCTTCGCATCGCGCGGCACCTGCGTGAAGCACCAGTCCCCGCTCGCCCGCTGCAAGCCGCTCCAATCGTCGGTGAATGCGGCGGGCGTCCACTCCGGCGTCGTCCGCGGCTTGAGCGCGATGCGAATGAGCTGCTGCGCCAGGGCGTCCGCGCGGTTCTTGCCGATCTGGTCGGCGGTGTAGAAGGCGCCACTGAGGTCGCCCGCATCCACCCGCCCGCCCTCGATCAGGGCCAGGGCCGGGGTGGCCCCCGCCGCCAGCAGGCTGCGCGCCGCCTGGCTGCCGATGCGCCCGCAACCGACCACCAGGATGGGGCCGCGCGCCGATTGGCGGCCCAGGGGCACGGGAGCCAGGGCCGGCAGGGTCAGAGGCGTTGCGCGGGCCAGGTCCACATACTGCACCCGCCAGGGCCACCCCGCGGCCCCCTGCACCAGCAGCGTGCGCCGCGCGCCGAACACGATGCGCCCCAGGTCGGCGGGCGCGGCGGCCGCGCCCAGCAACAGCAGACGGGCCAGGGCCGCCGCATGCAGGTTGGTGTCCTGCCAGTCCAGCCGGCGCTCCGGTGTGTTGAGGTCGTTCGCCGGGTCGCCGAGCGGCGCGCCGTTGAGATAGGCCGCCAGATCGGCAACATCGCGGCCATTGCCGCCGTCGCCCGGCAGCAGCGCCAGCACCACCGCCCGCGGACTTGCTGTTGCCGGGAAGGCCACCAGCACAGCGGGCAGATCGAGGTCGCGGGCCAGGCGGCCCAGCAGAAGCAGCGTCGCGGCGTCGCCGCCCCCCAGCAGCAGGTCGGGGCGATCCGCCGTGAGCGCCACGCGGAGGTCGTCGTAGTGCGCTTCGTCAAGCGGCGGCAGCGCGCCAAAGGTCAGCGCCGCAGGATCGGCCACGCGACGGGGCAGGACGCGGGCAAACACGGCAGACGCGGGCACGCCCACCGCCTCCCAGCCCCACAGGTGGGCCAGCGGGTGCGCCGGGCCGGTGGATGCCGCGTCGCTAAGCTGCCAGTGGCGCACGCCCCCTTCGGCCAGCCGCTCGGCGGCGCCCGCCACCGCCGCCAACCCGAACACCGCCACCCGGCTACGCCCGAGGGGTGAGCCGGTCGTTGCTGCATGTTGGCCGGATTGCGGGGTACTCTGCCGCGTACTCATTGCGCCGATCCTTTCGCTATCGTGTAGTAGCTACACTAACTACAGCCTCTAAAAAAGGGAGCCGTTCTCCCCTGCCGGTGGACAGGGAACCAAGCCCCAGGTTGCATCTTAGTGTCACTTGCACATTTACTATAGCACAGTTCTGTGAGGCTGTCAATACCCCATCCGGCCATCCGCGCGGTATCCGTAGCGGCGCGTGTTGGAATGGGCATTCCGGTGGACATTCCTCGCGCCTTTCCGGCTTTCGGGCGGCGCGGGCGGCTACGCTGCATCTTGCGGGGGGGCTGCACCCGGCCCCCGCCCCACAGCATGAGGAGGCCGACGAGGACGAGCAGGCCCAGGGCACCGCGCAAGGTGAGGATCTCGGCGACAGAGCCAATCAGCGGCGGGCCGCTGAAGGATCCCATGTAGCCCACCGTCGCCATGGCCGCAATGGCGCGTCCCGCCGCGATGCCGGGGGTGCGGGCTGCCGCGCTGAGAACTAATGGAAACGGGCACGCGACTCCCGCGCCGATCAATCCAAAACCGACGATAGCGGCGGTGGGTGTCTGGGTCAGCAGGATAACAGCCATGCCGGCCAGCACGAGCAGGCCCCCGGCGCGCACGATGCGGGCCGGGCCAAACCGCAGCGTGAGCCAATCCCCCGTCAGCCGCCCGGCGGTCATGAGCAGGGAGAAGACGACGTACCCGGTGGCGGCCAGGCCCGGCGCGCTGCCCAGGCTATCGCGCAAATAGACCGTGCTCCAGTCGCCGATGGCGCCCTCACAAAGCAGGACGCTGAAGGCAATCACGCCGAGGGGCAACAACGCCGGCGGCAACAGCACAAACGGGTGCGCCGCGCCGGCGGGGGCTTGCAGATCGACGCTCAAGCCGCGCCGGGCCAGGACGACAGCCGGCAACGCCACCGCTACTACGGCCAGAAAATGGAGTTCCACCGGCAACCCGTGGCCCGCCAGCAAGCCACCCACCGCGGCGCCGGCCATGCCCGCCACGCTCCACATGCCATGGAACCCGGCCATGATCGGCCGCCCATAGCGGCCCTCGACGAAGGCCGCCTGCGCGTTCATGGCGACATCCATGCCCCCGCCGAAGAGCCCGTAGACGACAAGCCCCAGCATGAGCAGCGGCAGATTGGGCGCCAGGCCGAGCAAGGGAAACACCGCGCACCAGCCGAGCGCCATCAGCGTAATGATGTTCCGGCTGCCCCAGCGCGGCAACAACCAGCCGACCAGAAATTGGCCCAGGAACACCCCGCCCGGCGCCCCTAACAGAGCCAGCCCCAGCTCGCCATCCGACAACCGCAACTGGGTTTTGACATCGGGAATACGCACCAGCCAACTGGCGAAGACGAGTCCATGGGCCAGAAAGAGAATCGTGACAGCCAACCGCGCCCGCCGCGGCAGCAGCGGGGCGGTAACGCCGTCCGGCAGGGCAGTTGTCATCAAGGCGGAGCTATTCCTGGATCGGATGGATCGCCAGGGCCATGTTGTTGAACAGATCCCAGCTCTGCATGAACTTGGCCCACCGATAGCCCCAGAACTTGCCGTCGCCCACGTCCATCGTATAGACGCGCTCAGAGTCGTAGCCATATACGACCACGGCGTGCTCATAGGGCACCAGGTAATAGAGGGTGTTCGTGCTGTCGAGCTTGTAGGTCCGAGCGCCGGGCCGGGCCGCGCCGGTCATCCAAACGACCACCGGGTGCCCCGCCGCGATCTCGGCTTTGAGCCGGGTGGGCGAGTCGTAAAAGACCTCGGCCTCGTATCCGTGGCGCTCCAGCACCGGCACCAGCGGCTCGGCGTAGATCCCATAATTGGTGAGGCCGCCCCACTTGGCGTCGATTTCGCCGCGGAAGCCCAGGTGCGGGTTCGCCGCGTGCGGTACTTCGCGGATAAAGGTGCCCTGGGTGACGCGCTGCCCGTAAAACTGGGTGATGGCCGAAGCGGCGGCGTACTCACAACTCAGGTTATAGATTTCGCGCACCGAAGGAAAACGGGGGATGATGGCTTTGCTCGGCAGCGCGACCGGGG
>DASSGZ010000179.1:0-2599 GCA_035693165.1 Chloroflexia bacterium | reverse complement strand
TCATATAATTGATGATGCAGCCCGAACCGTGACGGTCACGGTAGTTGCCAATCGGCGGGATGTCTATCGCTAACCCCGCTGCGCTTGGCGCCGGGCGATCAGGCGCTCCTAGCCGGTCCGTTCTCCGTATCACCTGGAACTTCGCTCACGCCGGGTTTTGTTAGGCGCACCAAGCATGGATGGAAGCAGCCCATGGCGCAGGAACCGCACTTCGAGGAACTGGACGCCCCGGCCCGGCCGGCCGCCGAGCCGCGGCGCGAGCGGTGGCTGGCCGCCGGGCTGCTGCTGGTCGTGATCGCCGTCGGGGTGGCGGGCTGGTGGCGGGGCGAGGCCGGCAGCGCGGCCTACCGCCGGGGCGCCGCCGCGGCGAGCGCCCGCCACTGGAGCGACGCGCAAGCCGCGTTCGCCGCCGCGGGCGACTGGCGCGATGCCCCCGCCCGCGCGGCAGAAGCCGGCGCCCAGGCCCGGCGACTCATTGACCTCTACGAGCAGGGCCGGCAGGCGGGCGCGCGGGCGGATTGGGCCGCTGCCGCCGCCGCGTTCGCCGGGGCGGCGGACATCAGCCCGGACTACCAGGACGTGGCGGCCCAACTCGCCGGGGCGCGGGACCAACTACGCCGCACCGGCCTGGCAGGCATCGTCGCCCTGGTCGAGGACGGAGCGCAACCGGGCCTTTACCTGGAACCGGAGGCGCGCTATCTGCCGGGCAGCGACGGCAGCAGCCGGGTGCGGGCCGTGGCCGGGGACGGGCGGCGGTTCATCTATGACCAGGCGCCGCGCGTGCCGCCGGGCAGTGGGCCAAACCTGACCCTGCCCACACCGGCCCCGCGCGCCGGCTTCTGGGTGCCCACCCCCTCGCCCTGGCAGATCCGCCCCGCCGTGCTGGCGACTCTGAGTCCGTCGGGCACCGTGGCCCTGCAACCGCTGCCCGACGGCATCGACGGGCGCGGGCTCGGGTTGTTCCTGGGGGATACCCTCTGGTGGTACGCCCCGCGCAACGATTTTGGCTATTACAGCTTCACCGTCAGCTACTATGGGCTGAGCGATGGGGCGCGCGGGATGGTGGTCGGGTCGAGCGGGCGCGACGAGTTGATCGCCTGGCAGCCCGACGGCAGCCGGGTGCTGATGGCGTCCTACGGCAGCGTGCCGCCGGGTTCCGCGCCGCGCCCCCGGCTCGATGTCACCGATGCCCGCGCGACGCACCTGGGCACGCTCGGCACGGTTGAAGGCACGGTGATCGACGCGGGCTTCAGCGCGGACGGCCGCTACCTGTTCTTCCAGACGGCCTCGCGCGGCAGCCTCACCCAGACCCTCTACCTGGCCGACCTGGCAAACCTGGCTCAGCCCCGTATCACGCCGATTCGGGCGCAAGTCACGCCCGGCAACACCTCCGCGGGGATGGCCGCCGTCTGGCAAGGACCGCAGCCGCAGTTGCTGGTCGACACCTGGACCGCCGCGGGCGAGCACCTATTCACCTTCGATCCCGCCATCCATGCCTTTACGGCGCTCTGGAATGGCCCATCCCGGCCCGCCGTCCAGGATCTGGCGACGATCAGCCCCGACGGGCGGCAATTCGCGCTGCGCTATCGCACGCCCACCGGGCAGGACAACCTGCGCGTGGCCGCGCTGCAAGGCAGCACGCGCGATGTGCCGATCCAGCTTGGCCCGCGCGACTCCGTGGATCTCGCCTTCACCCCCGACGGCGCGCACCTGATTTACAGCAACTACCGGCTCGACTTCCGGCCCGGCGCGCGGCGGATGCCGGTGTTCAGCCTCGCCACGACCGGGACCGCGCCGCCCGTGCGCCTGGGCGAACGCGACTGGGACGCCGACCTCCAGACCCTGGCCCTGCCCCGCGCCGACAGCCTTGCCGCCATCGTCACCCCGCAACACGAACTTCATGCCGTGACCTATGACGGGCGCACCGATCTGCTGATCGCGTCCGGGGTCGCCGCCGTCTGGAGCCTCGACACGCGCCCCGGCCCCGGCTGGACGCACTAGCCGCGCTGGTCCATAGTCCACGCCGTTGATCGGCGCCGCAAGTGCGGCGAATGGACGGCGGACCGGTTTGAAACCGGCCCTTACACCGCGAAATGACAGTGGCCGGCAGCCGGCCACACTGCCACTGCCATCCTGATCAGGCGCCATCGCCGCCACTTTAGCTGCCCCCGCCATTACTCTAATTCTCACGTCCCAGGGTATTGACTTCGGGGTGTAACCGTGCTATATTGTCTTTACTCACGTAAACGCTTACGTACTTGTTACGTTGCCGCATACGTCCCCACCCCAGCAAGTACCTGAACCAAACACCGGAATCTGCACGGCATCTGCGGAGGAGCGATGAAGCTAGCTCGCTGGGGAGCAGCCTTGCTGCTGTTGAATTTCGCCCTGACAGGCTGTGACCTGTTCGGCGCAGCGACCCCCACCCCGCCCCCGGCGGCCCCCTCGCCCGCGCCCGGCCCCTCGCCCACGACCGCCCCGGCAAGTGCGACCCAAACACAGCCAGTCAGCGGATCATTGGGCAGCGCGAACCTCCAGCACCTCAACTTCCTGGTCGAAGACGTGACCATTGCCGGCAAGCCGATGGCAATTACCCATA
>DASSGZ010000178.1:0-5096 GCA_035693165.1 Chloroflexia bacterium | reverse complement strand
TGCCGCCGCTGCCGGCCAACAACAAGACGGCACCGCCGGCCAGTAATAGACTCCGGAGTACGCGGTTCATGGGCTGCTCCTTTCGTGCTATAATGGATCAAAGCTATGGTGTCGAAACCAGGAATTGCAGTACCGGCCTGGGGATCGTCGCTCGCGCCCGGATGTGGAGACTCCCGTACCGCGCGGCTGCGGCCCTGCTGACCCAGTATCGCAGTCTAGCGCCGGCAGGCGCGCAATGTCGAGTGGTTTAGCAGTCAACACGATTGACAATTTGCGCTCTAGCTCCCAGTGACTCGCCCGAGGTAGTTGCGATGAGTCATCCATTTGGGGAGTTGCTCTGGCGGCATCTGAGCCGGAAGCGGGGGTTGAGTCAGAACCGGCTGGCCCGCGGCATCGATCAAGATCCGGCCGTCATCGCCCGCATGTGCCACGGCAAGGCGCTCACCGGGCCACAATCGCGCGACCGGATCGTCCAGATCATCGGCTGGCTGCACGCGCAGGGCGTGCTCGAGGCCCAAGAGGAAGCGAACGCTTTGCTGGCCGCCGCCGACAAGCCGGGACTCATGCGCCAGTGGCCGCGCGAGGCGCAGCTCCTTCAGGCGTTGCGGCCGCCGCAGCCGGCGGCGGCCGTCCCCGAGCCGGTGCCCACCAGCCCCGGCCCCGTGAACTGGGCTGCCGCCCTGACCGCGTGGCCGCCCGTGCCCACCCTGCCGGTCCCCCCGACGGCGCTGATCGGGCGGGAGGACGAACTGGCCCAGGTCTGTGCCCTGCTCTGGCGTGGCGACGTGCGCTTGGTCACCATCACCGGGCCGCCGGGGATCGGTAAGACGCGCCTCGCCTTGCAGGTCGCCGCCGAATTGCTCGACGATTTCGCCGACAACGTGTTCTTTGTGCCGCTGGCGGCGATCCGTGACCCTCTGCTTGTGCCGTCAGCCCTCGCGGCGGCGCGGGGCGTGCCGGAGATGGGCAGCCAGCCCATCGAGGCCCGCCTGGCTCACTATTTTCGTGACAAACCGGCCCTGCTGGTGCTGGACAACTTTGAGCAGGTGCTCCCGGCTGCGCCCCTGCTGGGCCGGCTGTTGACCGCCGCCCCGCGGCTGGTGATCCTGGTGACCAGCCGGGCCGTGCTACATCTCTATGGCGAACACGAATTCACCCTGCCGCCCCTGGCCTGGCCCGATCCCCAGCGCCTCCCCGCCATCGGGCAACTCCAGGACTATGAAGCGTTGCGGCTGTTCTGTGCCCGCGCCCAGGCGGTGAAATCCGGCTTCCGGCTCACCCCCGACAACGCCGGGCTGATCGCGGCGATCTGTGCGCGCCTGGAAGGGCTGCCACTGGCCCTCGAACTGGCGGCGGCGCGGCTGAAGTTGTTGCCCCTGCCCGTGGTGCTGGACCGCCTGGGCCGCCGGCTCGACCTGTTAACCGGGGGGGCCCGTGATCTGCCGGCCCGGCACCAGACCCTGCGCAGTGCCATCGCGTGGAGTTATGATCTGCTGGGGGCCCCGGAGCAGCAACTCTTCCGGCGGCTGGGGGTCTTTGTGGACAGCTTCTCCGCGGAAGCCGCGGAAGCTGTTTGTGACCCGCACGGCGCCCTGGGGCTTGCCGTCTGGGATGGACTCGCGAGCCTGGTGGATCAGAGCCTCTTACGGCAAGAAGAGCAGGGCGGCGCGCCCCGCTTCCGGATGCTGGAAACGCTGCGCGAGTACGCGCTGGAGCGCCTGGCCGAAAGCGAAGAACTCGAATCGCTGCAGCAAGTGCACGCGGAGTACTATCTGGCGTGGGCGGAGACTGCGGAACGCGAACTGGCGGGGGCGCAGCAAGCGATCTGGCTGGCGCGCACCGAGACCGAATACAGCAATTTGCGCACGGCGCTCGCCACCTGGCTGGCCCAACCTGACGGGGCGGCGGCCGGGCGCCTAGCCAGCACGCTGGGCCTGTTCTGGGAAACACGGGGCTACCTCCGAGAAGGCCGGCGCTGGCTCGCGGACGTGCTCGGCGCAGCCGGGGTGCCGGCCCAAGTGCGCGCGAAAGTGTTGACCACGTCAGCACTCCTGGCCTGGGTCCAGGGCGACTACGCGCAGGCGCGATCCCACTACGCCGAGAGCCTGGCGTTGTACCGCAGTGCGGGCGACCGGGCGGGGATGGCGCGCGCGTTGCAGGGCCTGGGCATCATGGCGCGCATCGCCGGGGATTACGCGCAGGCGGCCCGCCTGTACCAGGAGGGACTGGCCCTGTACGAGCAAATGGGCGCGCAGAATGGCGTGGCCGCCCTGCTCAACAACCTGGGCAACATCGCCTACTATCAAGGGGACTATGTGCAAGCTCGCACCCGCCAGGAAGCGAGCCTAGCGCTCTATCAGCAGTTGGGCGACCAGCGCGGCATCGCCACCTTGCTGACCAACCTGGGCAATACCCTCTATTTTCAGGGTGAGTATGAGCGGGCGCGGGCCTGCTATCAAGAGAGTCTGGCGCTGAACCGGCAATTAGGGCACAAACTGCACATCGTGGGCAGCGTGGAAGGGCTGGCGCAGGTAGCCGGGCAGACGGGACAGGCCCAGCGCGCGGCGACCCTGTTCGGGATCGCGGCGGGGTTGCGCGAAGCCAGCCAGGCGCCGCTGGACCCGGCGGATCGGGCGATCACCGAGCAACAAATCGCCCACGCGCGCCGGCAGTTGGCGGCGGAGACGTTCGCGGAGGCGTGGGCGGCCGGGCAGGCGATGGGGCTGGAGCAGGCGCTGGCCTACGCTGGCCAGGAACCGCCCGGCGAGATTGCGCCCAACGGCGCCGGCTAGCGGGGTCCGCGCTAGAGCAGCCGCCAGAGGGAATCCGGCGGTTGGCGGCGTTTGAAACGGCCATACCAGCGGCAGAGCACAAACAGCACCGCCAACCCCAACACCCAGACCGGGTACATGGCGACCAGCCCCGTGCCCTGCGGCGCGAACAGCCGTCCGGCCAGCCCGTAGCCATACAGGTGGACCAGGTAGAAGAACAGCGCGCTGCCCCCGAACACGGTCAGCGGCGCCACCGCGCGGCGCCCGGCGCCCGCCAACCGCGCGCAGCCGTAGAGCGCCAGCAGGTCGATGCCCAGCGTCCAGAGCAGATAGGTCAGGGCGGGCGGGTACTTGACCAGGCTGAAGAAGGCGATCAGGCCGGAGCCTTCGACGGGCCGCAGGTTGCCGAAGCCGCCGAGCGCCCGCAGCAGGGCAAACCCGGCCAGGCAGCCGAGGCCAGCCCACCCGGCCCAGCGGTAGGCCGCCGCCGGGTTCCGGGCCAGCGCGCGCCCCAGCACCAGCCCCAGCGCCCTGGCTGATGCCAGGGCCGGGTAGAGCACGATAACCCGGTCCGTGCTGCCTGCCACCAGCGGCACCCGCGCGGAGATCGGGATAAGCGTGCCGCGCCGGAAGCGACCCATGAAGTGCATGGCGGCTCAGGAATAGCGGGGAAGGCACCGAGTCCGTTCTGCAAGTCAGTATAACGGATAAAATTTCAGTTATCCATCGCTAAACTATCAGATGGCATTTCTGGACCATTTTTAGCCATTTTGGTGTTCTTGGGGAAATCTGTACTGTGAGGTTGTGCAAGCGGTACCTCCGTCTCTCGTGGCGGGATCGCCATAAGTTCTCGTGCGTCTTCGTGATCGCGACACGGCCCGAAAATCGCATGACCAGCTTGCAGAAACGATGAACTGCTAATGGCAGATCCGGACTTCCAGCACGACTCCCCTACCCTGCTGAGATACCCTGCTTCTTAACTTATGTAAAGTGATCTTACTGGTTGATTTGGTATGCCGAGTGAAGGGTTGGAGAACAGTCTCCCTCCAGCGCAAGTCGTCGTTTGTTTCGGCGAAACTTAGGTCGTAAGCGCGATCCTCGCCCATCGCGTCACAGCGCTGCCGTGCTTGGGATGCGCCCTTATTGAACGCTCTCTACCTAACGGTTGTGCAACCAGAGACCGAATCAGCGTAGACCGCCCCGTTTTGCAATTTGGTGGCCCTGCTTTCGCCGGATGACTTCCCCAAGGAGGCATCCGACCATGAACCAGTTAGCTGATCCGGCCCCGGCCCGCAGCCGTGCCACCCAGCATGGCTTGCTCGTCGCGTTCGGCCACTTCGCCCGCGAGATCGGCCTGCCCGAGCAGTTGCAGCAAGTCTCGGCGCCCCAGAAAACCGTCACCCGCCGCCCGAGCGCCAAGCTGACCACGCTCTTCCTGGGGCTACTGACCGGCATTGAATACCTCACCGATCTCACCTATGCCCCGGCGCCCCTGTAGCGGGACCCCGAAGTCGCCCGCGCTTGGGGCTGGCCCAGTCTCACCGAGGCCAGCGGCGTCAGCCGCACCCTCGCCGCGTGTACCGACCAATCCCTCATCGCTTCCACCAGGCTCTCGCGGCCATCTTGCACCCCTTTTCTCCCGCTGGCCCTGCTGGACCTGCGCACGCGCCACCAACCGCTCGTCTTGGACGCCGACCTGCCGGGCCAGCCCCTCAGCGACACGAGTACGACTTACCCAGCGGCCGCCTTCGGCTATATGGATGGGCAAATCCGGCTCGGCTATCAGATCGCTGAACTCAGTTTATACACGGTGCTCTATGGGCGCCAGTGGCTGGTCGGGCAGCAGCACCCGGCGATACCGTGTCGGCGCCCTGTTTACGGGAGTTGGTGCAGGAGGGTGAACGCCGGCTTGGGGGCCATCCCCGGCGGCGCGTCAAACTGCTGGACCTGCGGATTGCCACCACCCAACGGCGGTTGGCCGCCTTGGAACAGGGTGCGGTCGCTGCGGACCAAGCCGCCCAGGCCGACGCTCACCGGGAAGAATTACTGCGGGCGCAGATCGAGGCTGCCAAGCAGCAACTCTGGGAGCTGCGCCGGCACCCCCTGTCCCCCGGCAGCACAATCCACTCGGCACCTTGACGCAATTGCAAGCGCAGATCCCGCGTTGGGAACGGCGAGTCGGTTGGTTCCAGAAGCATTGGGCCGAGGCCGTGTGCCGGGGTGAGCAGTTACGCAGCCAACTCCCTGTAGTGCGGGATGCGCTTGCCGCCCTCAGGGAGCGCCGCGCACAACTCGCCGCTGAGAACGTGGCCCAAGCCGACGCCT
>DASSGZ010000177.1:0-20868 GCA_035693165.1 Chloroflexia bacterium | reverse complement strand
GTTCGGCGTCGTGCCGTACCGTTGCGCGTTCTGCTGCAGAATCTGGTCCGCGCGCTGCTTCGCGCTGTCGAGTGTGCCCTTGATGTCGCTGGAGGTGCCCGACATGATCGCGCCCACAGCGTCGTCCAGCGGCGCCCAGGCATCGGTGATACCCGGCACGGGCGGCGGATAGAAGACGTGCTCGGCGGCGGCGGCGATCTCGGCCTGCGGGTGCAGGTTCTTAAAGTCCGCGCTCTCGCGGACCTTGTTCAGCGCCGGGATCTGGCCGGCCTTGGCCCATTCGATCGAATGATCGAGCGCATACTTGATGAAGATGCCGGACGCGGCCTCTTTGCACTTGTCGATGCCCGATTTGTGCACCGGGATCGTGAACTGGTGCGAGCCGGCCCAGACGAAGAACTGCGAGCCGATCTGCGGCGGGGGCGCGCCCATGCCCTTGAAGTCCACGGCGTCGCCGGTGACATTCGTCGTCTGCCAAATGCCGTTCCAGATCATGGCCGCCTGGCCCGCCTTCAAGGCGTTGAGGTCGGCGTCGACCGGCAGCTTGGGCTGCGAATACTTGGACTGAGCGTCCTTCATCCAGGTCAGCGCCTGCACGCCCGCGTCGCTGTTCCAGGTAGCTTGCGTGCCCTTGGCATCCCAGGCATCGCCGCCGAACTGGTGCAGCAGCATCTCGAAGATCTGGCGCACAGGGAAGCCGGTGGTGATCGAGAAGCCCTGGACGCCGTTCTTGGTGGTGGCAGCGGCGGCCTTCTCGAACTCGTCCTTGGTCTTGGGCGCCTCGGTGATGCCGGCGGCGCTGAGCAGATCGGCGTTGTAGAACATCACCATCGGGTGGATGTCGAGCGGGATGCTGTAGCGGTGGCCCGCCACTTCACCGGGGTTCCAGACGGCCGCCGGGTAATCGCTCGCGCTCAGGCCTATGGACGACACCAGGTCGTCGATCGGGCGGATCGTGTTGCGGAAGACCCAGGTGGGCACCTGGTCGACGTGGATAATGGCCACATCCGGCAGTTGGTCCGAGGCCGCCGCCGTCGCTAGCTTGGTGTAGTAGTCGGCCAGCGTGGTCATCGTGACCTTGATGTTCGGGTTCTCCTGGTTGAAGGCGTTGACTTCGTCGCCCATGTGCGGGCCGTCGGGGCCGGTCCAGGGATTCCAGAAGGCCACTTCGACATTGGAGCAGTTGGCGGGAAGTTGCAGCGCCGCGCCGCCGCCGGTGGTGCCGCCGGTCGTCGCGGTGGCTTCGGTGGCGCCGCCGGTAGCCGTCGTCGCGGTGGCTTCGGTGGCGCCGCCGCCGGTAGCTGTCGTCGCGGTGGCCTCGGTGGCGCCGCCGCCGGTGGCGGTGGTCGCCGTGGCTTCGGTGGCGCCGCCGCCGGTGGGGGCGGTGGTCGCCGTCGGATTCTCGCCGCCGCACGCCGCGAGCATCACGCTCAGCATGCTGGTCAGCGCGATCACCGACATGATTTTCTTAGCTCGATACCACATTCCTTTACTCCTCCTTGGATCATTAATAACCGCCGTTAGGTTGCGCGAAGTATCTCGTCGTCGAGATGTATGATCCCTGCACCTCCTTTCGTGCTGGCGCCGGTGCCGGCCGGCAAGACCTGTCTCAAGATCCGTTCTCCGCGCGCCGACCGGGCATATATTCGAGGCGCAGTGTCAGATCCTGGGGATAGTTACCGAACGAGCGCCCGAACAAATTCAGGCCGCCCACATGCAGCGCATCGGGCTTGACGCCCAGGCGAACCGCGATGACCTGCTGGGGTTCGATGCACAGATCGGCGACGGTCAGCGCCGAGAGCTGGCGCCCGTCGATGAACGCGCCCTCGCTCGTCACCGACCAGCGCTTCAACAGCCCGTATTGCGAGTCCTTGGTATCCCACCACGATGGAGTGAGCCGCCCGCGCTGGCCGCCGAAGTCCCCCGGCGCGGTCCAGGTCCCCAGTTCCTGCCCGTTGACCCAGAGGGTGATGTCGGACGGCCAGTTGTTGTCGTGGAGCGGCGCCTCCGAGCAGATTTCCATGCTCACCTGCAGGCCCACCAGGGTGGCGCCGGCGGGCAGGCGGTTGGGGAAGCAATATTCGAGATAGCCGCTGCGGAACCAGATTAACCCGGCTTGCACGCGTTCGGGCTCATAAAAGCTGAGGGGATCGTCCAGGTAGCCGATCAGCGAGTTTTCGCTCGCCAGCCCGCAGGTGGGCTGGGCCGCGAAGCTGGTGTAGGCGCCAATGGGCATCGAGACTTCCACGGCGGTGCTGAGGATGGCGCTTTCATACGGTAATTGGACGATCAGGTTATCATATGTCCGGCTGCAGACCTTCTGCAAGCCGTGGCTGGCCGCGCGCAACTCTGTGTGCAACAGGTCGGCTTCTTCGAGGATCTTGATCTGCGCGGCGACAGTGGAGGCCGGCATATGCAGTGCCTCGGCGACTTCGTTGACCGAGCGCCCCCCCTCGGCCAGGAATTGCAGAATCCGCCAGCGCGGCAGCGAGGCCAGGGCCTTGAGCAGCGTGACGATCTTTTCGTCGGGATCGTTAGCTTCTAGGTGTAACGTCTTACCATGCAGCATAGCACGGTTCCTTCCGTCAGACCTGTAATCAGCAGGGCACCCGTCTTGATCCATCTTGACAAATTTGTATTGAAACAGCAAAATATAGATTGGCTTAACAAAGTATATTTCAATCCGCACGCCCTGTCAATAGGGTAACCCGCCGATTTTCGCCCATGGGAGGAGTCTAATTTCATGCGCCAGCAGTGTCCCCTTTCCGGTCAGTGGCAATTTCAACTCGATCCTGACGGATCGCTCACGGTCGCATCGCTGGCCCCGGATCGCGAGATCCCGGTGCCCCTGCCCTGGCAGGCCGCCTTCCCCGACCTGCAGCAGTACAGCGGCTATGCCTGGTACCGGCGGTCCGTCGAGGTGACGGACGACTGGCTGCGCGGCGAACTGCTGCTGCACTTCGGCGCCGTCGATTACTGGTGCCAGGTGTTCGTGAATGGGCAGATGGTGGCCCAGCACGAAGGCGGCTACACTCCCTTCACCGTCCCGGTGCGCGCCCAGATGCATCCCGGCGCCAACGAGATCGCCGTGCGCGTGTACGACACGGCCCAGTCGCAGATCGTCATTCCGCGCTGGCCCAATTATCCGGAGAGGACGGCGCGCCCCGATCCGCCCTTCGACGCCAACCATATCCCGCACGGCAAGCAGGAATGGTACATCAACGCCGGCGGCATCTGGCAGGATGTGACCCTGACCGCGGTGCCGGCCACCTACGTCGACCATATCCACGTCACGCCCGATATCCACACCGGCGCGGCCCGCATCGCCGTCGAACTGGCCGGTGCCCTGGATTCCGCCGCCGGTGAAATGCGGGTCCGGGTGACCGCGGGCGACGGGTCCTGGGAAGCGCAGGTGCCGCTCACGGCTGGGCAAACGCGCTACGAAACGACCGTCACCGTAGACCAACCGCGGCTCTGGAACACGGACGATCCTTTCCTCTATAACGTGTCGGTGAGCCTGCCCGCGACGGGCGGCGATGAACTGGGCACGCGCTTCGGCTTCCGCGAAATCCGCACGGACAAGGGGCAATTGCTGCTGAACGGCGAGCCGCTGTTCCTGCTCTGCGCGCTCGACCAGGATCTCTACCCCAATACCATCTACACCGTACCCTCGGAAGACTACCTGCGCGATGAGTTCGCCAAAGCCAAAACGCTCGGCCTCAACAGCCTGCGCTGCCACATCAAGCCGCCCGACCCGCGCTATCTCGACCTGGCCGACGAGATGGGCCTGCTCATCTGGGCCGAGATTCCGTCCTGGCGCACCTTCTACCCCAAGGGCACGGCCCAGCCCAACCTGCTGAACCTGGACGATATCATCAAACGGCGGGTCGAAGCTACCCTGGACGGCATGGTCCGGCGCGACTTCAACCACCCGTCGCTCATCATCTGGACCATCGTCAACGAGGACTGGGGCACGGCCCTGCCCCTGAGCGCCGATGATCGCCGCTGGGTGCGCGAGATGTACCAGCGCTGCAAGGCGCTCGACCCGACCCGCCTGGTGGTCGATAACTCGGCCTGCCCGCACGGCTGGGGCCCGAACATCCACGTGCAGACCGATCTCGACGACTTCCACATCTACGCCAATATCCCGGACCAGGCGCGCGCCTGGGAGCACTCGCTGGACCAGTTCAACCTGCGCCCGCTCTGGACCTTCTCCAGCCACGGCGATGCCGAGCGCACCGGGCAGGAGCCGCTGATCCTCTCCGAGTTCGGCAACTGGGGTCTACCGTCGCTCAAGACCCTGCGCGCGGGGGCGGGTGGGCACGACCCGGCCTGGTTCAGCATCGGCCCCTGGTGGTCGCCCTGGGAGGGCGAGGCCGGCTGGCCGCGCGGCGCCGAGGATCGCTTCCACCGGCTCGGCCTCGAAAGCATCTGGGGCGATTACGAGGGCTTTGCCACGGCCACCCAGTGGCACCAGTTCGCGGCCATGAAGTTCGAGATCGAGACAATGCGCCGGCAGCCGCACCTGGCGGGCTACGTGATCACCGAGTTCACCGACGCCTACTGGGAAAGCAACGGCCTGCTCGACTTCGACCGCAACCCCAAGGTCTACCATGATCGCTTCGCGACGATCAATACGCTCGATATGATCGTTCCGCAGGCGGCGTCCTATGCCTGCTGGGACGATCATGAACTGGCGGTGACGTTCCACACCGCGCACTACAGCGCGGCGGACTGGGCCGATGCCCGGCTCACCTGGACCATCGCGGGCACCGATATCGCCGGCGAGTTGGCCGTGCCCAACCTGGCCCGCGGGGTCGCCCAGAAGCTGGAGACACGCAGGCTGGCGGTCCCGCAGGTCGAGCAGAGCAAGATGGTGCAGTTCCGGTTCACATTGCAGGCGGGGGATGGGCAGGCGCTGGCCCGCAACACGCTCGACGTGCTGGTGTTGCCCGCGGCGGGCCGCGCGCCGGGGTACCGGCAGCCGGTGGCCGTCGTCGCCCACGCCCCTACCGGCGGCCTGGGGCGGGATGCGTTGACCGAACCCGACACGGCGCTGCGCACGGCCACGACCGAGCCGACCGAAGTCATCCCGCAGGATACGCTGGAGGACGACACGACCGCCAACGAGGCGCCCGTTCCCGGCCTGCAAGCCACCCTGAACGCGCTCGGCTATCGCACCACGCGCCGCCTGAGCGCGCAGGTCAAACTCGCCGTGACCGATTATCCCACCGCCGAGTTGCTGGGCTGGGTGCGCGCGGGCGGCGATCTGCTGTTCATCAACACCCAGGGCCCCAGCCCCTTTTTCTGGGCGCAGGGCCGCGGCGGCGCGTACAGCGGGAGCTGGATCAGCAGCTTTAGCTGGATGCGCCCGGAGATCTACAAGCGGTTCGCCGTGATCAACCCGCTCAGCATGCCCTATCAGCGGGTGATGCCCGTGCGGACGATCCTGGGGCTACCCGTCGGCGACGCGACGTTCCACGGCGACCTGCTGGCGGGCATGGTCTGCGGCTGGGTGCGCCATCCCTCCGTCCATACCGTGCAGTTCCGCTACGGCCAGGGCCGGGTCATTGCTACCACCTTTGCCCTGGCGGAGGCCCTGGCGCTCTACAACGACCCGATAGCCGTGGCTCTGCTGCATGACCTGATCGACCACCTCCACTCAGACGCCTGCCGGCCGGTGCTAGCCGCCAATTTCTAGGCCTCGCGGTGAGGGAGCAACCTAACCCCCCTGCCCCCCTTCCCGCGGCGGGAAGGGGGGCATCGCCGCGGCGAGGGAAAGTCACTCTCTCTCCGCCGCGGGAAGGGGGGAATCGTGCCCGCGCCGAAAAGGCGCGCCCCTCCCTGCGGCGGGGAGCGGTTGGTCCCGCGCGATTCCCGCGCACACAGGGCGTGAGTGTGCTATAATAATCCCACCAGGTCCGGGGAATACCCCAGGCAAGCGAAAACCGGTTTCGCGGGCGAGGTTCCCTATCGCCTCCCGCCGCGAAGCACGCCACCTCAAGGAGGCTCGCATGACCAGTACAGCAGAACCGTCCCGCCCCGTCCCCAATTTCCGCCGCCCCGACTTTGAACAGACCGACCGCGTCCTGCACGAAGAGCGCATGTTCACGCCGTCGCAGGAGATGGTCGAGAACGCGAATATCACGGCCTATATTCGCGCCAAGGGGTTCCAGTCGTACGAAGAGCTTTACGCCTGGTCCATCGCCAACCCGGAAGACTATTGGGCTGAGCAGGCCAGGGAGTTGCACTGGTTCAAACCCTGGGATGTCACCTTCCAGTGGACCGAGAAGCCGTTTTTCAACTGGTTCGCCGGGGGCAAGTTCAACATCTGCTATAACTGCCTCGACCGGCACAAGGGCACGCCGGTCTGGGACCGCATCGCCTACTACTGGGAGGGGGAGAACCCCGCGGAGACTTCGACGATCACCTACGCCGACCTCTATCGCGGCACCAACCGCTTCGCCCAGGTCTTGCTGAACGCCGGCGTCAAACGCGGCGACACGGTGACCATCTACATGTCGCGCTGCCCGGAGATGGTCATGGCGATGCTGGCCGTGGCCCGCATCGGCGCAATGCACTCGGTCATCTTCGGCGGCTTTGCCGCCCATGCTATCGTGGACCGCGTGGAAGACGCCGACGCCCACACCATCATCACCATCGACGGCTACCCGTACAACGGCAAACAACTCAACCTCAAGGCCATCGTCGATGAAGCCACCGACCGGCTCCCGGACGTGAACCGCGTCATCGTCGTGCGCCGCAGCGGCATGGACGTGAACATGAAGGAGGGCCGCGACTTTTACTACGACGAGTTGCTGAAGGACGTGCCCGAAGACGCCGAGGTGCCCTGCGCCGAGATGGACGCCGAAGACCCGCTCTACGTCCTCTACACCTCCGGTTCGACCGGCAAGCCGAAGGGGGTCATCCACGTCCACGGCGGCTATGCCGTCGGCTGCTACGCGACCACCAAGTTCGTGTTCGACATCAAGCCGGACGACATCTACTGGTGTACCGCCGACCCCGGCTGGGTGACGGGCCACAGCTACATCGTCTACGGCCCGCTCATGACCGGCGTCAGCAGCATCTTCTACGAGGGCGGCACGATGATCCCCGACGCCGCCCGCTGGTGGAACCTGGTCGAAAAGTACAAGGTCACGATCCTCTACACCGCGCCGACGGCCATCCGCGGCCTGATGCGCCATGGCGACCAGTACCCGGCGCGCCACGACCTGTCGAGCCTGCGCCTCATCGGCACGGTGGGCGAACCGATCAACCCCGAAGCCTGGCTCTGGTATCGCCACATCACCGGCGACCGCCTGCCCGTCATGGACACCTGGTGGATGACCGAGACCGGCGCGATCCTGATCTCGCCGACGCCGATCACGCCGCTCAAACCCGGCTCCTGCACGCACCCGCTGCCGGCCATCGAAGCCGACATCGTGACCCTGGAAGGCAAGCCGGTGGACATCAACCACGGCGGCTTCCTGGTGATCCGCAAGCCCTGGCCGTCGATGATGCGTACCATCTACAAGGACCCGGATCGCTACCGCACCTATTGGACGACCATCGAAGGCAACTACTTCGCCGGGGATGCCGCGCACAAAGATGCCGACGGCTACTTCTGGGTGCAGGGCCGCGTGGACGACGTGATCAAGGTCTCCGGCCACCGGCTGGGGTCGATGGAGATCGAGTCGAGCCTGGTCAGCCACCCGGCGGTGGCCGAAGCCGCGGCCATCGGCCTGCCGGACGAACTGACCGGCGAGCATATCCGCGTCTATGTCATCCTCAAGAGCGGCAACCTGCCGAGCGACGCGCTGCAGACCGAGCTGAAGCAGCATGTGCGGCGCGAGTTGGGCGGCATCGCCGTGCCCAAGGAGATCGAGTTCGTGCCGTCCCTGCCCAAGACGCGCAGCGGCAAGATCATGCGCCGCTACATTCGCGCTAAAGCCATGGGCCAGGACCCCGGCGACCTGACCACGCTGGAGTCGTAGGGTTCGCTCGGTCCCCAGCAAGGCAACAAAAAGCCCCCGGCGCAGGCCGGGGGCTTTTTCGCGTTATCGCCGCTCAGGGGCCGCCGGTGCCGTTGTGTTCCTGGCGCCCGGTACTGAACGTGGGGGCCGGCGTGGGCGAGGCCGCGGGCGTGGGCGAGGCCGCGGGCGTGGGGGTCGGCAGGACTACCGGCGTGATGGTGCCGCGCACGACCATCGCCAACTTCGCCGGGATCTTCTTCCAGGCATAGGCGACATTGCCGCCGTCGTCGCCGCCGTAGCCGTTGCGCCCCATGCCGTTACCATAGGGGTCGTTGACCAACAGATAGCCGTTGGCCGTATAGCCGCGCGCCACCAGGATATGGCCGGAGGTCGTCAGGGTGGTGCCGAGCACCACCGGGTTGCCCTTGTCCAGTTGCGCGGTGATCGCGGCCCACGAGACCGGAATATAGTCGGTGCTGAGGCCGTAGAGATTCAGCACGTCGATCATGCGCTCCCAGTGGGCCAGGGTGGACGTGCCGACGATGGCGCCGTAGAGGCCCTGCACCTTGTGCCCGGCGGGGTCGGTGCCCACCGTCGTGAAGTTGCGACTTTTGTAGGTGAACGGCGCGGTGACGTACTGGCCGTAGAGGTGGCCGTCCATCAAGTCGGGCTGGCTCGACTCCACCCCGGCGGCGTTGATGCGGATCTTATCCTGCGCGCTCAGGCGGACTTTGTTGGCCGGGAGCGGCCAGGGCGTCAGGCGCCCGTAATACGACAGGACCATCGCCACGGTCGTCGGCCCGCAGGCCCAGTTGCCGTTGAAGCCGGCATCGGTGTCCCAGAGCTGGCTGATGTACGGGACGGGCAGGTTCTTCACCTCTTTGCTCGCGGTGGGCGCGGTGCCCACGCCGCGCGACCGCACGGTGCGCCCGGTGGCCGTGTCGAAGGTGATCAGGCTCGTGGTCGCGCCCGACGCGGCGCCCATCACGACATAGCGCCCGTCGTTCGACCAGACCACCGGCGCCAGGTTGTTCAGCGACGCGGGCAAGGGCCAGCGCTGGCCGGTGCGCGCATCGGCAAACCAGGCTTTGTTCGACTTGCCGCCGGAGAACAGGATATGCGTGCCCGCGGTGTTCCAGGCCAGCACGCGATATAGCTCGCCGCCGTCCTTCATAGGCTGGTAGCCGCCGAGGCCGTCCCCGGCGACGAGGCCGGGTGTGTCGGCGGCGGCCACGCGGGGCGCGGGTCGCGACCGGGGCACGTTGGTGTTCGCCACGCCCGCCGGAGGCAGTATCGAGAGGTCGCCGCTGGCCAGGGCGGCCACGCGCGCCGCCCCCGTGGTCCCGCCCGCCACCAGCGCCGGCGCCACGGCGAACAGGCGATACTGGAGCCCACCCGGACTTGACCGTAGCACCGGGCTGGCCTTGCCGGTGAGCGATAGGAACCAGAGATCGACCGGATCGGTGGCGGCGGCGCCGTCACGCACAAAGTAGACGCCGGTGCCGTCGGGACTCCAGCCGATCAGGCGCGCCCGCGGCGACCCGCCGACCTTGCGCGCGCCCTTGCCGTCGGCGCTCACGACCCAGATGACGCCCGAGCCGCTGTCGGCATCGGCGCGCTGCGGGGAGGCCACCGTGTAGGCCAGCGACTTGCTGTCGGGCGACCAGGCGAACGCGCCGATCCCAATATCTGCGTTGCGCGAGAGAGTTACGGTCAGCGGGCGGCTGGTCTTGATGTCGAAGATCTGCAGGCTTGATCCGCCCGCCCTGTCGCCGCTGACCCGCACGGCGGCGTGCTGCCCATCGGCGGCCATGCGCGCCGTTACGTCGCTGAGGCCCACCCCGGTCACGCCCAGGCGCGCCACCCGGCTCTCCTTGCCGCCCACGTTCTTCATGAGGTCATAGGTGAACTGGCCGCTGGTCACGACATAGGCATACGGCGGGAAACTAATGTCCGCCGCGGCGGCAGGCGCGGGCGCCGGCGCCACGGCCATGCCCAGCACGACCGGGACCAGCAGCACCAGCACGAGGCACGCGCGCAGACGGCGCGCCATGCCCAGGGAGATCAAGCGGGCGGGCCAGGAGGCGCCCAGGGAGTGAGAGTCGTTCATCAGGCTCCTGGATCTCTGGATGTTATGTACCGGCGGCAACGGCGGTCGGTGGCGTATCAGCCCAATGTGGAATGGTGGGCAACCGGCACGGGTAGCAAGGTTCGGCAGTGCCGGCCAACGTTGCCATCATACCAAAACTTTGGAAGCGGTGTCAAGAACTTGCGGTGAAATCAGGCACAAAAAGCAGCAAATCGGCACCCCGATTCCGCGGCGCCGCCGCTGCCGGCAGGGGGCCCAGGCCGTCCCGTACCAAGAAGAGCCGGACTTGCAGACGGCAGTATAATCAAGGAGAGGTACCAGATGAGCCGGCAAAAACCCGATTACTACAAGTTCCATTACGCCTGCTTCTACTGTCGCAAGGCCTATCGCCACGCGTGCCCTGCGGATAACGAGGGTCGCGTTCTGTGTCTGGAGTGCGGGCGCCCCATGCACAACATGGGCCGGGACTTTCGTGCGCCGCGCCAGGAGGACATGGACGCCTGGCGGCAAGCGCAACGCCTCTTTGACCACACCACCGCCTGGGAACAGTGCCGCTGCAGCTATCCAAAGACCGCCAGTGGCTGATCCGGAGCCGGGCCCATGCGGATCAGCGGATGGTCACCTCGGCCTCGGCGACGACATCGACGCCGAGCGGCACGAGGACCACGGCGCGCACGCGCCAGGTATGTTGCGCGTCCACGCCGCGATAGGTGGGCTGGGCATCGGGCGGCACCTGGAGGCTGCCGCGGAACTCGCGCGTCTGCCCGGCGGCCAGGCTTAGTTCCGCGCCGGCCACCGTCTCCACATACTGCGCGGTGGTCGATTCGCGGGCCAGCCCCGGCGCGGAGGGCGGAGCCTCGCCCAGCGCCACGCTATCGCCTGCGGCGGGGCCGGGCGGCGGCGGGCCGCTCGTCCAGACGCGGATGCGCTCGCGGCCATAGAGGCCGACCGTCAGCCGGTCGGCGTTGAGGGGGCCGGTGGTGACCAGCACCAGCCGATAATCGAGCGTATCGCCGGGGGCGACAGTTTGTTGTGCGAGTTCCAGGTCGAGCGACGCCTTGCCGCCCATGGCCTGGCTGAAGCTTGCCTTCACGCGGTCGAGAAAGCCCATCGCCGGCAGGCTCCTTCCTATCCGAGTGCAGCGGGAGAATGTTGGGTGCGTGTCCAGGCTGCCGCGGAATTATAGCACACCGCCCCACCCGGCGGCAACGCGGCGCCCGGCCAACCTAACCCCCCTGCCCCCTTCCCGCCACGGGAAGGGGGGAATCGCCGGAGCGAAGAAAAGTCACTCCCCTCCCCGCGGCGGGGAGGGGCCGGGGGAGATGCGCAGCAGGCCGGGCGCCGGGATCCAACAGCGTGTCGGCCTGGCCCGGCCCATCGTTGTAATAAGGCGCCAGGGGGCAGGCGCGAACGGGCGCCGCCGCACGCCTGGCGTGACAGGGGGGCAGGGATGAAAACATTGCTGATCTTTCGCCATGGCAAAGCCGAGGAACATGCGCCCGGCGGCGACCGGGACCGCGCCCTCACCCCGCGCGGCGAGCACGACGTGGCGCGGGTGGCCCACCACCTGGCCGCCCACGCGGGGATGCCCGACAGCATCATCACCTCCGATGCCCGTCGCGCCGCGCAGACGGCGGCCATCGTGGCCGAGACCATCGGCTTTCCCGGCACGGTGCAGGCCGAACCCCGGCTGTATAACGCCGGCGAGGACGCCCTGGTCAAGATCGTGCAGGGGCTACCCGACCACGCGGACGCGGTCGTGCTGGTCGGGCACAATCCGGGTTTCGAGCGCCTGGGGAGTCTGCTGGTGGAAGCCGATACGCCGATCCGCGAGTTACCGACCGCCGGCCTGATCCACCTGGAGTTCGACGTGGCCCATTGGCGCGAGGTACGGGCCGGCACGGGGCACCTGCGCGGCGTCTACACGCCCCGGCAACCGGCGGAGGAGGATGCATAATGCTGGCAGGCGCGATTTTCCCGCAGTTGGAGATCGGCAACGATCCCCTGGTGATCCGCGATTATGCCCAGACCGCCGAGGGCCTGGGCTATAACCACATCCTGGCCTATGACCACGTCCTGGGCGCGGGCACGGCCAACCGCCCCGGCTGGAACCGCTACACCGACAAGGACCCGTTTCACGAGCCGTTCGTGCTCTTTGGCTACCTGGCCGGCTTCACCCGGCGCATCCAGTTCACCACCGGCGTGATCGTCCTGCCGCAACGACAGACGGCACTGGTGGCGAAGCAGGCCACCGAGGTGGACGTGCTCAGCGGCGGCCGCATGCGCCTGGGTGTGGGCATTGGCTGGAACCAGGTGGAATACGAAGCCCTGGGCCAGGATTTCCACACGCGCGGCAAGCGCATCGAGGAACAGATCCGGCTCTTACGAGCGTTGTTCGGCCAGGAACTGGTCACGTTCGAGGGGCGCTGGGACCAGGTCCGCGAGGCCGGACTCAATCCGCTGCCCCTGCGCCGCATGATCCCCATCTGGATCGGCGGGACTGCCGACGTGGTGCTGCAGCGGGTGGCCGCGCTGGGCGACGGCTGGTTCCCCCAAATGCGCCCGGAACCCGAAGGCCGCGCCGCGGTCGAGAAGTTGCACGCCGCCGCCCGCGCCCTGGGCCGCGACCCGGCGACCATCGGCATTGAAGCCCGCTTCACCTATAACGGGCAAAACCTGGACGACCTGGTTCCCACGGCGCGCGCCTGGCAGGATATCGGCGCGACGCACATCGGCGTCAACACGATGGGCGCCAAGCTGGAGTCCCCCGCCGCGCACATCGCCATGCTGGGCCGCCTGAAGGAGTTGCTCGACAGTGTATGACGTACCCCGATTCCGAGACTTCATGACAAACATATTATCAAGTATAAGGTCTCTATCATTGTCATATTAGAGGTGATCCATGTGGCACTATTTCTGCTTAGATCCTCCTGAAGCCTGGCATAGGCAAGGAGGGTTCACCCATGCAGCAGAGCGCACCGTCCATCACCGTGTATGGGACCACGTGGTGCCCCGACTCGCTCCGCGCGCAGCGCATGCTGGAGTATGAAGGGGTCTACTTCCATTTCATTGACATCGACGCCAACCGGGAGGGCGAGGAACTGGTCAAGCGGACGAATCGGGGCTTCCGCAGCGTACCCACTATCTTCTTCCCGGACGGCAGCGTCTTCGTGGAGCCGGGCGGCTCGGTCTTGCGCGCCAAGATCACCGAGTTGCGCGACCGCGGCCTGATTCCGGCCAAGCCGCAACCCGCGGGCCGGCCCAGCTAGCTCGCGTAGCCCCGAGGCTCAAGCCTGCGGCTACGTTTGCGAAGGCCGCCTGCGCGGCCTCTCTTCCGTGCCACCCTGCCTGCCGATCTTGACCACGCGGCGGGGCAGCGCGCCCGGAGGCTCAAGCCTGCGGCTACGTTTACGAAGGCCGCCTGCGCGTCCTCTTTTCCCTATCCCCAGCCCGCGGCGGCGGGCGTCGTTGTGCTAGCCCGCCCGTTGAGGGGCGGGGCGATCTCGCTACCGCGCGCCCGCTGCGTATTGACACCCGGCGCGGCCCAGCGTTATACTGCCCGCGTCCCGTCGCGGGCACCTCATCACCTATCACCCCATTACTTGCTACCGGGAGGACGTATGGCCGGCGAGTTCCAGGCGTATGACGCCTATATCGAGGATCATTTTGACGAGTTCATCAGCGAGTTGCGCGCGTTTTGCGCGCAGCCGGCCCTGGCCGGGCAGAAGATCGGGCTGGCCGAGAGCGGCGCCATGGTGCGCGAGAAGATCGAGGGCCTGGGCGGCCAGGTCGAGTTCGTGCCCGTGGAGGACGGGTCGCCGGTGATCCTGGGCGAACTGGGCGCCGGGGCGCGCACCCTGCTGATGTACAACCACTACGACGTGCAGCCGCCGGAGCCGTTGGAGCTATGGGAAAGCCCGCCCTACGCCGGGGCCATCCGCGACGGCAAGTTCTACGCCCGCGGCGTGGCCGACGACAAGGGCGACCTGCTGGCCCGCGTGCAGGCCATCCGCGCCTACCAGGCCACCGCCGGGCCGCTGCCGCTGCGCCTGCGCTGGTTGATTGAGGGCGAGGAAGAGATCGGCAGCCCGCACCTGGCACCGGTGGTCCGCGCGCACGCCGATAAGCTGCGGGCCGACTTCTGCGCCTGGGAGGGCGGCGGGCGCGACGAGCAAGACACGCCGACCGTCGTCTGCGGCATGAAAGGGATGCTTTATGTCGAGTTGCACGCCACCGGCCCTAACCACGACGTGCATTCGAGCAACGGCGGCATCGTGCCCAACCCGGCCTGGCGGCTGGTGCAGGCCCTGGCGACGATCAAGGACGCGCACGACAACATCACCCTGGACGGGCTGGACGAGGTGATCGCGCCGCCGAGCGCCGCCGACCTGGCTGCCGCCGAGGCGATGCCCTTCGACGAGGCCGACCTGGCGAAGCTATACGGCGTGGACCACTGGCAGCGCGGCGTGCGCGGCCGGGACGTGCTGCTGGCGCGCATGTTCCAGCCCACGGCCAACATCGCCGGGTTTACCAGCGGCTACGGCGGCCCCGGCGCCAAGACCATCGTGCCCAGCAAGGCCGTGGTCAAGATGGACTTCCGCCTGGTGCCCAACCAGACGCCCGACAACACGTATGCCCTGCTGCGCGCGCACCTGGACCGGCGCGGCTTCACCGACGTGGAGGTGGTGCGGCTGGGCGGCCTGGAGGTGGGCAAGACGCCGGTGGACAGCCCGTTCGTGCGGAACGCCGTGGCGGTGTGGGGCGAACTGGTACCGGGCGGCGCGGTGGTCCAGCCGATGACCGGCGGCAGCGGCCCCTTCTCGCTGATCGGCGGCGACCTGGGCATCCCCACGGCGATGGTTTGCGGGCCGGGCAACGCCGGATCGGCCATCCACTCGCCCAACGAGTCGATCCGCCTGGAGGACTACCGCACCACCCTGCGCTACTGGGGCCGCCTCTTCGAGCGCCTCGCGGCGATCTAGGCGGTTGCGGGCATCGTTTGGGGCACAGGACACGCCGCCGACGAACGAGCACGGCGCGATAAATCGCGCAGCTACGGATACAGGATCACTCAGCACCAAAAGCCGGCCACGTTCTTTTGCGGTGTAGGGGCCGGTTTCAAACCGGCCCGCGCCGCCCAATTGATCGCCTGCTATGCACCTCTCGCGGTGTAGGGGCCGGTTTGAAACCGGCCTTGCCGCCCGCAGAATCACTGCCGCAAACAGCGCGGGCCAGGGAGTTGCCTCCCCGGCCCGTTTGCATGAGATCGCCGGTTATCAGGGGGCGACGCAGGCGGTGGGGCGCGTGAGCGCGCCGTAGACGATCTTGGCGATCTGGCCGCGCGTGGCGTGGTTGCCTGGGCGGAAGTAGGGCCGGCCTGTCGGGTCGCACGGCTCGCCCGGCGCGGTACCGCAGGTGTAGCCGCTGATGATGCCCCGGCAACTGGCCGCCTCGACAAAGCCGAAGAAGGGGCTGCCCGGCGGCACATCGGCGAAGGTGGCCTGGACCGGGGTGCGCGCCGGCCAACCCGCGGCGATGGTCACAATCTTCGCCAGTTGGCCGCGGGTCACATCGGCGCCGGGGCGGAAATAGGGCCGGCGCTGGGCGTCGCACGGCTCGTTCGCCGCGACGCCGCAGGTGTAGCCACCGACCACGCCCGCGTGCGCCGCCGCCTCAATTACCGCGAAGAACGGGTGCGCGGGCGGCACATCGGCGAAGGTGGCGCCGGCGGGCGGCGTATAGACCGGCACGCCCAGCCCCAGCACCACGATCTTGACCATCTGGCCGCGCGTGGTATTGTTGCCGGGCCGGAAGGTGCCGTCGCTGTAGCCGGAGATCACGCCCCGGCAGGCCAGGTAGCGCACCGGCTCATAGAAGTAGTCTGCGGACGACACATCGCTGAAGGACAGCGCGCAGGGTGTGCTCGTCACGGGCACCGCCGTGCGGGTGCTGGTGGGCGGCACGGTGAGGGACGGGGGCACAGTAGCGCTTGGTGGCGCGGTTGTCACCGTAGGGACCGGCGTGCCAGTGCGGGTCGCCGTGGGCACGCTCGTCTGCGTGCGGGTGGGCGTGCCGGTCGCCGTATTAGTCGGCATCGCCGTAGCGCCCGGCGTATTTGTTTCCGTCGCGGTCGGCGTACCCGTTGGCGTACTGGTCGGGCTGTCAGTCGCCGTACTCGTTGGCGTATCAGTCGGGCTGTTGGTAGCCGTCGCCGTCGAGGTCTCGCTGGGCGTGACGGTCGCCGCATTCGTTGCGGTACTCGTCGCCGTGGCGGTACTCGTCGCCGTCGTATCCGCGGTAGCCGTCGCCGTCGGCGTCACGCTGCTGGTTGGCGTCCTGGTGACTGTCGGCGTGGACGTGGGGGTAGGCGTAGGCGGGGGCGGTGGTGTCCAGGCGCCGTCATAGCGCAGAATGGTGCCCGTGGTTCCAACCATCCAGCCGCCCTGGCCGGGAATGATCGCCACCGCTTGCGGATTTGGATCAGTCAGTGGCAGGGTTACATAGCGCCAGTCGCTTCCCGAGTACCAGTAGGTATAGTTGGCAGCGGCCCATACTGTACCCGCCCCTCCAAGGGCGACCCCGAGAAAGCCACCCGACCGATATAGTTCCTGGTTCCAAACCCCATCTTTGCGATGCATTATGCCGCCCGTATTAGGGCGAAAATCCGACCCACTGGCGACCCAGGCTTCGCCGGTACCCGGTCCAAGAACTACATCACGGAAATCAGCCATACCTGATGCAGCGAAGTTTAGATTCCAGGTACCATCTACATATTCCAGGATCACGCTTCTGCTGTTGGTACCTACCGCCCACCCATGACTGGCGGAATCCATGGCGACGGCGTATAGTGTAACTGAGCTGGGCGGAGTTTGCGGCACCCAGTTCCCGCCAGTGTAATGCAAGATCGTGCTCCCAGCACCGACCGCCCAACCTTCGCTATTGTTGAGCATCGAGATCCCGTAGAGCCTAACCGTCGGTGTCGCGACTTGTGTCCAGGACACTCCATCCCAGTGGAGAATTACACGATCTCCTACTGCATAAGCGTCACCCGACGGCAGCGTTTGCACACGGGTTAGATCAGCGGTCGTTCCGCTCGTTTGCGTTTGCCAGGTGCCACCACTGTAATGCAGGATGGTACCGGCACTGCCGACGGCCCAGGCTTCCGCCGTATTAAGCGCGGAGACACTATTGAGGGTCTGGCTGGTCGGGCCGCCCCATTCCTGGGTCCATGCACCTGTCGGGGATCGGCGGAACACGCCATCAGCCGCCCCGACCCCCCAGACCTGGTCACTTGCTCCAGAGACGCCGGTAATATCCCGCCCGGTGTACTCAGTCGCCCAATCGGTACCATCCCAGTGGTAGAGGGATGATTCCGTAGCCACCCAGCCTTCATCAGAGTTGCGCATGAAGATATCTGTCTCTATAGTCGCGACCGGTAGCAGCCAGGATGTCCATGTACCCTCGCTATAGTGATAGATGGCGCGTCGAGTGTTGTTCTGCGGATTGCCGATGAGCCAGGCATCCCCGTGCGATCCTGGGAAGACATTCATGAAAACGCCAAGGGTAGGATCCGGTGGTCCGGGTACTTGCGCCCATTGTGTGCCGCTGTAATGCAAGAACAAAATAGGACCCCCGGAGATATAGCCCACGGCCCAGCCCTCTGTCGCGCTCACCATAGCCATATCCAGCAGTTCGTACCGATTGCCGGTGGGCAGAACAGTAGTCCATTGGACACCGTCCCAGTGGAGTATGACGGCGTTCGGCCAGGTCAGGTCGGTCATCGCGCCGATCGCCCATGCATCATCGGTTGCCACGACGGAAATCTTCTTAAACCACCGGGTTGATCCGGCAAAGCCGGTGTTTTTCTCGGTCCAGGAGGTTCCGTCATATTGGAAAGCCCGATTCCCTGCCACAAGCCATCCACTCGTCGGAGAAAGCATGCTGATATCGGTGCAGGCAAGACCCTGAAGATTCAGGGGGTCTACGGGGTGCCAGGCCCCGGCCTGATATTGGATCAAATGTCCATAGTCGCCGCAAGCCCACGCTTCGGTGCTGGAAACCGCGCTCACGGCGTTAAGCCGCGGGAACACATTGGTCCAGCCGTTGGTGATCACAGCGCCGGGCGCGGGCGCGGCGGGCGAGTTATGCGGAAGGGGATGGGCGGCAGAGGGCAGGGCGGGCGGCCAGAGAAAGAGTCCCAGCGCCAGAACGAGCAGGCCCAGGGCGAGGAGGCTACCGTAGGTGTAGCGGGCGCGGCGAGCGGAAGCGACGCGGGGCAGGGCGCGCGACGAAAACGTGGACATAGGGTCTCCTGAAGAGCGATGACGTTGGGTTGATCGACGGTATAGCGTTGAGTGCGGACCAGGAGGATTGTGCTATCATATACGTGCTAATTTTAAGCGACTTTAATGCAGTTTACAAGAGCGCAGCAATTGCTGGGTTCGCTTGCGGACCGCAAAAAGCCGGCAGGGGGCACGATGGTCAGGGCCGCTGCCGGCTTGCGGTTAGCATTCGGGTTTGGCTACCAGGCCACCAGTTCTTCGAGCGCGGCGAGCACGCGCTGCGTCGTCGGCATGATGGCGTCGAACAGGTGCTTGTGCGAGGGCGAGGGCACGTCGGCCATGGCGACCCGGTAGATCGGGCCGTCGAGATCGTCGAAGGCATGTTGGCTGATCTGGGCGGCCAGTTCGGCGCCGAAGCCGCAGGTCAGGTTGTCCTCGTGGACGATCAGCACCTTGCCGATGCGGCGCACCGCCTCGAACACGGCCTCCTCGTCCCAGGGGACGAGCGTGCGCAGGTCGAGGATCTCGGTCTCGATGCCCTTGGCCGCCAGGATGCCGGCGGCTTCGAGCGCGCGGTAGACCGGCTCGCCCCAGGTCAGGATGAGCGCGTGGCGGCCCGCGCGGACGCGGCGGGCGCGCCCGAAGGGCAACTGGTAGTCGGGGCCGGGATAGGGCGCGTTGGCTTCGCGCAGGCGGTAGAGCAACCGGTGTTCGAGGAACATGACCGGGTTGTCGCCGCGCAGCGCCGTCCGCAACAGGCCCACGGCGTCGGGCACGCTGGACGGGTAGGCGATCTGCCAGCCGGGCAGGTGGGCGAACACGGCCTCGCCGCAGACGGCGTGCCAGGGGTCGCCGCCCATGAGCTGGTGGCCCACGGGGATGCGCAGCACAATCGGCCCGCCGAAGCGCCCGTGCGTGCGCCAGCGCAGCGTGCCCGCGTCGTGGATCTGCTCGTGGGCCGGGTCGGCGTATTTGCGGAACTGGATTTCGGGCACCGGGCGCAGGCCGTTCATCGCCATGCCCACCGAGCGCCCCACGATCCCTTCCTCGTTGAGGCTGGTGTCGAAGACGCGGGCTTCGCCGAAGCGCGTCTGCAAGCCCTCCGTCACCCGGTGGACGCCGGAGAACGCGCCCACGTCTTCGCCGAAAACCAGGATGGTCGGGTCGTGGGCCAGTTCGTCTTCGAGCGTCTGGCGGATGGCCTGCTGCATGGTCATGCGCGCGCCGGCGGTAACAGGCGCTGTCTCCGGCACGGGGCGGGCCGGGGCAAACAGGTGCGTGGTGGCGTCATCGGGCGCGGGGTCGTGGCCCTCGCGCCAGGCGGCTTCGGCCTGCTCGCGCACATAGGCTGTGGCTTCCTCGCGCAGAGCGTCGATGCGGGCGGCGCTGACGCCGTGCTCCTCCTGCAACCAGGTGACGAGGCGCGGCAGCGGGTCGCGGCGCGCGTCGTCGGCTTTCTCCTCCGCTGATTTATAGGCCGCCGGGTCCTGCCAGTTGTGCCCGGTCAGGCGCGGCACCCGGACGTGGACCAGTTGCGCCCCGCCCCGGCGCGCTCGCCCGATGGCGGCGCTGAGCGCGGCGTACAGCGCGGGAATGTCGCCGCCTTCCACCGACTCGATGTCGAGGTTATGGAAGGAGCGCAGGTTGTCGACAATCGAGGGTGCCGCCGCCTGGTAGCGCCAGGGCACCGACAGGGCGTAGTGGTTGTCCTCGATGAGCATGACATAGGGCAGGCGCAGCGGCGCGGCGATGTTGAGCGCGCTCCAAAAGCCGTTGGTCGAGGTGGCGCCGTCGCCGGCGTGGGTCAGGGCGATGGCCCCGGCGTATTCGGTCTGCTCCATCTGCGTGGCCCGGTACTGCACGGCCTGCGCCCAGCCCACGCCGGGGGTGAACTGCGCGCCCACGTCGCCCGAGGCGGGCAGCACGGTCACGCCGCCCGGCTGGCGGTGGTTGAACACCACGCCGATGTCGCGCCCGCCCGACACGCCCTCCACTTTGTGCATCACGCTGGCGAAAGCCTCGAACGGCGACAGACCCACGCCGAGCATGAGCGGGCGCGAGCGGTAGTAGACGGTCGCGCCGTCGTGGGGGTGGTGCAGCAGCGCGGCGGCGATGAGCTGCGGGATCTCGTGGCCCTTGGCCGAAAACTGGAACTTGAGCTTGCCCTCCAGCGGCTTATCGGGGTTGGGGCGGTACTCTTTGCTGACCTCCAGGTCGTCCATGGCCCTGGAGATAAAGGCGCGCTCCAGCAACTGGAGCCACCATTCGGTCGATGGTTGGGCGCCCGGCTCGGGCGCGGGCAATGGACGCCACACGGTCGGGGTATGCACTGCGGTGGGCATATGTCTTCCTATTCTGTCATTGAATAAGGCCGGTGTTTGCGGCGCTCAGCGGCGAGCGCCCCGTCCTCTTTATCATACCAGAAGCGCGATTGCTTGGGTACTTGCCGTCCGGCGCGGCGGGCGACCGGGGGCGATCCGCGGGCAGGCGTGCGCTCCACATATTGAAACGCGCCGATACCCGC
>DASSGZ010000176.1:0-4867 GCA_035693165.1 Chloroflexia bacterium | reverse complement strand
TAGGACAGGCGCAGCAGCGGCAGCCCGGCCATCGCCGCCAGATCCACCCCGCCCCAGCCGAGCGCCTGCAGCCCCGCCTGCCGCACCACCTTCGCGCGCCCCGGCGCGCCGCTCTGCCGCAGCAGCCGCGGCAGTAGGTAGACCAGCCCGCTCGCCAGCAGCAGCGGCAGCCCCAGCACGCCCCACCACTCGCGGCTGATCCGGCGCGTCAGCCGGAAGGTGCCGGTGACAGGCTGCTCTACTACCGCTTGCAGATCCGCCGCTTCGTCTTCCGCCATGTCCCATCCTCCCACTAATGCCCGTTTGCGGCACAAAGAGGGGCGGCAAGCAAGATCGGCGCCCCGGCGACAGGTCACCAGGAGTACCTCGCGTAAATTGGATCGCCAGAAGTATTGACAGGCCGGCAAAGCAATGCTATTATTTGGTTGTACGACCAACCAGGAAAGAGGAAGCGATGACTAAGCGGCAAAGTGACTCGCGTGAGCGCATTATCGATGCAGCGTACCTGGTGCTGATGGAGCAGGGCTACGGCGCGGCGTCGATCAAGGAAATCGCCCGCGCGGCAGGGGTGGCGCCGGGCCTGGTGCATTACTACTTCGCCAGCAAGGACGACCTGCTGGTTGCCGTGCTGCGTGCGACCTCGGATCGCTACACGGCCGAGATGGAACGGCGCAGCCAGGAGGTGCCGCCCGCCGCCCTGGCGAGCGCCGGGCTACAGGAACCGGAGGAACGCGCGACCCGCCAGCCGGAATGGTACCGGTTGCGCTATGAACTGTTCGCCCTGGCAATGCGCAACCCCGCGCTCGAAGAGGGAGTGGCCGCCCTGCTGGCGAATGGACGGCAGGGCATCGGCAATATCGTGCGCAAGGCGGCAGGCAATCAGGCTCTCGATCCAAACGCGCTGGCCGGCGTGCTACTGGCCTGCTTCGACGGGCTGGCGTTGCAAAAGCTGGCCGATCCACATTTCGATATCCACGCGGCCTATCAGATGTTATCGAGGATGGTCGGGTTACTCCTGGAATCCGGGGCCGAGTAGATGCGGCGACTTTTTTTAGCTGCAGATTTAGTTAGTCAACCAACCAAAAGATAGGAGGCCAAATAAACATGAACGCTCTAACTATCACCCGCGTTGTCCACGCCAGTGTGCTGCTCGATTTCAGCGGCAGCCCGATCCTGACCGATCCCTGGTTCTCCGAGAAGGCGGGCTACTACCACGGCGAACCGCTGGGCATCGCCTTGAGCGCGCTACCCCACCTGGCCGGGGTCCTGGTAAGTCACGACCACTATGACCACTACGACATCAATGCTTTCCGGGCCTATCCGGATAAACTGGTGCCCATGGCTGTCAAGCGCGGTACCGCCGGGAAAGCGCGAGCAGCCGGATTCGCAAATGTGGTCGAACTCGATACCTGGGAAACCACCATGCTGGGATCTGTGTGCGTCACAGCGGCACCCGCGCAGCATGGCGTCCCGGAAAACACCTATATCCTGGAGGCCAATGGACTCACCGTCTTCTTCGGCGCCGACACGCTGCTGATCCCGGAGCTACGTGAAGTCGCCCGGCGCTTCCCGCGCATCGACTTGGCCTTACTCGCGATCAACGGGCTGGCGATCCGGCCCCTGTTGAACCACCAGGTGGTGATGAACGCGCAGGAAGCCGCCGAGTTATGCGGCATTTTGCAGCCGCGCCTCGCCATGCCGATGCACTATACGTTCACCGGCGGTGCCCTGCGCGACCGGCTGCTGCTGAAGTACAACGGCACGGCGCCCGAGTTCGCGCAGGCCGTAGCCCGCCACGCACCGGGAACGACGGTGCGCATCCTGGCACCCGGCGAACCACTGGTGGTAGCGCCCGCCCAGGATGCCGTCGGCAGCGCCGCGTGAGGTATTGAGGCGAAGCGGTACCAGAAGCCAGGGCCGAGGCCTGACGAGAGCGGGCCTCGGGGCTACCGGCGGGGGTGTCAGCGTGCGACCAGCGCGGGTGCTCCGGTGGCTAGATAGCGCGCGCGATAGGCCAGCGTGCCGAGTTGGGACGGTACCACCGCCGGCGGCGCGGCGTTGGCCGGGTGGGCTTCGAGGACGCCCCGCTCGAAGTATTGCACTCGATAGGGCCGGCCATCCAGGTCCGAGACCTCGGTGAACTCGTCGGAGATAGGGTAGCCCAGCGTGGCCTCGCCGTTATGGGCGCGCCAGTAGGCCAGGAACGCGCCCCCCACCCGCTTGCCCGTTTGCGCGAAGAGGACAGACCCGGCATCTGTGTTCGGCACCGCATCCGGGACGCCCGCGGGATACTTCTGCTGGAGACGCGCAACGCCCAGGCGCCGGGGAACAACCGCTTCGCCAACCGGATTGTCGGGGTGGTATTCGAGCGCGGCCCGTTCAAAATATTGCACCGTATACGCGCCACCATCCGCCGGACGTTCCTGCACCGGCTCGGAAACCGGGTAGCCGAGGGCAGCCACACCGCCGTGCGCCGTCCAGTAGGCCAGGAACGGGCCGCGCACCGTCTTACCGGTCTGCGGGAAAGTGCGTATCGTTTCCGATGCGGTATGTAAAGCCTTGTCGAAGAAATCGAGCACCATGTCGTCGATCTCCGGCATGGTTGGACTCGGCACCCCGCCGCTGGGACTGAAGACATGGCCGGCGTTCTTGACGGTGATGAACGTCACCGGAGCGCCCGCCTTGTGCAGGGCGTCGTACAGGTGTTGCGAGTTGCTGTAGGCCACCAGCGGGTCTTTGTCGCCGTGCAGGATGAGGAAAGGCGGCGCGTCCTTCCGCGCGTAGCTGATGGGGCTGACGCGGCGCAAGAGGTCGGGATCGGGCTGGGTGCCGAGCAGCATCTGCGCCATCAGGCGATTGTAGAGGTTCAGGTCCAGGGTCGTGAAGTCGGCGGGGCCGCACATATCGACCACAGCCTGCACCCGGCTGGACTGCTCAGGGTAGCCGCCGTAGCCCTCGAACCCGGCATCCGGCCCCGCCAGGCCTAGCAGCGCCGCCAGATGCCCGCCCGCGCTCTCACCCCAGACGCCGATGCGATCCGGGTCCAGATTATATGTCGTCGCGTGGGCGCGCAAGTAGCGGATGGCGCACTTGGCGTCCTCGATCTGCGCGGGCCAGGTATGGCGCGGCGCCAGGCGGTAGTTGAGCGCTGCAACCACGTAGCCGCGCGCCACCAGCCGATCCGGCGGCAGCACCCGGTCGATCCAATTCTTATCGCCCTCCTGCCAGCCGCCCCCGTGGACGTACACCGCCACTGGAGCCGGGGCAGCAGTCAGCGGCGGCGGCAGGTAGAGATCCATTTTCAGGTCGATCCCGCCGCCGGTGCAGTAGGTCACGTTGGCCCGGACGATGCCCGACTCGGCCAGCACATGGGGCGTGCTGTCCATGGACATCTGGTAGCCGAACGTCCAGAACAACCCGGCGCCCAGCAGCGCCAGCAGGTTCAGGCTCAGGAGGTAGCCTCGTCTGCGCCGCCGGATCGCCGGCGGTTTGTTTTTGCCTAACATGCTATGTATAACGCCTCAGCAAGTCGCGATTCGCAATAGCTCAGGTCGCCGGGTCGCGCTCGCCGGTGCAGGCGCCGATGGTCACGTCGAACAGCGCGACTTCGGGCGGGCAGAACGTGCGGATGCGGGGCAGCGACATGCCCTCGAAGCCAAGGCCACGGTTGGTGTGGATATAGCCGTCGTTGGGCAGCCGGTTGAGGCCGATGACGTAGCGCTTGCCGAAGCGCGACCCCGTGCGCAGCGCGCCGACCAGCGGCAGGCGGATCTGGCCGCCGTGCGTGTGCCCGCACAGGTAGAGATCGACGCCGGCGCGGGCCGCCTGCGGGACGAAATCGGGCGTGTGGTAGAGCAGCAGGCGGAAGTCGGGCGTGCCCTGCGCTTCCGCCGCCGCCACCGCCGCCTGGAAGTGCGGCAGGTCATATTCCCAGCGGTGCCCGCGGCTGGTCGCCGCGCCCAGGATCTGCACCCTCCGCCCGTCCACCGGCAAAGTCACGGCGGTATCGACCAGCAGATGGACGCCCGCGCTTTCCAGCAAGGTGGCCGTCAGTCTGGGCGGGTCGACGTTGCCCAGGCAGGCATAGACGCCCAGCGGCGGGTTCAGCGCCACGACTGCGCGCAGCAGCGCGCGCAGGTCCTCGTAGGCCCGCACATCGTAATAGTCGATGTTGATGAAATCGCCGGTGAGCAGGACCAGGTCGGGCCGAGTCTCGCGCAGCAGCGCGACCATCGCCTCGTCGCGGCGGCTCAGGCGTTCCATGTGGATGTCCGAGATCTGGGCCAGCCGCAGATGCAACGGCGGCGCGCCGGGTGTATGGCCGGGGAAGGCCAGCCTGGCGCGGGTCGGGCGCAGGCGCGCCCCGCCGACGTAGGTCGCGTAGACTAGCACCAGCGCCATGGCGGCGTGCATGGTCCAGAGTCCGCGGGCGATCAGGCGGCGCCCGCCCGGCGGCAGATCGCGCCCGGCCAGCACGCTCGCCAGGGCCAGCGCCGTACCCGCGCCCGAGATCCCGGTGCGGCCCCAGAGCAACATGAAAAAGGCCGTGCGCACCGGCGCGTACGACAGGCGCAGCAGGGGCAACCCCGCCGTCAGCGCCAGGTCCACGCCGCCCCAGCCCAGCGCCAGCAACCCGGCTTCGCGCAGCAGGCGCGCGTCCTGCGGCGCTCCCGCCCGCCGGGCCAGCCGCGGCAACCCGTAGACCAGCACCACCGTCAGCGCCACCGGCAGGCCCAGCACCGCCGTCCACTGCTGGCCCAGGCGCGCCAACACTTTGCTCAACTCCTCCAGCGGATCGTGTAATAGATGGAGAATGTTCAAGTAGCCTCCTGAATCTCGCTTCCTTGTCTATCAATCGTCGCGCGCG
>DASSGZ010000175.1:0-6234 GCA_035693165.1 Chloroflexia bacterium | reverse complement strand
TTCGACCGGATCGAATGGCTTAGTGAGAAAATCGCGCGCCCGCCGCCAGGGCGCGCTGCTTGGTTTCGGGAGCGACATCCGCGGTGAGCACCAGAATGGGCAAGTAACCCTCGGCGGCCAGCAACGGACGGAGTTGTTCCATTACAGCGAAGCCATCCAGGTAGGGCATCATTAGATCCAGGACAATGAGATCCGGCTGGATCGCGTGGTAGAGTGATACCACTAGGTGCGGATCGGTTGTGGTCGTAACCTGAGTCGCGCCTGCACGGGCCAGGAGGCGTTCCAGGTAGCGCACATTCGCTATCTGATCATCCACAACCAGAATCCGCGCCATGCGCAGAATCTCATCCTGCATGGTATAAGGTCCTCCTTCTAGCGGGTAGTCAGCACGAGCGCACGTGCCACGGAGGCAGCGCCGATCAACAGGATACCGCGCGTCAGTGGATTAGCCGGTTGACAACACAGGGTCCATTGCCCTGGAGATAGGATGGATACCGTCGCCTACGGGGGCGGCAGGGTGAGTTAGTGAACAGGTGCCGGTTCTATCGCAGACGGCGGTGCAGTGGGTGTAGGTGCTGGCGCTACCGACCGGTAAGGCCAACTTCGGTCTTAGTGCCATTCTGACCAGTCCTCGGTGACCTGCCCAGTAACGTGGAGATCTTTGTTGGAGCCGCTGCGTTCTGCCCGGAGAGCTTGCCGCGGAGGCTCCGATCTAAGCGGGGCGATAGAGTAGGCAAGGGTTGCGCTTAGCGAACTCTGGGAACGGGAGCGCCATGAGGGCAAGGAGTGGGATGACATAGCCCGCCACGCCACCAAGTGCGCGGGTTGTAACGAGCCCTTTTCCATCGGTTACTGGACCTCAGCCTACTAGATATGTGGTTATACACCCATTCCGGCTATCCGGTAGGTCGGCACTCGGCCGTGGTTGCACGTTAACAGCGTGACAAAAAGACGCGGGTTCGGTAGAATCTCATGACTTTGCAACTCAGGAGACCGACCGTGAACCCGCAAGAAGTATTTTGCCCGAATCTGGCCTGTTACGCAAGGGGCCAACTGGGCCAAGGCAACATCACGATCCATAGTCAGCGCGAGCAGCGTTATCGGTGCACCCTCTGTCACCAAACGTTCAGTGCCCGCGTCGGCACGCCCTTCTATCGTAAGCAGTATTCCGAGGATCTGATCGCCCAGGTCGTCACCCTGGTGGCCCATGGCTGTCCCGAAGCCGCTGTCGTCGCCGCCTTCCAGCTGCATCCCCGCACCGTGCGGGAGTGGATTACCGCTGCCGGGCAGCATTGTGCGGCCGTGCAGCAGCACTTTGTTGAGCAGCCGCGCGACCTGGGCCAGGTGCAAGCCGACGAGGTGTGCGTAACCACCCAGGCAGGCCACATCTGGATGGCGATGGCGTTGCAGGTCCCCACCCGCTTGTGGCTGGGCGGGGTGCTCAGTCCTACCCGCGATCAGCACTTGATCCGCCAGTTGGCGGAGCTGATTGCGCGCTGTGCCCTGGTGGCCCCGTTGCTGATTGCCGTGGATGGCCTGGTCAGCTACGTGGCGGCGCTGCAACGGGCCTGTCGCAGCCGGACGGCGCGGCCCGGCAAGCGCCCGGCGGTGATGCCGTGGCCGGAGTTGGTGATTGGGCAGGTGGTCAAGCAGCGGGTGCAACGCCGGCTGGTCCGCGTGACGCGGCGGCTGGCACAGGGCACGGAGGCGGCGTTGGCGCAGTTGGTCGCGGCCACGCAAGGCACCGGCGGGCTGAATACCAGTTACATCGAACGGCTCAATGGCACGTTTCGGAGCCGTCTGGCGCGCTTGGGCCGCCGGACGCGCTATGGGGCCCGCCAGCAGCATCGGCTGCATGCGGCGATGTACTTGGTGGGGACGGTGTATAACTTTTGCACGGATCATGCCAGTTTGGTCCTGCCGAATGAATGGCCCACGCCGCGGACGCCCGCGATGGCGGCGGGGCTGACGGCGCACTGCTGGAGCGTGGCGGAGTTGTTGAGCTATCAGGTGCCCGTGGCCTGCTGGACGCCACCGAAACAACGCGGGCGCCGATCAAAACAGATGCAAGAACTCATTGCGCGGTGGGCCGCATGACCACGGTTGTGTGCCCAGCTACCGCGTCTTTTTGTCACGCTGTTAACGTGCAACCACGGCCGAGTGCCGACCTACCCACGATGAAGTCGTCAATGTGATAGTCTTGCAATTGCAAGGCAAGTTGCAGCCAGGTTCCGGTAGGGAGAATAATGGCTAGCAAGAAGACCAGCAGCGCGATACTGCCCAGGCGGATGAGATCCGATCTAATTTGCCGGGATAAGGCGGTTGGTAGTCTGTAGGCTGGTGGAGCAGCTGCCGCCGAGGGCGAGCGGTCTGGAAGGACACGAGGCGCGTTCATGGATCACCTCTTATCATGGCCAAGCGGTTACCAGATAACTTACGAGACAATGAAAGCTGCCGCCCGACAAGCACTTGCAGGGGTCTGATTGCTGCATAATGAGCGGGCCGGAACCCCCAACTGCTACGGCCTGCGCGGGGCACCCGTATCGGGCGCAGTCACGGCACTTCCTCTGGTGCCAGCCACGCGGCGAAATCCGGCTGCGCCGCGACCTGTAGCAGCGCTGCAACTACCGTCGGGTCAAACTGCCGCCCCTGCTGGCGGGTAATCTCCGCTAGTGCCGTCGTCGGCGCCCAGGCCGGCTTATACGGCCGGGCGTGCGTGAGCGCGTCAAACACATCGACCACCGCCACAATCCGGCCGGCCAGGGGGATTGCTTCGCCCGCCAGCCCGTGCGGATAGCCGCTGCCATCCCAGCGCTCGTGGTGAGTCAGCGCGATTTCCTGGGCCAGGCGGATCAGGTGGGACCCGCCCCCCGCCAACAGCCGGGCACCGATGGTGGTGTGCGTTTGCATGACCGCGAACTCCTCCGAGGTAAGCTTGCCGGATTTGAGCAAGATAGCATCAGGGATACCGATTTTGCCCACGTCGTGCAGTGGGGCGGCGCGGCGGATCAGATCCACCTGATCCGCCGGGAGGCCCAACTCCTGGGCCAGCAGCGCCGCCAGCCTGCCGACGCGCTGAGTGTGGTGGCCGGTCTCGTCATCGCGGAACTCGGCGGCCTGGGCCAACCGTTCCAGGATCTCGATCTGGGCTGACTCCAACTGACGGGTGCGCGCGCGTACCTGCTCATCGAGTGCATCTTTTTGCGCCTGCAAATCACGATGGAGCAAGCGGGTTTCGAGCAGATTGTGTATGCGCAGGAGGACTTCGATGGGATCGAACGGCTTGGTTAAGAAGTCCCGGGCGCCCGCCGCCAGGGCCCGTTGCTTTGCTTCGAGAGTGATATCGGCGGTCAGCACCAGCACAGGCAGGTAGGTTCCGGCGGGGATCAAGGATCTGATGGCAGCCAGCACTGCGTAGCCGTCCAGATAGGGCATCATCAGGTCGAGCAGGATCAGATCGGGTTGGATCTGGGCATACAGCGGCAGGATGGCGAGCGAGTCGATCGTGCTGGTGAGGGCGATGTAGCCCGCGCGTTGGAGCAGCCGCTCCAGGTAGCGCACGTTGGCCTCCTGATCGTCGGCAATCAGGATCCGCGCCTGCCGGACCCGTTCCTCTTCCATGGCTATGGGATTCCTTCCTGAAGTAAATCGTCCACCACGGTCAGGAAGCGCGCGACGTCGATCGGCTTGGTGAGGTAGTCACGAGCCCCGGCAGCCCGCAATCGCACGATCTGGTTCGGCGTCGCGTCGGCACTCATAATCACAACGGGGATGCGGCGGGTGGTGGCATCGCCTTGGAGCCGCCGCAGCACCTCGTCCCCAGCAAGATCCGGCAAATGCAAGTCCAGCAGGATCAGATCGGGCTGGTGCTCGCGGGCCAGCTCCAGGCCCAACTGCCCTTGCATCGCCGATAGGAGCCGGACGTTGGCCCGGTGAGCCAGCAGGCGCTCGATCAGTTTCAGGTTGGAGAGATTGTCCTCCACATACAGGACCCGAGCGGCGCGGCCGCCGGGCTGGGCGAGCGCCAGCGCGAATTCGCCGGTGCGGGCCAGGCGCTCGACCGGATCCTCGCTGACGGCTAGCTCCAGCCAAAAGCTGCTACCCTCGCCAGGCGTGCTCGCCACACCTATGGTGCCGCCCATTGCCTGGACCAGCCGTTGCGAGAGTGCGAGGCCGAGCCCGGTGCCCTCGATCTGGCTTTGCTCGGCGCCTAGCCGCTCGAAGGGGGTGAAGAGCCGGTCCACTTGGTCGGGGGTCAGGCCCAGCCCGGTATCCTCCACGAAGATGCGCAGCCGATCGGCGGCCACTGTCGCGCAACGCACCTGCACCGTGCCGCCCGGCCGGTTATACTTGATAGCGTTAGTCAGCAGGTTGAGCAGCACCTGCTGGAGCCGCTGCCGGTCGGCGAGGACATGAGTGGCACACGGCTCCGGCAGGGTCGTAGGTAGGTGCAGCGCCCGCGCGGTGGCCAGGGGCCGGACCAGGTTGAGGCTCTGCAGCAACAGCTCCTGGACCGGCACCGGCTCGGGCGAGAGCGGGAGGCGGCCTTCTTCGATGCGGGCGATGTCCAGTACCTCGTTAATCAATTCCAAGAGGTGGCGCCCGCCGCGCAGGATATAGTGAATGCTCTCGCGCTGCTCAGGCGTGCCACCTTCGAGGTCCAGGAGCTGGGCGAAGCCGAGGATGGAGTTCAGGGGGGTACGCAGTTCGTGGCTCATACGCGAGAGGAATTCGCTTTTGGCGCGGTTTGCTTCCTCGGCCACGCGCTGCGCCTGACGCGCCGCTGCGCTCCGCTGACGCTCGGTGATGTCCCGGAACACCAGCACCACCCCCACGACCTGGTCTTGCTCATCCCGAATGGGGGCGGCACTGTCGTCGATCGAGCATTCGGTGCCGTCGCGGGCCACGAGGACGGTGCCGTTGGCGATCCCGACTACCGTGCCCTCCCGCAGCACCCGGGCGACCGGGGTTTCCACCGGGGCGCGCGTCCCCTCGGCAACGATGGTGAAGATCGCATCGAGCGGTTGTCCGAGGGCTTCGGTGGGCGCCCAGCCGGTCAACGCCGCCGCGACGGGATTCAGGAAAGTGATGTGCCCGGTCGGGTCGGTGGCGACCACCGCGTCGCCAATGCTGGCCAGCGTAATGGCGAAGCGCTCGCGTTGCAGCTGGACCTCCTGAAACAGACGCGCGTTGTCGACGGCTTGGGCGGCGCGTTGGGCCAGATCCTGAGCCAGCGTCACGTCGGATGGGTTATAGTGCCGCCCCGACTCGGCGGAGACAAGAGTGAGCACCCCGAGGGTACGCCCACGCGCCTGCAATGGGAGGAGCATGACCGACGTAAAGCCTACTGCCTGTATAATAGCCAATTGTTCGGGATCCTGGGCCGTGGCCGCCAGCAGCGCCTCGGTGATTTCGGGGTAGATCTCCGGTTGCCCAGTGCGCAGCACGCGGTACAGACCAGTAGGAGCCTGCGGATTGGATGGGAAGCGCCGCCCCAGCTCCTCGGCCCAGGCCACCTTCGCCGGGTCGGTGTGGACCACCGCGAGTTGGCGCACCGTGCCATCCTCAGCGACGACATGGACGCTGCACCAGTCGGCGACAGCGGGCACGGCCAAACGGGCAACAGTGGTCAGCGTGGTTTCGTAGTCGAGCGAAGAGGCTAGTACCCCACTCGCCTCGGCCAGAAAGGCGAAGCGGTGTTGCGCGGCTTCGGCCGCGGCCCGGGCCGTCTGCTCGGCCGCCAGAAGCCGGGTCCGTTCGGTCTCCATCTGTTGGCGACGGGCCAGATCAGCGCGGATAACGCGAAAGACGGTCGCCAAGAGGAGGAGAGCGAGCACAGCGAGCACGGCGAACGCAAGGATCGCCTCCCGGGCACTGGTTTCCAGTTGGGCCGCTTGCTGCCCTAGCCGCCTGCTTTCCGTTTCCTCCATATCCGCAACGGCCTTACGGATTGCGTCCATGGCTTGTTTGCCTTCGTCGGTGAGCACTATTTGCCGGGCGGCCTCGCGGCCTTGTTCGCGCTGGACCGCGACCGTTCGCTCCAATATGCGCAATTTCCCGTTGACCGCTTGCTCAAGCGTGCCGGCCTGGCGCTGTTGGGCTGGATCGTCCGCCGTCAGCGTATGCAGGCGGGCGAGGTCAGTAGGAAGTTGCGCAACGGCCACAGTGTAGGGCGCGAGATAGCTATCTTCGCCGGTAATCAGATAGCCGCGCTGGCCAGTCTCGGCATCCTGG
>DASSGZ010000174.1:0-7299 GCA_035693165.1 Chloroflexia bacterium | reverse complement strand
CCTGCTGCTGCTCGGACCACTGGAAGTACCAGTCGTAGCAGTTCGGGCAACTGGTGCGGCAACTGTTGCCGTCGATCTTTGCCGGGTCGATGGCCCAGCCGGTCTCGGTGATCCACATGTGGCGCGCGGCGTCGCCGTGCGCCACCATCACCTCGCGCTGGAGTTCGGCACGGCGGAAGACCAGCGTGCGCCCCGGCGTGCGCGGGTTGGCCTCGGGCACGTCGCCGAAGCCGTAGGGGTGGGTGCTCAGTTTGTCGAAGTAGCCCTTGACCCCGGCATCATACATGCGGTTGAGGTACTCCAGGTCGTCCACGTGGCAGGAGTCGGGGCGGCTGGGCAGCGCGCCCACGGTGGTCACGGCCCCGGCCAGCACCGGCGAATAGGGGTCGCCCCGCTTGATGGCCGGGTAGGCGGCGCGGACCATGGCCGTGTAGAACTCCGGGTCGGGGCAGGCGCCGCCCCAGTTCTCGGAGATGTTGGGCTCGTTCCAGATCTCGTAGGCGGGCGCATAGCGCAGCTTGCCCGACACATACGCGGCCATGTCGCCGATGAAGCGGGCGTAGGTGTTCGGGTCGCGCGGCGGATACCACCCGGCCACGCCCGCGCTGTTGGCCCAGGCGGGCGACTGGTCCACGCGGAAGATGATGCCGACATGGCTGCCCTCGCGGCCTCCCATCGCCTGGATGATGTTGTTCACGTGGCCCCAGTCGTAGGGGCCGGTGGGGCTGGGCTGGGCGTCGGCCCAACTGATCTCGAACTCGGCCCACTGGAAGCCGTCGCTCTCCAGGCGCGGCAGGTCTTCGCGCAGGGCCATGGTGAAGCCGTAGTCGAGATTCGGGTTGCCGTTGGGGCTGAGCACGCTGAAGGGCGCGGGCGGCACGGGCGTGGGTTGGACGGGCCGGTCGGGGTAGGGATGCGGTGGGTCTGCTGCCGGGCCGGCCATGCTCGGCACGCCGGCTCCCAACAGCGCGAGCGCCAGCACCAGCAGGGCGGCGCCGCGCCAGGCGGTCCGGCGGGCCGGGGGAACGAAAAAGCGCATGTGCAGATAAGCTCCTTCCAGGATCGGGTTGATCGGACGATCCCTGCGGGCCAACGCCATCCGCAGTAACACGCGACTCTTTGCGCCGGGCGGGCGCGGGCGCTCGTCTTCTCCTATACGTAACGAACGTCGGCGCCCGCGGCTGCAACCGGTCCCGCCGGCAGGCTTATTTGCGCAGGGCGTATACTTCGCTGCCCACCAGGCCCAGGCTCACGGTGTCGCCGTGGAGCTCGAAGCGGGCGCGCTCGAAATACTGCACGCGCAATTGCTGCCCGTTGTGGTCCTCGACTACCACCGGGCTGATCGGCAGGCCGAAGATCTCCTCGCCGCCGTGCTGCCGCCAGTAGCCCAGGAAAGGCTGGCCGATGGCCTGTTGCGTGGCCGCGAACCACTGCGTATTTGCGTCGTTGGGGTTGGCTTGCGCCGTGGGCGGGAAGGCCCGGCCCTGGGCGGCCGTCAGTTCGCGCCCGATCAGGCCCAGTGCGACCGGACCGCCCGCCGCGGGTCGTTCGAGCCGCGCGCGCTCGAAATACTGCACCACGCGGTCGCCCTGCGGCGTCTCCGGGGCGATGGGCAGGCCGAACGTCGCCGGGCCGCCGTGGCTGTTATAGTACAGCAGGAAGGCCGGCCCCACCACCTGGCGCGTTTCCGGGAAATAGCGCGCGGGCTGGAAGTCGCGGCTGTTGAAGTACTTGTACACCGCAGCCGACATTTTGGGGATGACCGTGTAGGTGGCGACGGAGTCGGTTTGATTCCAGCTCAGCACCGTGATCACATAGGGGCCGCTGGGGCCGTAGACGATGCCCGCGTCGTGGCGGAGCTGGAAGAGCGAGCCGGTCTTATGCGCCATCTGCACCTCCAGCGGCAGGCCCTGCGGCAGTAGATCGTTCAACTCCTGCTTGAGCATCACGTCGAGGATGTAGCGGCAGGAGTCGCGGTCGAGCACCTGGCTCGTGGCGATCCACTCCATCAGGCGGCTCATGTCGGCGGCGGTGGTCATGTTGTCGCCGTTGCCGCTGAAGTTGAGCGCACTATCGCGCAGGCCCAGGCGTTGCAGGCTGGCGTTGATATTGTCCACACCCGCCAGGCCGGCCAGGGTGATGGCGGCGGTATTGTCGCTCACCGTGATCATGCGGTCGATCAGCGTCGAGATCTTCACCCGCGCGCCGATCTCCCAGTTGAGTTCGCCGATGCTCTCGTCATAGGCGGCGTTCTCGCTGGTGATCGTGGCGGTCCCGTCCAGGTCGATCTTGCCCAGCGCGTGCTGGCGCATCACCTCGTAGAGCACGAACACCTTATAGAGGCTGGCGGTCTCGGCCTGGGTGTGGCTGTTGAACTCGGCGTACTGGCCGGTGTCAAGCTTCTTGATCGCCACCGCCCAATCGCCGGGGGCATCGGCTACGAAGCTATCGACGATGCCCTGCAGCCCGGCATCGGGGTAATCGGGGGCGCTGCTGTAGAGCAGCGGCGTGGGCGGCGCGCCGGCCGCGCGGCTGCCGGCGGGGTGGATCGGGGGCGCGGCCCCGAGCGGCCCCAGCGCGGGCACCAGCACGCCTAACAGCAGGATAACGGACACGGGCGCGGCCAGCCACGCCGGGGCGGATTTGCGGATTTGCACGAAACTAGAATCTCCTGCAACGCGGCGCGGCGCCGCCGGGGCAAGGGGACCCGCCGGGTCGTTGTGCCGCCCGCGCAGGCCGGATGCCGGCGATCCCCGGTCCAGCCGCGTCGATATCTGACGGAAACTGCGCGCATCGGGGCGCAAATAAGGCGAGGCTATTATATGCCAAAAAGGCCGGCGGGGTCAACAACGGGCGGATAGCCGTCAGCCGTCAGGAGACGCGGCTGGCGGGTGTGCGGCGAGTGGGCGTTGTCAGGAGATAAATGGAGAAGGCCAACCACGGCCGGCATAGCCGCACCTGATAGCTGATAGCTGACGGCTATCCGCCTGGCCCATCCGCGAAGCCGGCGGTCGCAGACTTCGCGGGTGGTCGCCCAGGCACCTGGGTGGGGTACCTTGCGGTCTCTCTACTATGTATACCGTGGGAATCGCGAAATGGTTTCGCGCCCCGGCGTCAGGGCGCGAAACTTGCTGGTATGGCGCGGAATGTTCCGGCGGCAGCCCGACCCCCATCCGGGCGGGCCGGCCGCGGCACCGAATCCCCCAGCCCACGACAGGAGCACACGGTATGACCAACAGCACAGGGACCGGCCCGGCGAGCGCCGTCCGCGGTCCCGGTTCCACCGAAATCCACCTGCACGTCAACGGCCAGCCCTACACCATCCAGGCGCCGCCCGCGCGCACGCTGCTCGACGCCCTGCGCGAAGACCTGGGCCTGACCGGCACCAAGAAGGTTTGCGACCAGGGCCAGTGCGGCGCCTGTACGGTGCTGCGCGACGGCGTCGCCGTCTATGCCTGCCTGACGCTGGCCGTCGAATGCGGGCGCAACGAGATCACCACCATCGAGGGGCTGGCCGCGCCCGACGGCACGCTGCACCCCGTCCAGCAGGCGTTCCTCGATTGCGACGGCCTGCAATGCGGCTTCTGCACGCCGGGCCAGGTGCTGGCGATGAAGGCGCTGCTCGATCGCCACCCCAACCCCACCCCGGACGACATCGCGCGCGGCATGGCCGGCAATCTCTGCCGCTGCGGCGCCTATCCGGGCATCCGGCGCGCGGCGGAGCAGGCGGCGCGCGCCCTGCAGGGAGCATAAGCCATGGTACGCGTCGTCCGCACCAAAGTCGAAATCGAGGGCCGCACCTACGAAGAAACGGTGGTCGTCGAGGGCGAGGAACCCCAACCCTGGCAACAGGACGAACTCCACTATGTGGGCCGGGAAACCGTGCGCATCGACGGGGTGGAGCGCGTTACCGGCGCGGCCCGCTATTCCGCCGATATCCAGTTGCCGGGCATGCTCTACGCCGCCGTCGCCCGCTGCCCGTATGCCCACGCCCGCATCCGCAGCATCGACGTGAGCGCCGCCGAGGCGCTGCCCGGCGTGCGCTACATCCTGACCCACCAGAACGCGCCGCCCATCCCCTGGCACTCGCGCGTCTCGCGCATCTTCGATACCGAACTGCGCCACGAGGGCGAGGAAGTGGCCGCCGTGGCCGCGGACGACTCGGAGACGGCGGCGCGCGCCGTGCGCCTGATCACGGTGGACTATGAGCCATTGCCCTTCGTGATCGACCCGGAGGCGGCCCTGGGCCCCGACGCGCCCCAGGTCCACCCCGAAGGAAACGTGCTCAAGGACGACGACGGGCAGCCGGGCGAGACCTACACCCGCGGCGACCTGGACCAGGGCTTCCGCGCCGCCGACGTGGTCGTGGAGGGCCGCTATACCACCCCCGCGCAGATGCACAACGCGCTGGAGACGCACGGCGGCGTCGCCGCCTGGGACGGGGCCACGCTGACGGTGTACGAAAGCACCCAGGCCATTTACGATGTGCGCGACCGGCTGGCCCGCGCGTTAGGGTTGCGCCGCAGCCAGGTGCGGGTGATCAAGAATTACATGGGCGGCGGCTTCGGCGCCAAGTTTGGCGGCTACAAGCCGACCGTCATCGCCGCGCTGCTGGCCCGCGCCACGGGCCGCCCGGTCCACCTCATGCTCGACCGCCGGGCCGAGAATCTCGTCGCCGGCAACCGCGCGCCCACGATCCAGTACATCAAGCTTGGCGCGCGCAAGGACGGCACGCTCACGGCCCTGGATCTGCGCATCATCAGCCAGCTTGGCGCCTACGGTGGGTGGACGCCCGCCATCGCCGGGCCGGCCAAGGAAATGTACGAGATCCCCAACCTGCGCACGCAGACCTTCGGCGTCCGCACCAACACCGGCACCCACGACTCCTTCCGCGCCCCCGGCTATGTCGAAGGCACCGCGGCGCTCGACGGCGCGATGGACGACCTGGCGCGCAAGCTGAACATGGACCCGCTCGCCCTGCGCCGCAAGAACTACACCCGGAAGGACCCGCCCACCGGCCAGGACTACACGGCCAAGCACCTCGACGAGTGCTACACCCGCGGCGCGGCCATGTTCGGCTGGGACGATCTGCGCCGCCAATTAGCCGCGCAGCGCGCCGCGGGCGGGCCGCCGCCCACCGTGCGCCGTGGCATCGGCATGGCCTCGCAGACCTGGGGCGGCGGCGGCGGGCCACCCGCGCAGGCCCTCTGCCGCATCAACGGCGACGGCAGCGTCGATGTGTACTGCGGCACCCAGGATCTCGGCACCGGCACGCGCACCGTGCTGGCCCAGATCGCCGCCGACGCGCTGGGGTTCCCCCTGGAGCAGATCCGCGTCCACCTGGGCGATACCGAGGTCGGCCCGTATGGGCCGGGCAGCGGCGGCTCGGCCACGGTCGCGTCCGCCGGGCCTGCTATGCGCATGGCCGCCGCCGAAGCGCGCAAGCAATTGCTCGAAATCGCCTCGGCCTTCATGGACACCTCGCCCGATAAACTGGAGTTGCGCGAGAGCAACATCGTGCGCACGAACAACCCGAAAGAGAGCATGGCGATCAAGGACGTGCTCGACCAGATCGGCGACTACCAGATCACCGGCAAGGGCTTCCGCGGGGCCAACCCCACCCAGCCGATCCGCACCTGGGGCGCGCAGTTCGCCGAGGTGCTGGTCGATACCGTCACCGGGCGGGTGCAGGTGGTGCGCATGGTAGGCGTCTACGACACGGGCCGCGTGATCAACCCGCTGACCTATCGCAACCAGATCCACGGCGGCATTGTGCAGGGCCTGGGTCTGGCCCTGACCGAGGAGCGCATCCTTGACTCGCCCACCGGCAAGTCGCTCAACCCCAACCTGGAAGACTACAAGCTGCCGACCATCGCCGATATCCCGGTCATCGACGTGGACTGGATCGGCGAGGCCGACCTGGCCGCGAACCATGTGGGCGCCAAGGGCATCGGTGAGCCGCCGATCATCCCCACGCCCGCCGCCATCGCCAACGCCGTGGCCGACGCGCTTGGCGTGCGCGTTTTCGATCTGCCCATTACGCCGGAGCGGGTGCTGACCGCGCTCGCCGGAGGAAAGCCTTGATGGAACCGTTTGAATATGTCGATGCGCGCTCGGTAGCAGGCGCCATCACCCTGCTCGAAGGCGCGGAGGGCGGCGCCGCCGCGGCCCGGCCCATCGCCGGGGGCACCGATCTGCTCACCACGCTCAAGGGGGGCATCCACGCGCCGCTGCGCCTGGTCAACCTCAAGACGATCAACGGCCTCGACAGCATCAGCGATTTCGCCGGGACGCTGCGCCTCGGCCCGCTGGTCACGCTCGATACGGTGGAGCGCCACCCGCTGGTGCGCGAACGCTACCGCGCCCTGGCCGATGCGGCGCACGACGCGGCCACGCCGCAACTACGCAACATGGGCACGCTGGGCGGCAACCTGGCCCAGGAGACGCGCTGCTGGTATTACCGCAACCCCGACTTTCCCTGCTGGCTGAAGGGCGGCAGCACCTGCTTTGCCCGCCAGGGCGACAACGCCCACCACGCCATCTTCACCAGCCAGAGCTACTGCGTCAGCGTCTATCCCAGCGACCCGGCCACGGCGCTGCTGGCCCTCGACGGCGCGGTTTACGTGCAGGGCACGGACGGCGAGCGCCGCGTGCCCATCGGCGAGTATCTCACCCTGCCCACCGACGACCGCCGCCGCCTCAACGCGCTCGGCCCCGCCGACCTGATCGTGGGCGTCGAACTGCCGCCGGTGGCCGCGGGGCGGGCGGACAGCCTCTACCTGAAGGTGATGGACCGGGCTACCTGGTCCTTCGCCCTGGCCGGCGTGGCCCTGGCCGTGACCTGGGCGTCCGCCGATGCCCCGGCGACCAGCCCGCGCACCGTGGAGAGCATCCGCATCGCGCTGGGCGGCGTGGCCCCGATCCCGCGCCGCGCCCCCGCCGCCGAAGCCTACCTGGCGGGCAAGCCGCTCGACCTGGCCGCCGCCACCGAAGCGGGCCGCCTGGCGGTGCAGGGCGCTCTGCCGCTGGAGGACAACGTCTACAAAGTCCCGCTAGTCAGCGGCCTGGTCACGCGCGCCCTGCTGCGCCTCGCCGGCCTCACCGAACCCTAGGCGCTGGCCTAACCCCCCGGCCCCCTTCCCGGAACGGGCAGGGGGAGTCGCGGAGGTGGGGCTGGGTAGGCCGGTCGTCGCCCCTTCCCGCGCCGGGAGGGGGTTGGGGGTAGGCCCGTTGCGGCGCTTGATCGTGGCGGCTATGGAGTGCTATACTGCGGCGAGAGACGATGGGGGCGGGTGGTAG
>DASSGZ010000173.1:0-13042 GCA_035693165.1 Chloroflexia bacterium | reverse complement strand
CTCTCCGCCCGCTGGACCGGCGCGCTATACCTGCCCCACGCCGGCCTCTACCACATCAACGTGAATGGGCCGCCCGCGCAGGTAGCGGTCGATGGCCGGCCCATGCTGCCGGGCGGGCGGCAACTGGGACCGGGCTGGCATCCTTTCACGGTGCAGATGGAACCGGCCCCGCTCGCGGCGCCGGCCTTGCAGGTAGCGGAGGGCAGCGGCCCCGCCGCGCCGGTGTCGCCGGACCACCTCTGGCCGGTGACGCCGGCCCTGGGGAAGTAGGCCCGAGAGTGGGCGGCCCGCGCCAGGGCCACCCGAACACAGGAGATTAGCGATGACCGATACCCCGGCTGCTGCTATCGGCGCCGATTCGCTGACGACCGCCGTCACGCGCATGGCCCGCGTGGGCCAGTGCACCTCGCCCAGCTTTTCGCCTGACGGATCGCGGCTGGCGTTTGTCTCGGACCTCAATGGGATCCCCCAGGTCTGGACGGTGGCCGCCGCGGGCGGCTGGCCCGACCTGGTCACGGCGCTGGACGACCAGATCAGCGCGGTGCGCTGGTCGCCGGACGGCGCGTGGCTGGCCTTCCTGCTGGCGCCCGGCGGCGGCATGAACCAGCAAGTCTACCTGGTGCGCCCCGACGGCAGCGAACTGCGGCGTCTGACCGCGGGCGGCAAGGAGACCAACTGGCTGGACCTCTGGGCACACGATGGGCGGGCGCTGGCCCTGGCCTCGAACCGGCGCACCCCGGCGGCTATGGATGCCTACCTGGTCGACGTGGCGAGCGGCGCGCTGCGCCTGGTGGCCGAGAACCAGGGCATCGGCACTATGGACGACATCAGCCGGGACGGCCGGTGGGCGGTGCTGAACCGGATGCGGCAGCGCAGCGACAACGACCTGTTCCTGATCGACCTGGCGAATGGGACGGAAACCCGGCTGACCCCGCATGAAGGGCCGGGCAGTTTCGACCATGGCACCTTTTCGCCCGACGGGCGCACCGTGTACCTGTCCTCCAATAAAGACCGCGAGTTGATTGCCTTTGCCCGGCTGACCCTGGATGGCGCGGGGCAGCCCGGCCCGATCGAGGTAATCGTGGCTCGCGATGATGCCGAGTTGCAGGAATTCGCCGTCAGCGAGGATGGGACGACCGCGGCCCTGGTGTGGAACGCGGGCGGGCGCAGCGAACTGTCCTTCGTGGATCTGGCGACCGGGACGGCCACACCCGGCCCGCCCCTACCGTCCGAGATCGCCACCGGCGTCACGTTCTCGCGCGACGGCCGGCAACTGGCGATGGCCGTGTTCGGGTCGGCGGCGCCGTCCGACATCTGGGTCTATGACCGGGAAGCGGGCGCCATGCACCAGGTGACTCACAGCCCGCACGCCGGGGTCGATCTGGCGGCGCTGGTGCGGCCCGAACTGGTGCAGTTCGCCGCGCATGACGGCCTGCCGCTGACCGGCTGGCTCTACCGCGCGCCCGGCGCCACCGGGCCGGGCCCGATGGTCCTGTCCTTCCACGGCGGCCCCGAATCGCAGGAGCGCCCGGTCTTCAACGGCACGTTCCAGGCGCTGCTCGGCCAGGGCATCGCCGTGTTTGCGCCCAACGTGCGCGGCTCGGCGGGCTTCGGCAAGACCTTCGTCAACCTCGACAACGGGGCGTTGCGGGTCAACGCCGTGCGCGACATCAAAGCCTGCGCAGACTATGTGATCGGCGCGGGCGTCGCCGATCCGGCACGGATCGGCATCATGGGCGGCTCGTACGGCGGGTATATGACCATGGCCGGGCTGACCGAGTTCCCCGACCTGTTCGCGGCGGGCGCCAACTGGTTCGGTATCGTCAACTTCGAGACCTTCTTCGCCCACACGGAACCCTGGATGGCCGCCGTGTCCAAGGTCGAGTACGGCGACCCGGACACCGAGGTCGATCTGCTGCGCCGCCTGTCGCCGATCCACAAACTCGACCGGGTGCGCGCCGCCACAATTGTGTTGCATGGCGCCAACGACACCAACTGCCCGGTGGTCGAGGCCGAGCAGGTGGTGGATCACCTGAAGGCGCGCGCCGTGCCGGTGGAGTATGTCTTGTTCCCCGACGAGGGACACGGCTTCCGCAAGACGCCGAACCGCATCCGCGCGGTGGTGGAGACGGTGCGCTGGTTCGCCACGCACCTGAAAGCAGGCCCGCCCGCGACCGGATGATGCGCCTGGCGCGCCTTGCGTCCCCGCCGGGCCGTAGTGTACAATACCACGGCCACCCAGGTGGCGATTAATTTCGCGCTGCCGGCGTCGCCACACGGGCCACGCCTATTTCACGAGGAGGAGCAGACGTTATGAACAAGCGCAAGAAAGTGGCCGATGCCAAGCACCGGGCCCGCGCGCGCAAGCTGGAAGAGAAGCGCAAGGCGCTAAAGGCGAGCGGCGGCGTGCCCCCCGCCCGCCCCATGACCCCGCGCCCGGCGCCCCGGCCCCAGGCCGCGGCCCCGCGCCCCGCCGCGCCGCAGAGTGGGCCCCCGGCCCCCGCCCCCCGCCCCACCCCGCCCGCCGCCGCCCCGGCCCCCGCGCCGAGCGATACCGGCGAAGGCCAGCCGGGCTAACTCGCCGCCCGGCAACCATAGAGCGGTGCCGCCACCTGGCGCGCACCGCTCTTGCTTTCTCCGGCGGTTCCGGTTGGTTGGTTGTGTGAGTGCTTGACGGCACACATAGTGCGTGTCACTCTTCCAAGAAGAGTCGGTTTCGTAGCGAGGGAGTGAGCAATGAAAGAGCAGGAAGCCACGCTTACTATTGTGCTGGACGCTGATCAACTGCTGAAACTGCAAGAACGCGCAACTCAGTTGGGGATCTCGCCGGAAGAGCTCGCACGCGTCGGTATCACCGAGTTGCTGGACCGTCCAGATGCTGTTTTTCAGCAAGCTGTTGATTATGTCTTGCAGAAAAATGCGGAACTCTACCGCCGCCTGGCTTGATGCGTTACCTGCTTTTTTGGGACTATGCAGGACGGCGCGAGCGTCAGGCGGGGTCGCGCCAGCGGCGGCGGCGTTCGGCCAGCAGGCGCGCGATTAGCTGGGCGTAGCGGTCGGGGTTGGCGCGGCGGCGGCGCGGCGCGTCCCAGTGGACGCCTTTCTCGCCGTTGCAGTGGGGATGGGTGATGCCCAGGTTGAGCAGGTCATTGCTGCCGCCCTGCGCGCGGGGCACGATGTGCTCGATGTTGGCGCCCACGCCGGTGCTGGCGTCGAAGGCTAGCGGGCCGTTGCAGATCAGGCACTTGCCGATCCAGCGGTCGCCGTCGCGCCGGAAGGTGCGGTCGGTGGCCGCGATGCGATTCATCCAATCCGCCGTTTTCATCGATCAATGTACGAATAGGCCGCCGGGCCGGATCGCCCGGTAGATGGCGAACAAAGGTTCTGATACCTGGCATGGTTGTTGCTTTTAGAGCAGCAGGCGCAGTGTGGTTGCGCCGCGTGTAATCCTTAGTGGAGGGCACACACCATGACAGTGGCACAGTTGATCGTCTATTTGCTGCTGGCGGCAATCGTCGGCCTGATCGCCGAGCGGTTGGTCGGCGCCGGTCCCTGGGGCATCGTCGGGAACATCGTCGTGGGCTTGCTCGGCATCTGGGTGATGCTGAACGTGTTGCACTGGCGGTTGCCGGGCGACCTGGAAATCGAAGGCGTGCCGATCCTCACCGGCATCCTCGGTGCCATCCTCGTCGATTTGCTGTTGAGCCTGTTATTGCGCGGCCTGGGTCCGCGGCGCGCCTGGCGCCGCCGCTGATCCGGCATCCCAACTTCCCTCATGCGGGCCGCCCCTTTCGGGGCGGCCTTTTTGTGCCCCGCGCTACCCGGCGAGCAAGCCCCGTTGCACGACCCAATGGGCGAGGCCGAGCACGGTGAGCATCGGGTTCACGCCGGAGGCCGACGGGAAGATGCTGGTGTCGCAGACATAGAGGCCGCGCACGCCGTGGACCGCGCCGCGCCCGTCCACCACGCCGCGGGCCGGGTGGGCGTCCATACGGCAGGTGCCCATCTGGTGGGCGCTGCCGATGGTCATGCGGTTGGGCGCGGCGCCCGCGGCGGCCACTTCCGCCTGGAAGCGATCCAGCCCGCCCATGCCGCGCACGCGCAATGGCACGGTGTGCAGGGTCTGGGCTTCGCGAGCACCCGCCGCCAGCACCACGCGCGCGCCCTCCTGGCAGCCGCGCAGCAGCAGGCGGCGGCTCTCGGCCGAGGGCCGGTAGAGCAGGCGGGGCCGGCCCTGGCTGTCGAGCACCACCCGGCCCGGCACCCGGTCGCGGGTCAGCACCAGCAGCGCGTTGTAGTGGGCCAGCCCGCCCATATAGGCGCGGAAGGCGCGGCCCCCGGTCCACGGCGCGGTAATGGCCGCGAACCCCGGAAAGAGCGGCACCGCCTCGAAGCGCACGCCGTAGCCGTCGCCGGTAAGATCAGCCAGGGCGTTCGAGTAGACATCCTGCATCGGGCCGCGCCAGGCTTCAACCGGTGTGTCAAACCGCCCGATCACGCCCGTGGCCGGGTGCAGGTAGAGATTGCGGCCAATGGCGGGATGCCGCAGCCCGGAGCGTAGCAGTAGCGCGGGCGACTCCAGCGCGCCCCCGGCCACGACCACGACCGGCGCGCGCACGGTGAGCCGGTGGGCGGGCGCATCGGGCACGCGCTCCTCGACCGGGCGGCGCACCCGCGCCTCCACTCCGACTACGCGGTCGCCCATCAGCAGCACGCGGTCGGCGTAGCAGTTGGGCACGATCTGCGCGCCCGCGTCGTAGGCGTCTTGCAGGTAGGTGCGCATGGTGCCCTGCTTGGCGCCCCAGCGGCAGCCGAAATGGCAGATGCCGCAGGTGCCGCAGTGGGTGGTGTTGCGCGGGTTGCGGGCGGGGACCAGGCCCAGCGCCGCCGCGCCGTTCCAGACGACGGCGTTGTTGCCGTTGAACGGCCCGTCGTCGATATGGATGCCCATGCGCGCCTCCACGGCGGCATAGCTCGCCTGGAGGGCGTCGCCCTGCAAGCCGGCCACGCCGGACCGCGCGGCCCATTCGGCCAGCAGCGCGGCGGGCGGGCGGAAGCAGGTGGTCCAGTTGACCGTGGTGCCGCCACCTAGCGTGCGCCCGGCCAGGATCAGCATCCCGGCGTCGTCGGTGGCAAGGGCGCCCCGGCGCATGTAGAGCCGTTCCCAGCCGCTCTCCTCCTCGGCGCTGAAATCGGCCTCGGTGTACCAGCCGCCCGCTTCGAGCACGACCACGCGCCGCCCGGCCTGGGCCAGCAGGGCCGCCGCCACCCCGCCCCCGGCCCCCGATCCGACCACGCACACATCGGCGTCGAGCACGGTGTCGCGGTCGATCGCCAGCGAGCGCAATGGGTGGGCCGGGTTGGCGGGCGGCCCCGGCGGCGGTAGCGCGAAGCCGGGGTAGCCGAGCACCGTGGCGTTGGGGTTAGCGCCCGCGGCGGTGGGGTGAGCATAAAAGTGGAAGCAGGCCAGGCGCTTGAAGACCTGGAAAGCCTGGCGCAACAGAGGCAGCGGGCTGGTGGCCCAGGCACGCAACACCGCCTCGCGCCCGGCCTGCCCGCGCGCCGGGAACCGCTGCGCGGAACCGGTGAGCAGGCGCAGGGCGGCGGGCTGGACCAGCAAGCCCAGCGCCTGCCGGATCTGCGCCTGCTGCTCGGGCGTCGTTTCGAGCCACAACGTCTCTTCCACGGCGGCGGCCACGTCCAGCTCGGCGGCGGAGCGACGCCAGTAGGCGACCTGGGCCGTGCCGGTCACGCCGGGCGGCGGCTCCAGAGCGGGGAGCAACGTGTCGCAGACGGCGCGCAGGGTGGCGCGCGCGCGCCCGGTCAGGAAGCCGCGCTGATCCATGGTTAGCCTCGCCCCAGCACGTAATAGCTGGCCGTCGAGGAGCCGCGATGCTCGATCAGCCCGGCGTCGAGGAGGCCTTTCAAGTCCCGCTTGGCCGTGCGCGTGCCGACATGAAAGAAGGACTCGTATTCCACGCGGGTGATGCCGCCGCGGTCGCGCAGCAAGGTCAGCAGGCGGCGCTGGCGGATGTTCAGGCTTTCGATGGTGTCGCGCGCCAGGTCAGGCGCGGGCGCGGTGGGAGCAGTAGGCGCCGGTGCCTCGTTAGAGGCAGCCGTGGGCGCGACGGCGGCGGGCAGGGCCGGCGCGACGGGCGTCTCGTCCGCCGCCGACAGGCGCAACTCCACGAAGAGCGATTGGCCGTTGTCGAGGATGCGCGGTTCGGCCAGGCCCGCCTCGCGCATGGCGCGCTGCATGCGCCGGATGCCGGTGCCCTGGCGCTCGATATAGCCGGTGTGATAGAGCAGTTCGGCCAGCTTCTTGTTGCGCAAGATGGTCGAGCGGGCCATGTTCTCCACGGTCAGGCCGGGCAACAGCCCGCCGGGCGAGTCGATCTCGATGTGCCGGGCATAGAGGAAGACGCGGATGACCGATTCCTTGATCGACAGGTCGCGGTGGACGACGGCGTTGGCGATGGCTTCGCGCACGGCGACGGGCGGGTAGGCGGGGCGCTCTTCGCGGGTGATGCCGGCGATGCGCGCCGGGTGCGGGCTGTGCCGCTGCACGAAGGCATATGCGCCCTCGATCAGTTCGGGCACCGTGCCCCCGATTTCGGTCTGATCCTCAAAGTCGCCGGGCCAGTCCGACTGGAAGGCGGCGCAGCGGATGACCATATGAGGGAAAAAGCGTTGCGGTTCCCGGCCAAAGAACAGGATCGCGGCCACGGTGGGCTGGCCCTCGGACGTGCGCAGGCCCAGCTTGTCCAGCAGTTCGGTGGGGGGCAGGTCGTCCAGGCGCGAGAGGCGGGTTTCGGCGCGGCGGGCACGATACCAGGCGAGGCGCGCCGGGTCGAGGTCGTCCAGCGTCGCGCCGCGCACGGGGTTGTCCTCGTAGGCGGCGATGCCGCGCTCGTGCAGCATACGCAGGAGTTCGCGCTGGGTCAGCGGCAGGTTCTGCGCGCCCCGGCGGATCAGGTAGCGCCCGCCGACGTGGTACACGCCGGGCGCCGCCGCGCGCAGGTGGGCGGCCACGACCGTTTTCTCGCCCAGCCGCACCGGCTCGACGCGCAGCCAGTCGTGCAGGGGCGGGTTAACCTGCCGCGCCGCGCTCCAGAGCCGGTTCACCGCGGCCGGCACGTCCCCGACGCCGCGCACGGTCGCCGGGCGGTCCTGCACGCCGACGACGATGGTGGCGGCCTCGCCGGCATTGGCGAATGCCACCAGGGACTCGGCCAGGGTGGTCTGGTACTCGCTCTCCGGCTCCAGCTCAGTGCGCGGCCCGGCCCCCACCTCGACGGCGGCCAGCACTTGCTCCGGCGCGAGCGGGTCGGGCAGGGCGAGCCAGCCGGGCGGGTCCGGGGCAGCGGGTGGGTTCATGCCCCCATCCTAGCCGACCTGTGCCGCAGCGTCAAGGTTCCGCATCCGGCAGCCGTCTGGTTGCACCGCAGAGATTCTAATGCATAGGGTCCTGCTCCACGTATGGCTTATCCACTGATCTGAGGGAACACACAGTGAGATCATAACACCATTGAATCTCTGCGTCCTCTGCGCCTCTGCGGTGCGATAAACGGACGTGGTCCGTGGCGGGCGCTAAAGCGCGCAGATCATCTCCAGGTCGGGGTCGAGTTCGCGGAAGCCGAGCGCGGGCAGGAGGGCGGCGAGCGGACTCGCGTCCGCGACGTAGGCGACCAGCAGGCGCGTGCTGGGGCGCGGGGCGGCCACGGCCAGCAGGGCCAGGGCGGCGTCGGGATCGTCGGGATGCACCGCCAGGCGGCGGACCTCGACATCGACCGGATCGGGCTGGTAGTGGATCAGCCCAACCGGCAGCCCTGCGCGCAGGGCCAGCATGGTGCGCGCGTGGCTACCGGTCAGCAGGGCGGGCAGTTCGTGGTCCCAGGCGGGCGCGGCGTCGGGCGGCAGGCCCAGGTCCATGGCGAGGGTGGCGGGATCGACGGTCGCCAGGGTCAGGCGGGCCGGGTTCTCGCCCGGCGGCGGGCGCAGGGCCGAGGCCAGGGCGGCATAGTTGCGCAGGACGCGAGCAACGCGGAACCCCGCCTGCTGGTACAGCGCCTGGGCGGAGGTATTAGCGGTGGCCACCTCCAGGCGCACATCGTGGAGGCCGGCATCCCGCGCCTCGGCCAGCAGGCGGTCCAGCAGCGCACGCCCGACGCCCTGCCGCCGCCACGCCGGCACCACGCCGAACTCGGCGCACCAGCCGCGCTCCTGGCGGATGCCCAGCAGGCCAAAACCGATGGGCGTGCCATCGGCGCCGGCGGCCAGCACCGAGCGCGCCAGGTCGATATTCTGCACCCGGCAAAACTCGGCGTAGCTACGCGCATCTTCCGGGCTGAAAGGGCCGGGATACCCGGCATACGCGTGGTTGACCAGGTCCACCAGCCCGTCCATGCTCAGGGCGGCCAGGCTGCCTAGCTGGTAGACCTGCGCGTTCATGCTAGTCCACTTTGTTGCGCGCCCGCGCCCGGCGATAGGCCGGGATGGTGCGGATGGGCGGGCGCTCGACATCGCGGATGTCGCGCAGGTCGAGCGAAAGCTGGCCGGGCGCGAAGCGGATCAGCTTCATGCTGCGGTTCACATCCTGGATGAAGCGCACCCGCGCGTGCTCCTCCAGGCGGCTCAGGATCACCTGCACCAGCGCGAAGGCCATCAGGCTGAGGTTGGCGAGGCTCTGGTTGCGGTGGACGCGCTCGCCCAGGCTCACCTGGCCGATGGCCGAGAGGCCGTATTCCTCCAGCAGATCGATCAACAGCCCCGTCTCGACCCCGTAGCCGCTGAAGAAGGGCAGGCGCTCCAGCACCTCGCGGCGCCCGGCGTACTCGCCGGCCAGCGGCTGCACCAGCCCCGACAGCAGCGGGAAGAAGAGGTTGAACAGCGGGCGGATCGTCAGTTCGGTGACGCGGCCCCCGCCCTCGTGCTGCAGGGTATCGCCGATCTTGATCGGGCGATGATAGTAGCCCTTGACGTAGGCGATGCGCGGCTCGCGCAGCAGCGGGCCGATCAACCCGTAGACAAAGCGCGGGTGCATGTTGGCGACATCGGTGTCCACCCAGGCGATCAGGTCGCCCTTGAGCACGTGCAGGCTCTTCCAGAGCGCCTCGCCCTTGCCGCGCAGGGGAGGACCCGCTTCCGGCAGCACCTGCTGGTGCACGAACACCGGCACGCCGAGTTCGCGGGCGATCTCAACCGTGCGGTCGGTCGACTCGCTGTCGATGACCACCATCTCGTCCAGCAGAGGCACCTCGTCCATCAGCGCCGTCTTGAGTACGGTGATGATCTCGCCGATGGTCGCCTCCTCGTTCAACGTAGGCAGGCCGAGGCTGATCGTCAGGCCGCGCTGGCGCTTCAACTCCAGGAGTTGATCCAGGTCGGCATATTCCTCGGAGTTGAAGGTGTTTTCGGCGAACCACTTATCGACGACAAGGGAGAGGGCTTCGGGCGCGAGGTCGCCGTCCTGGCTGCGCGCGGCCAGTTGGGCGCGCAGCGCCGGCTCCGCCGATCCCGCCGTCTTGACGACGACCACCGTGGCATCGGCGTTTTTGAGGATGCTCGACGCGACGCGGCCCAGGCTGAACTCGCTGCCCCGCCCGGCGACCGGCGCCCCCAGCAGGATCAGGTCGTAGCCCTTGGCCTGCTGCATGATCACTTCGGGCACCGAGCGGCCCACCGCCCAGACCTGCTTGGTGTCCGGCGGCAGCCCGGCCTGGTTGAGCAGCGCGGTGAAGGGCCGCTCTTCGCGGGCGCGCTGGCGCTCCGGCATGTCCTGCTGCAACACGTGCAGCAAGCTCAGTTCCCCTTCGCGCTCGACCCGGAGTGCGCCGGCAATGCGCAGGGCCAGGCTGGCGTGCGGGCCGCCGCGGGCAGGCAGCAGGATGCGCGGCTGCCCCAGCAGCGCGGGTAGTGCCTGGCCCGCGGCGGGGTGGGGTGGGCGCAACACCGCGCTGTCGCACGCTAGCTCGTGTTGCAGTAAGGCCATCCCGTCTACCGGCGCGCCCGGCGCGTTCGCGGCGATAAACATGCTGCACTCATGCACGTGGGCCGCGTCGGCCACCTCGGTCCAGTAATTGCCCGCGATGGCGACGCTGACCACCGGTTGGATGTCGGGCAGCGGGTCGCGGCCCGGCTCCAGCGTCTCGTCGGCAGCCAGGCCGGCGCGGTAAGCATCTGCCCAGGCGCGGTTCCAGGCGGCGATGGTCTTGCGGCGCACCTGGGCATCCAGGGCGCTGGTACTCAGCGACTCGTCCGGCGGCGCCTCGATCACCGACAGCACGCGCACGTTACCCCCGCTCGCGGCGGCCACCGCGCAGGCCAGGTCTAACACCACCCCAAACTCGGGCGGCGGCGGGCTTTCGGGGTTGGCCGGGTCGGCCGCGGGTACACTATCGACTAATACCAGTACACTTGGCATGGAGGTCCCTTATCTGCGGAACAGCGGAAGCAATCCTGTTTGATAAATCGCTTCCCAGTTATAGTCGCGCAACACGCGGCGGCGCAGGGCCGCCGGGCCGGGCTGGTCGAGGACGGCTTCGATCTGGGCCGCCACCTCATCGGCGGTCGCGTCGGGGGCGAAATAATGCACATCGGTCCCGCCCGCTTCCTGCAACACATCCAGCGCCGTGCAGAACACCGGCAGACGCGCCAGCCCGGCCTCCAGCAGCGGCAGCCCAAAGCCTTCCTGCTGGCTGGGGAACAGCAGCGCGTCGGCCCAGCGGTAGAGTTCGGCCATGAGCGCGTCGCTGACCCCGCCGGGCAGCCAGGGCACCAGCGAGAGGAACACCACATCGTCCTCCAGGCCCAGGCGCGCCCGCTCGGCGACGAGAAAATCGGCGTAGTCCTGGCGCGGGTTGTGCGGGCCGGGCGGCCCGGTGACGAGCAGCAGCGGGCGCCGCCCGTCGGCCTTGAGCGCGGCCACGGCCTCGATTGCCAGTTCCAGGTGCTTGCGCCGGGTCATGCGCACGGGCGCCAGCAGCACCGGGTCGTGTTCCAGCCAGGCCAGCCGCTCCAGCAGATCGACCATCTCGGCGCTGGTCGAGAGGAAGCGCGCCGGGTCGATGCCGTTGGGCACGCGGCGCACCTGCTCCACCGGCCAGCCGAACAGGCCCGCCAGTTCGCGCTGCCGCTCGCCCGAAATCGCCACGTAGGTCATGCCCTCCAGCGGCGTGCGCAGCAGGTTCCAGGGATAGCCGTCATAGAGGGCGGGCAGGTAGAGCGGGTTCGTCCAGGCCAGGTCGTGGCACCAGGCGACGAAATGAGCCGTCCCGGTGGCGGCGAGATCGGCGAGCGCGGCGGTCAGCGCCAGGTTCTTGTGCAGCGTGACCACGTTATGCGCGATGATCACCGGGTGGTCTACCTCGGCCAGACCGCCCGCCAGCGCCTCGCGGATGCGGGCGCGCAGCAGATCGAACGTCTCGGGCACGCGCCCGGCGTCGAGTTCGGCCTGCACGGCCAGCACGTCGGGGTGGCGCGAGTCGATTTCGGGCAGCAGCAACTGCGGCGCGCCCCGCCCCGCTACCAGGCTGACCGGGTGGCCGTGCGCGCTCAGCACCCGCGCCTGCTCGGTCATGATGCTCTCGACCCCGCCGATGATCGGCGCGCAGGCGTAATGCAAAATCCAGGCCGGCCGATTCGCCCCGCTCATGGGCAAGCCCGGCCCCGCGCCGGCCACCGGCGCGTAACAACACGCGAAAACATACGCAGTGGGATTCCTTTCGGGGTATTATAAGCTGGTTGCGGAACTCGCGTCAACACACGGGGCGGCTATCACGCCTGCTGCGAGCAGGGTGCCCCCGCGAACGGGGCGGCAGGGCGGTGGGAAAGATCGCTCAAGCAAGGCGGGAAGCGGCGGACGCCGCCACCTGCCGGACGAGGGGGCATCACCCGCGTACCGCAGACGGCGGCACCCGATCCTTGAGCCGGTAGACGAATTTCAGGCCCGACCAGGTGTCGTCGACGGCGCACACTTTCACGTCCACCAGCCCCTCGCGCAGGCCCATGTCGCGGATCAGGTTCTCCGACAGATCCGTCGGGATGCGCGCCGCGCGTTTCGGCCAGGAGATCCAGAGCGCGCCCGCCGGGGCTAGCGCCGCCTTGAGCCGGGGCAACCATGCCGTCACCTCCGCAGACTCGCGGCTAAAGAGTTGGACGAAATCCAGTCCGTCCGCGGGCGCGACCAGCATCGTCACCCCCGCGGGCAGCGGGCCGAGCTGCGCCAGGTAGCCCGCGGGCGCGTTGATCAGCAGCACCCGCGCCCCCGGCTTGATACCCAGCTTCTTCAGCAGCGGCGTGCCGGAATAACCCGCCTGAGTCATACCTGGCACCTATCTAAACTGGAACCGGCCTATGAGCGAGGATTGTCCTTGAACGCCGCCAAATCGGGAATAATTGTGTCTTCAATTGTTTCCAGCAGCGATTCCAGATCGATAGCGAATATATGCATTAGGGTTCGTAGATCAGGATGCGTTTGCCAGAAATCAGAAGGAACCGTCAGCACATTGTGCAAGAGATCACCTGGATAGAAGTCGCCACTGACAAACGGATTTACCCTGAGTTTCTCCAACGCCAAAGAGATCAAATAAGGCAAACCAATACCCTGGCCGATCATGATTCGCAAGTCTTCTACGGTAAATTCAGCCAGTGGCTTGCGTCGCAAGCGATGGCATGTCGTAACAAGATATGAGGGATAGGGCGGTTCCCCCCAATCAACGCCCTCTAGTTCCTGCAAACTTTTAGCCCGGTCGAATGAAGTATCCATGTGAGAGTACAACGGCTGACACCCAGCCAGCACAACGCCCTCCGTAAGGATGGGGACCTGGCCCAGTAGCAGGACTACGGCGCCGCCAGCCAGCCGTCCGCCGTCCAGAACTCGGCCACGTTGGGGACGAGCAGAGTCGGGTCGGTGCCGTCGGGGCGCATGGCCCAGAGGCCCGCCGCGCTGGGCTGGGTCAGCGGCGGCCCGCCCACGGCGCCCGGCCCGCGGATCGCCAGGATGCGGCTGCCGTCGTGGCTGAGGGCGGTATTGCGGATCCAG
>DASSGZ010000172.1:0-30549 GCA_035693165.1 Chloroflexia bacterium | reverse complement strand
GCGCACCACCTGGCCGGGGCGGACGAGGATCGGCGCCGTGTTGGGCGAGGTCTGGCCGTTGAGCAGTTGCAGGTTCTCGAAGGCGCCGTCGCGGAAGCCGGGCGTAGCAGTAATGCGCAGGTCCTGGCTGACGTCGAAGCTGGTGCGGTCGGCCACGGGGTCGGGTGCGGGCGTGCCGTAGCGGGTGAGGTCGAAGGCGGGCAGGCTCGCCAGGTCGGGCAGCGCCGGGGCCGGGCCGGCGCCCAGAGTCACGGCCTCGGCGTGGCGGATCTTCGAGCCACCGAAGATGGCGGTGGCGATGCCGCGGGCGAAGGCAGCCGCCGGCCCCTGGGCCGCGTTACCCGCCGCCTCGGCCTCCGCCTGCGTGAGCGGCCCGGCGACGACCAGCCGCACCTCCCCGCCGACGGGCATGCGGAAGACGAGGTCGTAGCGCTGGCCAGTGCCCACGGGCAACACCTGCGGACCGAGCGGCGCCGGGTCGTGCAGGTCGTGCCCGTCGAGGGCGATCACGGTATAGGGCGCGCCCACGAGCGCCACATCCTCCGGCGTGCCGGGCATATCGATCAGCGCCGCGTTGATGAGGCGCAGGCGCACCAGATCGCCGGGCCGCGCCGCCAGGTGCAGGCCGTCCCCCGCGCCGTTGGCGGGGATGCCGGCGCCGGCCCCGACCTGCCCAAAGGCCACGGCATAGTCACGGTCGTAGGCCGGCCCCTGCCGCGGCGCCACCACCAGCGCGCCGTAGAGGCCCAGCGGGATTTGGTGCAGGGTATCCTGGTGGCTGTGATACCAGTAGGTGCCCGGATCCTGGACCACGAACTCGTAGGTGAAGGTGCCGCCGGGCGCGACGGCGTCCTGGGTCACGCCGGCCACGCCGTCCTCGGCGTTGGGCAGGCGCAGGCCGTGCCAGTGGATGCTGGTCGCCGCGGGCAGCCGGTTGATCAGGGTGACACGGACGCGGTCGCCCTCGGTCACGCGCAACTCGGGGCCGGGCACGGTGCCGTTGTATGTCCACGCCGCCTGGCCGTTGATCTGCGCTACCTCCGCCGTCAGGGTGAAGCGCTTGACCGGCTGCGGCCCCGGCGGCTCGACCAGGCTGGTCAGCGACACCGGCGGCGCACCGGCCACCGCAGGCCCCATGTTCACCGCTTCGGGCATCGGGTTGGCCCCGGCCAGCACGCCGAAGGTCGCGAGAATCGCGATCAGCAGCAGGCTGAGGGTCATGGTCACGGTGGTCCAGGTCGCGCGGGCGATGCGCCGCCAGCGGACCGGGGGCCGGGGCCGGGGCGCGGCGCCCCATGCCAGCAGCGCGAAGAGCGGCACCGCTGCCCCTTCGAGCACGGCGGTCATAATGTCGGCCACGCCCATATCCTCCGGCTGCCAGGGCGTGGGGCCGAGGGGCAGCCCGGTGGTGCGCGAAACGGCCCACAACGCCAGCACGGCCAGCGTGCCCAGCGCCGCCCCGGCGAACAGCCGGCGACCGGGCCGCCAGAGCGTCGCCACGGCCAGTGCGACCTGGACGCCCCCCAGCAGGAGGAAGAAGAGGCCGAAGGGCAGATATTCGTCCAGGTGCTGCGGCACCACCGCGAAATGGATGGCGGCGGCGCCGAACGTGAGCAGCGCGGCGCGCCAGAGCAACGTGCCGCGGAAGCTCGCGCGGGCGGGGCCGGACGCAGCGGGCGGGCCATGCAGGCCGGTGGCGCTGGTAAGCATGCTTTTGTCCTCCTTGGATAGCGGGCCAGGGCCGGTATCGGGCCGCGGATCGGTTCCCGACAATCGCGGGCCCACGCCGGGTCGATGATCCGGGGGAAGCAGTAGCGATGGTTCCAGCATAGCGCGGGCAGCGGGCCGCCCGGATGCGGCTGAGGGCGCGATCGCCCCCGCCCGTGGTCCTGTTGTGCCCCACGCCCCCGGCGCGCCGTATTACTCAATCGCGGAAGACGGTATAATAGGCCTATGAGCGAACCCAACCTGTCCGCCGAGCCGCTGCGCCTGGCGGAAGCCTATGCGCTGGACTTTCTGCGCCAGGGCCGGCGCGACTGGGATGAGCCGCACACTCGCGCGGTGGTGCATTACGCGACGGCGCTGGCGTCCGCTGCCGGGGTCGATCCGCTGGTGGCCGCGACGGTGGCCTGGCTGCACGACATCGGCTATGCCGGCCTGTTCGCGGAGGCGGACTCCCGCCGCCATGAGGTCGTCAGGAGCCGCAAGGCGCTACACATGGAGCGCGGCGCCGCCCTGGCGCGGGCGTTTGTCGACCGGCCCGATGTGGCCCCTTTCTATACGCCCGCCCAGCGCGACCGCATCGTCCACCTGGTCAGTGTCCACGATAAAGTCGAACGCTTGTCCGCGCCGGACGAGATCGCCTTCATGGAAGCCGACACGCTGGGCGCCCTGGATATCCGCCGGGTGACACCCACCTATGATTACACAAACGGCCTGCGCTACCTGGAAGGGGTGCGCCGCTGGCGGGCGCCGTACTTCGCCACGCCGCTGGGCAAGCAATACCTGGCCGAGTTGCTGCCGGCCTTTGCCGCGCACCTGGAAGCCAAACGCCAGGCCGGCACGTGAGTAGATCGTCACACGAGCATTGTCATTCTGAGCGCAGCGAAGAATTTCGTCTCGTAGCCCAAAAGACGAGACTCTTCGCTGCGCTCAGAGTGACAAGAGCGGTGGGAAGCTATACTGAGCCGCGCTGCGCTCAGAGTGACAAGGGCGGTGGGAAGCCGTACCGAGCCGCGCTGCGCTCAGAGTGACAAGGGCGGTGGGAAGCCGTACTGAGCCGCGTGGGCGGCATGGCACCAGGGCGCGCGGTACGCTATAATGGGCCACGGCGTTATTATTTGTAGAGAGTGGTCGCCGGTGGAGGGCGCAGAGGGATCGTATGAACGCATTGCAGCGCTTTGAAGGCTTTATGGAGCGGATGTTCGAGGGGTCGTTCACGCGGCTCTTCCGCAGCAGCGTCCACCCCGCCGAGGTCGCGCGCCGCATCGAACGGGCCATGGAGGGCAACGTGACCGTGAGCGTCGGCCACTACTACGCGCCCAACCAGTACACGGTCCACCTGCACCCGGACGACTATAAAGCCTTTGAACCCTACCGCGCCCGGCTGGAGCGCGAGATGGGGGCTTTCGTGCGCGAAACGGCGCAGGAGCGCGGCTGGGAACTCATCGGCGCGCCCCGCGTGATCATCGGCGCCAACGCCGAGGTGCCGCGCCGGGCCATCGAGGTGGAGAGCCGCCTGGCCGAGGCGCCCGACGCGCGGGCCGATGCCGCCGACGAGATCGCCTACCAGCCGACGGCGGCCATGCCGATCATGAAACCCGGCCCGCGGCCCGGCCCCACGGCGATGCCGGGCGGGCGCCCGGCCCAGCCCCCGGCCAGCCTGCACCTGATCAGCGGCGCGGCGGGCACCGTGGTCCAGATCACCAGCCCGCTCACGTCGCTGGGGCGCGAACTCGACAACGATCTGGTCATCGAAGATAGCCGGGTCTCGCGCCACCACGCGCAGATCCTCTTCCAGCACAACCGCTACGCGGTGCGCGACCTGGGCAGCACCAACCACACCTTCGTCAACGGCCGCCAGGTCGAGACCAGCGTGCTGGCGCCCGGCGACCGTATCTCGCTGGGCGGTTTTGAGTTAGAATTCATGCTATGAGTGGACTGACTAATCTACCCTTCGATATCGTCATTCTCCTGTTACGCCTGGCGTTCGTGTTCCTGCTCTATTTCTTCGTGTTCCAGGTGGTGCGCACGCTCACGCGCGATCTGCGCGGCGTGAAGCCGGTGGAAGCGCCGGCCAGCCCCTACGGCCGCCTCATCGTGGTCAACCCCGGCAGCACCGGCATCGCCCCCGGCACCGGCTTTAACCTGGAACCGATCACCACCATCGGCCGCCGGCTCACCAACACCATCGTCCTCGACGACAACTTTATCTCCGGCGAACACAGCCTGCTCACCTGGCGCGACGGCCACTGGTGGGCCGAGGACTACCGCAGCACGAACGGCACGTTGCTCAACGGGGCCGAACTGACCCGGCCCACAGCCATGCGCGACGGCGACGTGCTGACCATCGGCGGCGTGCAACTCAAGCTGGCCCGCCCGGCGGGCGCCTAGCCGGTGCGCCGCCGGCGATGGGGGCGCGCACGGGGCATCGGGCGCGTGGCCCAGGCTTTGCTCGTAAGCGTAGTGGGGCTGGCGCTGCTGGTACCCGCCGCCGGGGCCACGGGCGCGCAGGTGCGCATTCTGGAACCCGCGGCGGGCGCGACCGTGAACGCGGCGAACGTGCCGGTGGCGCTGGCGGTCGAGGGCGCGAACCTGCCGGCGGATGCCACGCGCTGGCGGGGGCCGGGCCTGTTCCACGTGGCGTTGGACGGAGTGGACGTGCTGCAAACGCAGGAGTTGCGCTTCTCCCTGCTGGCGATCCCGCCCGGCGCCCACCGCCTGCGCGTGACGCTCGAAGGGGCCGGCCCGCCGCCGGCCCCGGCGGAGATCACCTTTACCGCCCAGGTCGTGGCGCCGCCCGCGGGCGCGAGCTGGCTGGGGGCGGGAGGCGTGGCGGTGGCCGCCGCCGTCATGCTGGTTGCGCTGCTGCTACTCTGGGTCGTCTGGGTGCGCCCGCAGCGGATCGAGGCGATCGCGGATGCGCGGCCCGGCGAGATGCCCGATGCCGACGCGCCGAATGTGCAGGAGGAGCCGGGAGAACTGGACCCGCCGCCCGCCCGTTAACATAATGATGTTTGCAGAAGTTGCGCCATCGCGGGCCGGGATATGTTACAATAGACCCAGATTCGCAGGCGCGCGGGCCGGGAACTGGCCAGGCGCCGGCCCCGTAGCGCAGACTCGTAGGCTGCCGGCCTGGTGGACGGGGCGCAGCGCACCGCGGGAAGAGACTTTGTTATGAGCTACCAACCTGACGACCGCACACCGCGCGACGTGGGCCAGCCGGCGGAACCTGCCTCTAAAGAGGCACCGGCTGCCTCTAAAGAGGCACCCGCGCCGCCCGATGCCCAGCGTTCGGGCTACATCCCGCGCGTGCCACGCCCCGCAACCTCGCAGGTCGCCGCGCCGCGCCCGCCTGCCGCTCACGAGGCCCCGGCGGCCCGGCCCACTCCCCCGCCCGGCGACATCCCCGCCTGGGAAGACCGGCCCACCGCGCCGATGCCGGTGATGGGCCAGCCCACGCCCCGCGTGACCCCGGCGCCCCGCCCGGCGCCGCCGCCCGCCCGCGATTACCCGACCGCGCCGCCGCCCGCCCGTAACTATCCGCCCGCGCCGGCCCGCGACCACCAGGCCGCGCCCGCCGATTGGGAGCAGCAGCAAGCCGCCGAGGCGGTACATACGCACCCGGCGCCCGCGCCCCGTCCCGCGGCCCCGCGGCCCAACCCGCCCGCCGCGGCACCACCCGCGCCGCCTGTCTATGATCCGGCCCGCGCCCATGTCGCGCCCGCCGCCCCCGCCCGGTCGCGGGGCCGCGGGGGGATGTTCCTCGGCGCCCTGGCCGGGCTGATCGCCCTGGCCGCTATTGGCGTCTTCGCGCTGGCCGGCTGGTACGACCAGCAGTACGCCGGGCACCTGTTCCCCGGCGTGCGGGTGCTCGGCGTCGATATCGGCGGCAAAACGCCCGACGAAGCGCGCGTCATGCTCGAAAACAAAGTCGCCGCCTTCACTGACCAGCCGATTGTGCTGGTCTGGAACGACCAGCAGTGGACCCCACAGCCCAAACAACTCGGCATGCAGGTCAATCTCGACCGCACACTCGACAACGCCTATAACGTGGGGCGCGGCGACGGCCTGCTGAACACCTGGCGTGAGCGCTGGGACGTGGCGAACGAGGGCCGCGTGGTGCCGCTGTCGGTGAGCCTGGACGAAGCGGCCCTGCAAACTTACCTGCAAAATGAGGTCGCGCCCAAGATCGACCAGGACCTGCAAGAAGGCGATGTCTGGTTGCAGGGCGAGCAGGTGAACACCACCGAGTCGCGCGAGGGGCGCAAACTCGAAGTCTATAACGCGCTGGTCGCCATCCGCGAGAGCCTGGCGCGCATGACCACCAACCGCATCGACCTCCCCGTGACCATCACCAAACCCGCCGTGGCGCAAAGCGAGATCGACCAGACCGCGACCATGCTCAAGACGATGCTCGGCGGCCCGCTGGTGGCCCACTACGGATCCAAGCAATTCTCGGTCGCCCCGCGCGAGATCTCGCAGAAGCTGCTCTTGCTGGGGCGCAACGCCGGCCCGAACGCCCCCAAGCACTACGATGTCCAGTTCCAGGACGACAACCTCAAGGCTATGGTCGCCGATTGGGCCGACGAGATCGATATGGCGCCACAGAACGCCCGCGTCGCCTGGAACGGCGGCAATCTCAAGCCGCTGAAGGAAAGCCAGGACGGCGTCAAAGTCAACCAGGATAAAGCCGTTGCCGCGATCAAAGCGGCCCTGCAAACCACCGACAAGCGCAACGTCGAGTTGCCGGTCGATATCAGCAAGCCGAAGGTATCGAGCAAGGACCTGGCGAGCCTGGGCATCAAGGAACTGATGGGCACCGGCAACACGTCCTTTGCCGGCTCGACCCAGGAGCGGGCCACGAATATCAAGGTGGCCGCCGACTACCTCAACGGCGTCGTGGTGCCGCCGGGCGACACCTTCTCGTTCCTGGACGCCGTGGCCCCGATCACGCTGGATCGCGGCTACGTCGAGGGCTACGTCATCGCCGCCGAGCGGACGCAGAAGGGTGTGGGCGGCGGCGTGTGCCAGGTCTCGACGACGATGTTCCGCGCCGCTTTCTGGAGCGCGCTGGAGATCACCGAGCGCCACCAGCACGCCTACCGCGTGAGTTGGTACGAGAGCAAAGGCGAGCCGGTCGGCTTCGACGCGGCGGTATTCGATCCGGGTGTGGACTTCAAATTCGTCAACAACACGCCCGGCTTCCTGCTGATCGAAAGTGACCTGACGAGCGACGAACTGAACGTGAATATCTACGGCACCAAGATCGCCGACGAGGTGAAGCTGGTGGGGCCGCAGATCGAGAACCCGAAGGACCCGCCGCCCGACATCTACCAGTTGGACCCGACGCTGCCGCCCGGCACCAAGAAGCAGGTGGAATACGCGCACAAGGGGCTGGACACCACCCTCACCCGCCAGATCATCAAGGGCGGCCAGGTGGTGAAAGAGGACCAGTTCTTCAGCCGCTTCGAGGCGTGGCCGAACTGGTTCATGGTCGCTCCCGACGTGCAGACGCCTTACCCGCCGCGCCCCGCTGGCCCGCCCGCCACGCCGTAGTGGCCGATAGCGCGGAACCCGATATTATCCGCTGGGCGGGCGACATCCGCGCCCAGGCGAACGCGCTGCTGCGCTACTCCACCAACGACTACGACCGCGACCGCGCCCGGCGGCTCATCGGCATTGCCGCCGAAATGCTGGCCGCCGGGCTGCATTTGCCCCCCGCCGAGGTCGCCGCCACCTTCGACCGCCGGATCGAGGTGATCACCCCGCTGTCGGTGGCCGACGCCGCCGTGTTCGACGCTGAGGGGCGCATCCTGTTGATGCAGCGCGCCGACAACGGCCTGTGGGCCATGCCGGGCGGCGCCTGCGAGGTGGGGGAAACGGCGGCCGAAAGCGCCGTCCGCGAACTATACGAAGAGGTGGGGCTGGTGGGGGAAGCGGTGGCCCTGTTCGGCATCTGGGACTCGCAGCGCCACCCCTCGCGCACGTCGTTTCACCTCTATATGCACGTCTTCCTCTGCCAGGTCGCCGGCGGCACGCCCGGCCCCAGCGCCGAGGCCCTGGCCGCCGGCTATTTCGCGCCCGACGCCCTGCCGCCCCTCTCCTACGGCCACACGGTGCGCGTCCCCGCCGCCTGCACCCTCTACCAGTCTTGGCTGCGCGACGGCTACGTGGTGCCCTTTTTCGACCGCTAGATTTCCGCCGCCTCGCGTATAGAAGGAGTAGTCTAAATCGTGAGCGACACCATCACGCTGTACCGGCCGGTCGGACAGAAGGAGCTAAACCTGATCCGCGACAGCGGTTATACCGCCTTTCCCCCGCGGCTGCCGGAACAGCCTATCTTCTACCCTGTCCTCAATGAAGAATATGCCACGAAGATCGCGCGTGACTGGAACGCGAAGTACAACACGCCCAAAGTTGGCTACGTAACTCGCTTTGCTGTGCGCGCCGAGTATCTGGCCCGCTATGAAATCCAAAAAGTCGGCAGCGCCATTCACCAGGAATACTGGATTCCCGCCGAAGATCTGGCCGAATTCAACCGCAACATCGTGGGGCCAATCGAGGTAATCGCCGAGTTTCGTGGTGAGCCGGACCCGACCGTCGGCAACGCCGAGTAGAGGTCCGGCTCCAGTGTACGCAAGCATACGTCGGGGCGCAATAGACTGGATATGAAGTTGCGCATCTCCGGCGGCTGCCGGCGGCCCAAGGCCAGGCTTATCCTGCCGGCTCCGGGGGCCGGCCAGGAGCCGGCGGAGGTTGCGGTGGTGGGGCGGGCGGGTCGATCCAGGCGCCGTTGGGCGCGATCAGCGCATCCGCGGCGGGCGGCCCCCAGGTGCCCGGTGCGTAGGGCGCCACCGGCACCACGTTGTCCAGCACCGGCTCCACGATCGCCCATTCCGCCTCAACACTGTCCTGCCGGACAAAGAGCGTGGCGTCTCCTTGCAGCGCGTCGCTCAACAGGCGCTCATACGGACTCATATCGGCCGCTGTCGCGCGCACGGCCACCAGCTCCGTCGGCTGGCCCACCATCGCGTCGCCCGGTCGCTTTATGTCGGCATACAGCGCGATGAACACATCCGGGCTGATCCGGAAGCGATAATAGTTGGGCCGTTCCGGTTCCACGGTGGAGAATACGGCCTGTGGCGGCCGCTTCAGGTCGACGATCACCTCGGTCGTCCGCACCGGCAGGCGCTTGCCTGCGCGGATGTAGAACGGCACGTCGGCCCAGCGCCAGGTGTCGATATGCAGACGCACGGCCGCGAAGGTCTCCGTCGTGGAATCGGGCGCCACGCCGTCGATGTCCAGGTAGCCCGTGTACTGCCCGCGCACCACCTCGGCGGGATCGATCGGCCGGATCGCCTTGAGCAACACGGCCTTCTGGTCGCGCACCGCCTCCGGGTCTTCCTTCGAGGGGGCCTCCATCGTCAGCAGCGCCAGCACTTGCATCATGTGGTTCTGGATCACGTCGCGGATGGTGCCTACCTCATCGTAGAACTTGCCGCGATCTTCCACACCGAAGTCCTCGGACATGGTGATCTGCACGCTCGCCACATGCTCGCGATTCCAGAGCGGCTCCAGGAACGCATTGGCGAAGCGGAAGAAGAGGAGATTCTGCACCGGCTCCTTGCCCAGGTAATGGTCGATGCGGAAAATGGCCGGTTCCGGCAGATAGCGGTGGAGCGTGGCGTTGAGCTCCTGGGCCGAGGCCAGGTCGCGCCCGAAGGGCTTTTCGAGCACCACGCGCGCCTCACCCAGGGCCCCGGCCTGGGCCAGCCCGCCCACGACCGGCTCAAAATAATCGGGCGGGATCGCCAGGTAGTAGAGCGGGCGCTGCGCCTCCCCCAGCGCGGCCTTCACCCGCTGGTAGGTAGCAGGGTCGCGATAATCGCCACCCACATAGTGCAGGAGCGGGGCCATCTTCGCCCACGCGGCTTCATCCACGCCGCCGTGCGCGTCGAGGCTCTGGCGGGCACGCTCGCGCAACTGGTCGTCGGTCAGCGAGCGCCCGGCCACGCCGATGATCGGCACGGTCAGCGTGCCACGCTGGACCATGGCCTGCAGCGCGGGAAAGATCTGCTTATTCGCCAGGTCGCCGGTAGCGCCGAAAAAGACAAAGATGTCGGATTTTGCAGCGGTGTCACCCATGATACTCCTCCTCGGTAAGACGCCGGGCCGCTGGGGTTCTGCCAGGCAAGCATAGCAGAAATCGGGCCGCAACCTGCCGCCGGACCGGGGCGAGCGCACGGCGCGCGTGGCTCACCGGTGCCAAAGGGGGTGCGATAAGGCAGGAAGCGCCCAAAGGAGCAGGGAATGACTGCCCAATATGGAACCTGATGCGGGTTTAAGCTATCTGTTGGGTGTAGTTGCGCGATTCATCGCGCCGTACTCGTTGGTCTTTAGCGCGTTCGGTCCCAACACGTGCCTGGAGGTTACACTAAGCCGCGATGCACACGCAGCAAAACAGGCGGGCACGGAGTGAGGCTCCGCGCCTTATGCCGAGGAGTTATCCAGCGAAAAGGCTTGCCGGGCGCCGCCGGCGATGCTGCAGGCATAGCGGCGCCTGGCCGGGATGGGATGTCCGAGGTACGGGGTACCGGCGCCGATCCGGGGCCGGATCGGCGCCATCGGGAGGCAGGGATCGGCTACCGGGCGGGCAGGAACACGCGGGAAACGACGATGGCGCCGCTCGCGCCCGTGACCGCGCCCAGTGTGGCCGGGCCGAGGGCCACGACCATGGCGACCAGCAGCGTCAGCATGATCAGCGTGATCGCGATCTCCTGGCGAGTCATATGGGCGAGCGTGCGTTTGATCGTCTCCGCGACGTTCGCCTGCTTATTCGGGGCTTTCATAGTGCGTCACTCCGATAAACACGTGGTAGTAGGGCAGTTGAGGTTCGTCCGGGCGCCGTTGCCGCAGAGTGAGAAAGCGCGCCTTCGCACTTCGCTGTATTATAGCCGCAAAAGGTGAAGATCCGGGTGTTGAGAGCGTCAACAATACATTAAAAAATCGATATAATCGACTACGGTGGCACGCAATTGGATGGCGGCGCCGGCCACAGCGCCTGGCCCGCCCGGTGCGGGTCGCCGGCCTGCTATGGTTTCAATTGGTAAGCATACCACAAAGCGCCGCCCTGCCCAAGGCGGGCGGGTCCCTGTCTGCGGCTACCCTTTGGTCCTTAAATTGAATCCAGCGGGGCCAACGTTACTGCCAACTGCCGAAGCAGCGCCGGTTGGGCGGCAAAAAGGAACGGCAGGTTTCCCTGCCGTGCGCATAGTTCCTAATATATGTGCGCCGAGTGCCCGGCGCGCCGGATTCAGGCCGCCGAGGCGGCACAGGCGTCGGGGTCGGGACCGGGGTGGAGCAGCGCCTCGACGTGGGCGGCCAGTTCGGCGATGCCGAACGGCTTGAGCAGGTAGTCGTCCGCCCCGCCCGCCAGGCGCCGGGTCAGCCCGGCATCCGCGGTGAGCGCGGTGATGAGCAAAATCGGCACCGGGGAGACGGCGCGGACCTGCTGGGCGACGCTGAATCCATCGGGACCGGGCATGGTAATGTCGAGAATCAGCAGATCAATCGACTCGCGGAGCGCCAGGTCGAGGGCCTGGTGGCCGTCGGCGGCGGTAATGGCGTGGTACCCCTCCAGTTCGAGGGCACGCCCCACCACTTTCCGCAAGCGCGGGTCGTCATCCGCGATGAGAATGGTGGGCCGGCTTGCCATTGATCCTCCTTGGGCACCGGAATCAGGAATCGCCCGGCGGGGTGGGGCCGCCGCAAGTACAGACCGGTGCGCTTTGATCTATAGACGCTGCCGGGGGAAAAAAGGTTACGAAAAATGAGATAACAATTACGTCAAATCGGGCGCAAGACGGAGGGCGGGCCGGGTGCAACCGGCGGCGGGGCTGTACGTTGAGGATGCTGAGGCCCGTTTATAGACAAGGCGCGGGGCGCTGGCTATAATTCAACGTGTTTGCCGGGTGGACTCTACCGCCTGCCGTACCACAGGCATCGCCGTCGAAGCCCCAGGCCGATTGCAGCTAACTCGTTGTTCAGATTCAAAAAGGAGGCTCAATGAACAAACGTCTTTCCCCCTGGCTCATGGCGACGCTGGCCCTGGCGACGAGCCTGCCCAGCCTGGGCGTCAGCGCGGCGCCGGCGGGGGCCCCCGCAAGCGCGCCCGTGGCCGCCCCGGCAGCCGCTCCAACTTTCGCCGATGCCGCTTTCCAGCGCGTCTGGAATCGCACCGACCTGCCCGTGGCCGCCCACCAGACCACCCGCACCTGGTTCTGGGGTCCCGCGCCGGGCACGATGATGAGCGAAACCTACGTGGACGCGCCCGACGGCTCGGGCCAGCACCTGGTGCAATATTTCGACAAGAGCCGTATGGAGATCAATAATCCCGCCGGCAACCCCAACGACACCTTCTACGTCACCAACGGCCTGCTCACCGTGGAACTGATCTCCGGCAAAATGCAGATCGGCAACAGCACCTTCGAGCAGCGCCAGCCGGCCCAGATCCCGATCGCCGGCGACAGCAACGACCCCAACGCGCCGACCTACGCCAGCTTCGCCAGCGTCTCCAACGCCAACGGCGCCCGGCCCAGCCCTTCGCGCATCGGCCAGCCCGCCGCCCAGGTTATCCACCGCGACGGTAGCGTGACCGATGATCCCGGCAAGACGGTCTACCCCAAGATCACCAACGTCTTCTACGACGATGTCTCCAAGCACAACATCCCGCAAGCCTTCTGGGACTTCCTGAACCAGAACGGCGTGGTCAACGACAACGGCAGCATCCGCAATGAGCGGCTGATCAACCCCTGGTTCTACGCCAGCGGCCGCCCGATCAGCGAAGCCTACTGGGCCAACGTCAAGATCGCCGGCAAGCCGACCGACGTGCTGATCCAGGCGTTCGAGCGCCGCGTGCTGACTTTTGTGCCGACGAACACGCCCGACTTCCAGGTGGAGATGGGCAACATCGGCCTGCACTACCGCGACTGGCGCTACGGCGGCCCCGGTCGCGTGGGCAACTTCCCGCTCAGCGGCCCGCACCCCGGCTACGGCTTTAACGTCTGGCTGTTCGACGTGGACGGCAATCGCGTGCTCCAGACGGCGAAGAACGCGGGCTTCAACTGGGTGCGCCAGCAGGTGGTCTGGGCCGACTACCAGCAGACCCCGGCCCGCATCAACTGGGCGCGGCTCGACCCGGTGGTCAACGCCGCGCAGGCCAACGGCGTCAACCTGATCCTGAGCGTGGTGCGCTCGCCCGGCTGGGCGGGCCAGAACGGCGGCATGCCGGCCGATAAGTTCACCTTCGCCGGCTTCATGTCGCAGATGGCGAGCCGCTATAAAGGCAAGGTCGCCGCCTACGAGATCTGGAACGAGCAGAACTACGCCGCCGAGAGTGGCGGCACGGTCAACCTGGGCCAGTACGTCGATCTGCTGCAAGTAGGCTACATGGCCGTCAAGTACGCCGACCCGAACGCCATCGTCATGACCGGCGGCCTGACCCCGGTGGGCCTCAACGACCCGCACATCGCCGTCAACGACGTGGAATACCTGCGCCAGTTCTACGCCTACCAGGGCGGCGTCGCCAAGAACTACTATGACGTGCTCGGCGCGCACCCTGGCTCGAACAACAACTCGCCCGACCAGAAGTGGCCGGACAATCCCGGCACGGGCCACTGCCCCGAGATCTACCGCAACCTGGAAGGCACCTGCTGGCGCACCGACAACAGCTTCTACTTCCGCCGCATCGAAGACCTGCGCGCCGTCATGGAGCAGGCCGGCGAAGGCAACAAGCAGATGTGGCTGACCGAGTTCGGCTGGACCACCTACAACACGGCGCCCGGCTACGAGTACGGCCAGGTCATCAGCGACCAGATGCAGGCCGACTACCTGCGCCGCGCGTTCGAGAAGGGCAAGAACGACTATCCCTGGATGGGCGTGATGTGTGTCTGGAACCTCAACTTCAGCACGCTGCCCTGGCTGCCCAACACCGACGAGAAGGTGCCGTGGAGCGTGCTCAACCGCGACTTCAGCCCACGCCCCTCGTACACCGCGCTTCAGCAGATGCCGAAATAACCGCCTCCGGTGCAATTCGCGGAGTGCGTATAACAGCCGGGGCGGCGAGCCTGACTCGCCGCCCCGGCTCTTTTTGGCATGCCGCAGGGGGTTTGGCCTGGTTTATGCCGAAGCGGTGCTACACCGGCAACGGGCTACCCCAAGGCGCATCACGGCAGGAGCAGACCATGATCACCCTCTATACCTTCGGGGACTCGATCCTCGATTGCGGCCACTATAACGAGTTCGGGATCACGCCCGGCGCGCTGCTCGTGCAAAATGACGACCGGCGCTTCCCGGAGTTCGCCGGGCAGGATCTGCGCAGCCGCGGCCCCGCCCGGCTGGAGCACCGTGCGCGCGACGGGGCGACGGTCGCGGGATTGCCGGCGCAGGCGCGTGGGTTGCAGGTGGAGGGCCGGACGATGGCCCTGCTGACCATCGGCGGCAACGACCTGCTGCAAGGGCTGATCCTGGACCACGGGCCGGGACTCGAAGTGTTCGCCGCCGCGCTCGACGCCTTCTTGCGCGACCTGCCCATCCGCCCGGTGCTGATCGGCACCGTCTATGACCCCAGCTTCGGCGATAATCAGCGCGACTTTCTGGGCGTCGATCCCACCATCGCGCGGGCCAACCACGCGCGGGTGAACACCGTGCTGGCCGAACTGGCCGAACGCTACGGCGCCCTGGTCGATCTGCACGCCCACTTCCTGCTGGGCGATCCGTCGTGGTTCGCGCAAACCATCGAGCCCAGCCTGACCGGCGCCTCGGAGGTGCGGCGCTGCTTCCTGCCCTTCGTGCTGGGCTGAACGCCCGACCCGTCGCGGGAAGCGATGACTATGGTATAATAGGGGGATCGACCGGACCCCCATGGTGATACAGAGGGGCCGTAGTCTACCGCTGCGCTGTCGATCCGCCGGGCGGAACATGCTGGAATCAGGAGACATCAACGCCGATGGCCCAACACCCCCATAACCCCGAACTCGACAAAAACCTCGACTGCGAAGCGTTCATCGTGGACGCGGTGCGCACGCCGATTGGCCGCTACAACGGCGCCCTGAAGGATGTGCGCCCGGATGACCTGGCGGCCTGCGCGATCCAGGCGCTGATGACCCGCACGGGCATGAACCCCAACATGGTCTGCGACGTGGTGCTGGGCTGCGCCAACCAGGCCGGCGAGGATAACCGCAACGTGGCCCGCATGGCGGCCCTGCTGGCCGGCCTGCCGATCACGGTGGGCGGGGTCACGGTCAACCGGCTCTGCGCCTCGGGGTTGGACGCGATCAACTATGCGGCGGCCAACATCCGCGGCAACGGGGGCACGGCCTACGTGGCCGGGGGCGTCGAGAGCATGACCCGCGCGCCGTACGTCATGGCGAAGCCGGGCGAGGGCTTCGAGCGCGGCAACCGCCAGATGTACGACACCACGCTGGGCTGGCGCTTCACCAACCCGCGCCTGGCCGACATGTACTACCCCTACAGCATGGGCGAAACCGCCGAAAACGTGGCCGAAAAATGGCATGTCAGCCGGGAGGAGCAGGACCGCTTCGCCTACGAGAGCCAGATGAAGGCCAAAGACGCCATCGAGGGCAACTGCTTCCGCGACGAGATCACGCCCGTACCGATTCCGCAGAAGAAGGGCGAACCGGTGCAGGTCACCACCGACGAGTTCCCACGCTTCGACACCACCATGGAGAAACTGGCGAGGCTGCGCCCCGCGTTCCGCGAAGGCGGCACGGTCACGGCGGGCAACTCCAGCGGCATCAACGACGGCGCCGCCGCCGTGCTGGTCATGGCCGGGCGCACCGTGACCGAGCTGGAGTATAAGCCGCTGGCGCGCATCCTCTCCTGGGCCGTGGCCGGGGTGGACCCGGCCTACATGGGCGTCGGCCCGGTCCCGGCCACGCGCAAGGCGCTCAAACTGGCGGGCCTGGAGATCGCGGATCTCGACCTGATCGAACTGAACGAAGCCTTCGCCTCCCAGTCGCTGGTCTGCATCCGCGAACTGGGCCTGGACCCGGCCAAGGTCAACGTCAACGGCGGGGCGATTGCCCTTGGCCACCCGCTCGGCTGCTCGGGCGCGCGCCTGATGACCACGCTGGTCCATGAGATGGTGCGCCGCGAGGTGCGCTACGGCCTGGCGACGATGTGTATCGGCGTCGGCCAGGGCATCGCCACCATCATCGAGCGCGTCCCCTAAGCAGGACACGCCGGCTATTCAACAGCTACCGCTATTTTGCGTTGTAGGGGCCGGTTTGAAACCGGCCCGTCGCGCAAGAGAATCGCCCGAAGCGGCGACGACCCGATTCACACACAAAGGAGTGTTACGCATGACCCAAACCGACACGCCGGCAGCGCAGCCGGCCCCGCTGGAGCGCACCGACTGGAAGTTGTTCATCAACGGCGAGCAGGTCGACGCGGCTGGCGGCGCCACCTTCGAGACCTACAACCCCGCCACCAACCAGGTGCTGGCGCAGGTCGCGCAGGCCGGGAAAGAAGATGTGGACCGCGCGGTGGCCGCGGCACGCGCCGCGTTCGAGAGCGGCAAGTGGCCGCGCACCTCGGCGGCCCGCCGCGGCAACCTGCTGATCAAAGTCGCCGAGATCATGCGCAAGCGCAGCGACGAGATCGCCCGGCTGGAAGTGATGAACAACGGCAAGGCGATCAGCCAGGCCAGGGCCGAACTCACCCAGGCCATTGAGGATTTCGAGTTCTATGCCGGGGCGGCCACCAAGATCATGGGCCAGACCATCCCGGTGCCGGGCGCCTTCTTCAATTACACGGTGCGCGAGCCCATCGGCGTCTGCGCCCAGATCGTGCCCTGGAACTACCCGATCATGATGGCCGCCTGGAAGCTGGCCCCCGCGCTGGCCGCGGGCAATACCGTGATCCTCAAGCCCGCCAGCGCCACCCCGCTGACCGCGCTGCTGCTGGGCGAGATCTGCGCCGAGGCCGGGCTGCCGCCGGGCGTGGTCAGCGTGCTGCCGGGGCCGGGCGCCGAGATCGGCACCTACCTGGCCGAGCACCCCGGCGTGGATAAGATCGCCTTCACCGGCGAGACGACCACGGGCCGCGACATCATGCGCCGCGCCGCCGCCACGCTCAAGCGCGTGACGCTGGAACTGGGCGGCAAGTCGCCCAACATCGTGTTCGAGGACGCCGACCTGGAGACCGCGGTCAACGGCTCGTTGTGGGCCATCTACTACAGCGCCGGGCAGTCGTGCGAGGCCCGCTCGCGCCTGTTCATCCATGAGAGCCTGTATGACCGCTTTGTCGAGATGTTCGTCGCCAAGGCGGCGAAACTGAAGGTCGGCAACCCGCTGGACGAGGCGACGCAGATCGGTTCCCTCATCTCGCGCAAGCAGTGGAACACCGTCCACAGTTATGTCGAGCTAGGCCGGCGCGAAGGCGCCGAGGTGCTGGTCGGCGGGGGCCGCCCGGAAGGCGACGGCCTGGACCAGGGCAACTACTACCTGCCCACCGCCCTCGGCAACGTGGACAACAAGATGCGCGTGGCCCAGGAAGAGATCTTCGGTCCCGTCGTCACCATGTCCCGCTTCAGCAAGGAAGCCGAGGCGGTCAAGCTGGCGAACGACGTGGTCTACGGCCTGGCGGGCACGCTCTGGACCAAAGACGTGGGCCGCGCCATCCGCGTCGCGGGCGCCATCAAGTCGGGCGTGGTGACGATCAACACGCCCTACACGGCGTTTCCCGGCCTACCCTTCGGCGGCTACAAGCAGTCGGGCTTTGGCCGCGAACTGAGCATGGAAACGCTCAACCTGTACACCGAACTGAAGAGTGTTTTGATTTACACCGGCGAACGGCCCATCAATCCGTTCGGCCTCTAGCCGGGCGCCCCGCGCCCGTGGCGCTGTTCGCCACGGGCGCGATAAATCGCGCCGCTACGAAATACTGCCAATGAATATCCGCATCACCAAACTCTATCAGGACGCCCCGTACAGCATGCTGGAGATTGCCTTCAATAGCGATCCCCGCGGCGCCGAGATGATCCGCGAAATCGCCGAGGCGACGGGCTGCACATTTGAGCGCCCGCCCGCCAACCGTCACGCCCTGCGCGAGCTGCACCTGGCGCGCATCGGCGACCGGGCCCGGCTGGACGAAGCCTACCGCGCCGCCGGAGTGGTGGCCGAGAAGTACGGCCCTGTCCACGACAGCCAGAAGGACATGCACGGCCCCGACGACCGCGCCGCCGGCCGGGGCGGGGTCTGATCTGTCGCGCCCCGCATGACCGTCTCACCGCCCGCCGCGGCGCCGGGGGCCACGCCGGGCCAGTCGCCCGCCCGCGTACCCGCGCCGCTTTTGCAGCGGGTCGCCACGCCGCTGGCGCTCTTACTGTTCCTGGTCGTCGCCGCGCTCGTCACCTGGCCGCAACTGCCGCACGCCGCCGATTCGCTGCGCGATGCCGGCGACCCGGCGCTGTTCGTCTGGACGCTGCACTGGCTCGCCACCGCCGTCACCCACGATCCGGCGCAGATCTACGCCGGGCCGATCTTCCACGGCTTCCCCAATCCCGTCACCTTTACCGATACCAGCCTGCTGCCGGGCGTGCTGCTGGCGCCGCTCTGGCTGGCCGATAACCATCTGCTGTTCCTGAACCTGCTGATGTGGGTGACGCTGGCCCTGGTCGGCTTCACCGCCTACCTGCTCATCCGGCGCCTGAGCGGCAGCGTCCTCGGCGGGATCCTGGGCGGGATGATCTGCGCGGTGAACGGCTACACCCTGGCCCACCTCAGCCACCTGAACCTGCTCTCGGCCTACTGGCTGCCGCTGGGGCTGCTGGCGCTGCATTACCTTTTGCATCCTGACTCGCGCGGCCCGCGCTGGTGGGTTGCGCTGGGGCTGGCCGCGGCCCTGATCGGGCAGACGCTGAGCACGTTCTACGTGCTGGCCTACTTCCTGATCGCCGTGGTCGCCTATCTCGCCTGGCAGGGGCTGGCGATCCGCGCGGTCTGGCGCTGGCCGGGCGCGTGGCGGAGGCAACTGGCCGCGCAACTGCTGGTGGTCGCGCTGCTGGTGGGCGCGGTCATCGTCGCGGTCACGGCGCCCTACTGGGAGACCAACCGCGTGCTGGGCCTGGCCCGCAGCGCGGACGAAATCGCGACGTGGTCGGCGCAGCCGCTCGATTACATCGGCGTGTCGCTGCACAACCGCACCTATGCCCTGCTACTGCCGCACAGTGACCCTGAACCGCTCTTCGCCGGGTTCACCGCGCTGATCCTCGCCGCCATCGGCGCATACGGCGCATGGCGCCAGGCGCGACGCAAGGCCACACCGCCCGCCGCTGCCGGGCCGTTCCTGGATGAGGCGGGCTTCTACGCCGCCCTGACCCTGCTCGCGGGGCTGCTCACGCTCGGTCCGAGCCTGGATCTGGGCGCGTGGCGCATCCCGCTGCCCTACGCGCTACTGGCCCAGGTGCCCGGCGCCACGGCGCTGCGCGCCCCCGTTCGGGCCATGGTGCTGGTCAACCTGGGCCTCGCCGTCTTCGCCGGCCTGGGCACCGTGCGCGTACTGGCCGCGCTGACCGGGCGGGCGACGGGCCTAACCCCCCCGCCCCCCTTCCCGGTGCGGGAAGGGGGAGATAGGGGCGCTGTCGTGCTCCCCTCCCCGCGGCGGGGAGGGGCCGGGGGAGAGGTTGCCGCCCGGTGGATGCGCGTGCTGATCGTGGGGGCGCTGGCGGTGATGATCGGGGTGGAGCAGCAGGTGGCACCGCTGGCGCTGACGCCTATGCCCGCCACCGCCGCCGAGTTGCCGCCGGTCTACCGCTGGCTCACGGACCACCCGGACGGCGGCGTGTTGATCGAGATGCCGGTGGGCCTCGGTTTGCGCGACCCCACCGTCGAGACCACGCATATGTACTACCAGACCTGGCACGGCCACCCGCTGGTCAGCGGCTATAGCGGCTTCCGCCCGGCCACGTATACGGAGATATTCACGTTCATCGACTCGCAATACGCCGACTTCACCGCCGAGCAACTGGGCCTGCTGCAAAGCCTGGACGTGCGCTATATCCTCTACCACGCGGCCAACTACAAGACCAGCGCCTGGGCGCGGGTGCAGGCCGGGCTGGCCCGGTTCCCGCAAGTGCACGAGGTGGGGCTTTTCCCGTCCGGCACCTACGGCGACGACTACCTGTACGCGCTCGACCCGCGCCCGGCGGCGACCACCCTGCAGATCACGGCCACGCCCGGTGAGACGGCCAATAGCCTCACCGTGCATATCACCAATCCCTACACCTATCCGCTGCTCAGCCGCCTGCGGCCCACGCTCGATCTGAGCACCCCCGACGGGCGGCAGGTGGCCGTCCCCACGCCGCTGCTACTCCCCCCCGGCGAACACACATTCGCCGTGGCGCTGCCCGGCTCGCCACTCGTCCCGCCCGTGGCCTTGCGGCCCGTGGTGCCCTTCCCGTCGAGCCTGCAAGGGGCCGCGCCGGCGGGCCAGGCACGCTAAACCGGGCCGGGCCGGCCTTCTATTCCGTCCAGATCCGGCGAACGGTCGCCGCATCCTCCTGCACATCCACGGCAAACACATCGGGGTTGGTCAGCCGCTGCCAGGCTTCGAAGCCGTAGGTGCCGTCAAAGTGCTGCAACAGCAGCGCCAGCAGGTTGCCGTGGGTGACGACCACGGTGTGTTGCGCCGGGTGGGCCAGGATGTCCTGCAGGGCGGCCACGCCGCGGGCCTGGGCCGTGCGGCTCGATTCGCCGCCGGGCAGGCAGAGGTCCGGGTCGGCGAAGCCGGCGCGCAGGTGATCTCGCCAATCGGGCAGCGGGTCGGGCCCGGCCAGCACGCGCTCGGCCAGGCGCGGGTCGATCTCGACCGGCAGATCCAGGCGATGGGCCAGCGGCATGATCGACGCACGGGCGCGCCAAAACGGGCTGGACACGATGCGGTCCACCGGCAGGCGGCCCAGGAACCGGGCGAGGGCCGCCGCCTGTGAGGTGCCCTCCGGGGTGAGCGGCGAGTCGGGTTCCTGGCCGGCGGCCCGGCAGTGCCGCACCAGGTAGAGTTGCTTGGACAATCCTCTCCTCCATCCACTGGTTAAATGGTCCGTCAACCGCCATCCGCCATTCTTCGCTGCGCTCAGAATCTCGTCTTCCAGGCGAAAAGACGAGACTCTTCGCTGCGCTCAGAGTGACAATGGATGTGCGGCAGGCTACTAAAGCGTGATGGCACGACTTTTGAAAGTAGAGGCTGCGTACGGCAAATAGTATACCGTGCTCACCTGGAAAACAACAGCGATCCCGGCCCGCGCCGGTGCGCTGTCCCATGGCTCAGCCGACTCCACAGGCCGGCGGGAAAGGACCAGATATCGTGAATAAACCAATGGCCGTGGCCAAGAACGTGAAAAACGAGGCGGAAGCCAAAGCCCAGCACGCCGCCGCCAATCCCTGGGTCGAGCGCCTGGCCCGCTTCGGCTACGCGGTGCGCGGCATCCTCTACGCCGTGGTCGGCCTGCTGGCCGTCCAGGTCGCGCTCGGCGCGGGCGGCGCGACGACCGACAAGCACGGCGCCATCGCGACGATCAGCCGCCAGCCGTTCGGCGAGGTGTTGCTGGTGCTGATCGTCATCGGGCTGACCGGCTACTCGCTGTGGGGCTTTATCCGCGCGATTCTGGACCCGCTGGGCCGCGGCACCGATCCCAAGGGCATCGCCCAGCGCATCGGCTACCTGATCAGCGGCGTGTCCTACGGGGCTCTAGTGATCCCGACGGTGCGCTTTATTATGGGCGCGGGCGGCGAAGAGAACTCGAACGCCAGCGTCGATATGACCGCCACCCTGCTCAGCCAGCCGTTTGGGCAATGGCTGGCGGGGGCGGTCGGGGTGATCGGTATGATCGGCGGCCTGGGCCAGATGTACCAGGCGTATAGCACCGACTTCAAGAAGGATTTCAAGTCCAGCGAGATGAGTCCCAACGAGATGAAACTGGCGACGTGGGTGGGCCGGATCGGGATGGCCGCGCGGGGGGTGGTGTTCGTTATGCTCGGTTTCTTCGTGCTGCAAGCCGGGTTGCAGGCGAATCCCCAGCAGGCCAAAGGCCTGGACGGCGCCCTGGCCACCCTAGCGCAGCAATCCTTCGGTCCCTGGATCCTGGGCGCAGTCGCCCTCGGATTAGTGGCGTTCGGCGCCTATTCGGTGCTCTGCGCCCGCTGGATCCGCGTAACGCCGGGCGACAAGGCGAAGTAAACCGGCCCGCGCGAGGGCACAAAACGAGCCGGGTGGTTTACCCACCCGGCTCTCTTTTATGGCATCCCGCCACCCGGCCTGACTAGACGGTCGGGTTGGTGTACGGTTGCGTGCCGTACTGCGGGTTGTTGAAGTTAATGTCCTCCGCGCCCGCGTTGCGCAGGATGCGCCAGGCGTCGTCGTAGCGGTTGAACCCCGCCTTCACCGTGACCAGAATGCGGCCCTGGCGGAAGCGGTCCTCATACACGCGCGCCTCGTTCTCGGGCACGCCCATACCGATCAGGGCGCCGGCAATCGCGCCCACGCCCGCGCCGACCACCGCGCCGGTGGCAGTGCTGCCGAGCACGGCGCCCAGGCCCGCGGCCAGCGGCCCCGCCGCGACCACCGGACCGATGCCCGGAATCGCCAGCGCACCGATGCCCACCAGCAGGCCGCCGAGACCACCCAGTAGCCCGCCGGCCACGGCGCCCTTCCCGGCGTCCTCGCCGGCCTTCGTGCCGGTCTGCGTGGCCAGATTCTGCGCGCCCTGCTGATTCTGCATCAAGATGCCGATGTCGTCGGGTGCGAACCCGGCATCCTTCAGCCGCTCAATGGCGCGCTGAGCCGTCATCTGGTCGTTGAACACGCCAATGACCGTCTCGCGTTGTGCTGTCCGATTAACCATGAGTGAAACCTCCTGGGTTCCCTACGATGCCGCGGGCCGCCGGCCTGACCGGTGATACAGGTAGCGTAACAAGTGCTGCCCGCCGGCATGCATAAGCACAGTCCGTCTGCTAAAAACATCGGGGGCGGGCTATGCGGGGCGAATGTCCATACCATCGTATGAGCAAGTACTATGCCATCACGTACTACTATTTCTAGTAAATGGAGGTTGCCCACCGCCGCGCACTTGACGGCGGTGCCGGATGGATGTAACGTGGGTGTAACATGCCCCGTATAAGCTATATCTAGATGTCCGCGGCCTGGCGATATAGCACCGCCTCCTGGGGTGGGACTTACGGAATAAGGAGAACTGCTATGCAAGGCAACGGCACCATCACCATCCTGATTGTGGGTGCCCTGATCCTGTTTGCTCTTTTTCGCCGGGCGCGCGGGCTGATCACCCGGCAGAAGATTCGCCCGAATGCCATGGCGCTGCGGTTGGGTACTTTTGCCGTGCTGGGCGTGGCGATCCTGCTGCTCACGCTGACCAACGCCCCGCTTCTGCTGGGCGATCTGATCGGGTTGGCGCTGGGAGCCGGCGTCGCCTGGGTGGGCCTGCGGTTGACGGCATTTGACCGGCAGCCCGACGGGCTGTACTACACGCCGAACAAGTACATCGGCATCGGGGTCTTCGTCCTCTTTGCGCTCCGGCTCATCTACAAACTGGTCGTCGGGTTAAGCGCTGTGGATACACTGGCGGGCACGACGCCGCGCGGGGCGGGCCTCAACGCCCTGTCGCAGCTCAGCAGCGATCCCCTGACCACGGCCGTCTATTTCCTCCTCATCGGCTACTACGCCTTCTATTACACGATGCTCATCCTGCGCTACCGGCAGACAGCCGCAACCGGGTAACGGCTGGGCCGCTCTTCGGTGCGGCCCGCCGGCCTGCCGCCGTCAGCGCACCAGGTTAGGGTACAGCCGCGCGGCGAGCGACACGATCAGCATGTTGGCCACCAGCAGCACGCCGAAATCGAGCGGCAGGCCGAGCGTGCTGGCCCCGCCGGCGACCATCAGCGCGCGCAAGCCGTCGACCATGTAGCTCAGCGGATTCAGGTGGGCGATCACGGCCACCCAGGCGGGCATCAGGCTGATGGGGTAGAGCGCGTTGGACGCGAAGAACAGGGGCATGGTGATAAGCTGGCCCATGCCCTGCACGCGCTCGCGGCTGCGCACCAGCGCGGCGATGACCAGCGAGAGCGTGGAGAAGAAGTTGGCCCCCAGGAACACCAGCAGCAGCACGCCGCCGACGCCGAGCGGCGCCAGGCTTACGTGGACGCCCATGATCAGCGCCAGGATGAAGATGGTCAGCGCCTGCGTGGCGCCGCGCACCCCGGCGGCCAGGCCCTTGCCCAGCACCAGCGCGGCGCGCGGCAATGGGCTGACCAGGAACTTTTGCAGCGTGCCCTGGTCGCGTTCCCAGATCACGGCGATGCCCTGGAAGATGGCGATGTAGATGACCGACTGGGCCAGGATGCCCGGCGCCAGGAAGTCGAGATAGCTGCCCTGCCCCGCCGGCAGCGCCCGCAGGCGGCCAAATACGCCGCCGAAGATAGTGAGCCAGAGGATCGGTTGCACCGCGCGGGTGATGAGGTCGAAGGGATCGTGGCGCAACTTGCGCACTTCCACGTCGGTGATCGCCCAGGTCTTGACCAGGAAGGAGACGAGCCCGTCCCAGAGGCGGGCGGGCGCGGGGTGGGCGGCGCCCGCCGGGCCCGGTTCAGCCGAGGCGGCGGGCTGTGCGTCGTAGAGCGCGGGTTTCACGATAGCTGCCTCCGGAGTCGAGCGTGTCGCCGGTGAAGTAGACGAAAACGTCTTCGAGCGTGGCCGCGCCCCCCGGCACCTGGGCTTTCAATTCGTCGGCGGTGCCCAGCGCGGCGATGCGCCCCTGGCTCATGATGGCGATGCGCGTCGCCAGATCGTCCGCCTCTTCCATATAGTGGGTCGTCAAAAACAGTGTGGAGCCGAACTCTTCGCGCAGGCGGGTGAGGTGCTCCCAGACGGCGCGCCGGGCCACCGGGTCGAGGCCGATGGTCGGCTCATCCAGGAACAGGATGCGCGGGTGGTGGATCAGCGCCTGGGCGATTTCGAGACGGCGCACCATGCCGCCGGAGTAGTTGCGCACCAGGCGGTCCGCGGCGCCGGACAAGCCCATGAACTCGAGGGCCGTCCAGACCCGTTCCTTCTGCTCGTGGCGCGGCACGTCATAGAGGCGGGCAAAGACCAGCAGGTTCTCATAGCCCGTCAGCGCGCCGTCGGCGGAGAGCGCCTGCGGCACATAGCCGAGCAGGCGGCGCACGGCGCCGGCCTCGCGCACAATATCGTAGCCGCCCACGGTGGCGTGGCCCGCGGTGGGTGGCAACAGCGTGATCAGCATCTTGATCGTGGTCGATTTGCCCGCCCCGTTCGGCCCCAGCAGGGCAAAGACTTCGCCCGGTTGCACTTCGAGGTCGATCCCGTCGACCGCGCGCACTGGGCCAAAGGTGCGCACCAGGCCCGTGGCCCGGACCAGAGGCGGCCCCATTTCCACTGCCGTCATTCTGCCGTCATCTCCGACTCATAAAGCCGCGAAGGGACAACCAGGGATCATACACCCGGTGATTAATTGTGCTGACATTAGGTCTCTCGCTAAACCCGGCAAACCCATCCAGGTACACGCACAGCGCAGCCCGGACGGTTTCCCATCCGGGCCGCGCAAAGTAGCGTGCCGCCGAAACGGCGGGCGCCCTACTGGTTCTGATTGTACGTCGTATCGGTCTCGTCCGTGTAGGGAGTATCGGCGCTGCGGTCGGACTGGCGGAGACCGCCCTTGCCCTCGCGCGCCTGCACACTGCCCTGCGTGTTGACATCGATCTCCTCGCGGCGCACGGTATCGCTCACGTTGCGCTGCTCGGTGACTTGCTGCTTATTGATCTCGATCTCTTCGCGCACGCGGGCCTGCTTCTGGACCTCCGCCGTCTCCTCGCGCACCGGCACGCGGATCACCTGGTCGTCCTCCAGCACCTGCTCGCCGGGCTGCACCGGGCGGTCCGTTGCGTGGCGGGTCACGGTCACTTCCTCGTGGCGCAATTCGACGGGCACATTGACCTGCTCCTCGCGCACGTTCTTGCGGATCTCCACCTGGCCGGCCTCGCGCTGGCCCTTCTCGACGTTCAAGGTCTCCTCGACCACCGGGACGCGCATGCGATCCGCGGTCTGACCCTGGGTATAGTTGCCCTGGCCGTAGTTGCTCTGATCCTGGGCATAGCCGGTCTGGCCCTGGGTGTAGCTGCCCTGGTTCTGAGCATAGCCGGTCTGGCTCTGGGTGTAGCTGCCGGCCCCGGCGTTGCGGAAGTCGATCTGCTCAGCGCTCGCGTTGCGCAGGATGCGCTCGGCCTCGCTGTAGCGGTTGGCGCCGGCCTTGACCGTTACCAGGATGCGGCCCTGGTTGAAGCGCTCTTCGTACACCCGCGCCTCGTCTTCCGGCACACCCATACCGATCAGGGCACCGGCGATGGCGCCCACGCCCGCGCCGATGACCGCACCGGTGGCGGTGCTGCCGAGCACGGCGCCCAGGCCTGCGGCCAGCGGCCCAGCGGCCACCACCGGGCCGATGCCCGGAATCGCCAGCGCGCCGATGCCCACCAGCAGGCCACCCAGGCCGCCCAGGATACCGCCGGTCACGGCGCCCTTCCCGGCACCCTCGCCGGCCTTCGTGCCGGTTTCGGTGGCCAGGTCCTGCGCGCCTTCCTTGTTCTGCATCAGGATGCCGATATCGTCGGGGCGGAACCCCGCGTTCTTCAACTGCTCGATAGCCGCTTGCGCGGTATCACGGTCGTTAAACACGCCGACAACAGTTTCACGCTGCGTAGTTCGATTGGTCATGTGATCTCTCCTTTAGCTGTTTGCTAGCTATTTGGCGGCACGAATGTGGGTCTCTAACGGCACGGCCAGTCAAGCCGGCACGCGGGGATCCCCAGGTGATCCCGCGGCAAGGCGCCATGGAGCTACTGCTCCGGTGGCGCTGGTACCGATTCGGTTGGTTGGGCTTCCAGGCCCTCGTGGGAAAAGGTGACTTCTTCGCGCCGGACAGGCTCCGCGAAATGGCGCGTCACCGTGCGTGTCTGCTTGGTAATGCGCAGCTCTTCGACCAGGATGCGTTGTTTGACGACGACGACCTCTTCGCGCACCACGGGCACGATGAGCGTGTCGCCTTCCTGACGCTGCGCGGGCTGTTCGTCCTCGGCCAGCACGCGGTTGAGCGGCACGCGCTCGACCGTGGCCTCTTCGTAGCGCACCGGCACGTCCAGTTCCTGGGTGACGGTCTGCACGGTCTTGTGGATCTCCAGCGCGCCCGCCTCGTGCCACTGTGTCATCGGGACCAAAGTCTCCTCGACGAGCGGCACCCTCAACGGTTCGCCGGGGGCAATATCGGTCACGACGTCTGCTGCCGGGGCGGGTTCCGCATCGGGGGGGGCCGGCACCGCCGCCGCCTGGGTCGCGCCCCGGCCAATCTCGGTGGCTTCCTCGCAGGTGATATTCAGCAGCACCGTGTTTTCCAGCACCTGGGCGATATAGCGGCCCGGTATCTGGAGGGGTGGCTCGTTAGCGGGCCCTTTGTCGGGCCGGATGGCGAGCACCTGCGCGGCGCCCGTGCCTTCCACGCCGCTGAGGGTGCCGAGCCGGTGGCCCAGGCACTCAACCGCCATGCCGGGGCGGCATTCATTGGTCTGCATGATTATCCCTTATCTACTCCATATCCATTGGCGGGAAACCGATCGCCCCAATAGGCTATCGATCTCGATCGTGTAGATTATGGGACCATACTGCATCCCACTTTTCTAAGCCGTAGTATATCAAGCAAGCGGCGTGCCACATCCACCGCACGGGACAGGGGGCGTAGATCCGCCGCCCATAAATTCGGCCCGCGGACTGAGCCGGTTCCGCCACGCGGGCGATTGACCCCGCCGTGGTATCCCCTGTAAGATCGGGATGGCCGGGCCGGAGGTTAAGGGTTATCGCAAACCACTTATGCCGCCCTCCACTGCATGCTTATCCGGCCGTCGACCTATGCGACAGCGAGCGCGTGCCCGCCCGCGTTTCATCGCCTATGGTGCGCGTAGCTCAGCCGGCAGAGCGCCCGATTGTGAATCGGGTGGTCAGGGGTTCGAGTCCCCTCGCTCACCCCCGCCGGGCCGGCATCCGAGCCGGTCCCGCGTGCATTGGGAAGTCGTTCAACTGGTAGGACGCCGGGTTCTGGCCCCGGTGATTGGGGTTCAAATCCCTGCTTCCCAGCCCTGGATCTGCTAGCGGAACAACGGCACAACCGCGCCGCCACCCGGCGCGGTCCAGATCCGATCCATTCGCGATAACGTGCCGGCGATTGGCTGTCAAGAAAGCTTAAACAATTGAAAGGTTGGCGATCTACGGCCGGGGGTTGTGCAGGTCGCCCGTTTGCTATATCATAGAAGAGAATGGCTACCCACCCGCCTGGGGCGGGTGCGATCCACCGCAGGTCCCGATTCTATCCCAGCTACCAGAAACCGATCCGCGTATGCCCGCCATGACCTCGCCACACCCGCGCAACGCCGGCCATAACCCGCACCCGACTCAGAACTCCGGCCCCGGCGGCAGGATTGTCGAGCAAACCACGAGGCTGCCCCGCGCGGCCGGTCGCGGGCAGACCGGCCCAGGGGCGCGGAGAGCCAACGATGTTTGATCGCTATCAAGCCGCGGTAGTCCTATTTCTGGAGGTGCACCAGTCCGAGCTCGTCGCGCTCATGCTCCAGGCCTACGCCGAAACCGGCGGGCATTATGCAGCGATCCCTACGGAAGCACGGGCGCAGCAGGCGGCGAACGATGTGCGGGAATTCAGCCAGGCGCTGAGCAGCCGGACGGTGGATTTCGACGCGATTGGCCGGGCGCTGGGCACGGGCGCCGATCAGGCGCGGCTGGCCGACGTGGCATTCATGATCACGGTCAATCTGCGCCTCTTCGCCGAGTTCGTCGTGGCGAGTCTGCCGGAGCAGCCGGACCTGGCCCGCGAACTGGTACAGCGCTCCCATCATGTCGGCAGCCGGCTGCGGGTGGCGCTGACACGAGGGATGGAGCGCACCGGCCGGACCACCGTCCCGCGCCAGGCCGCGACCATCCGCCGGGGCGTGCGCGAGTCCGACTATGATTCCTGGGGCTGGGAGGCGGTCGCGACCCTGAGCGTGAGCGCGGGCGGCGCCGCCTGGACGATCCGGCGCGCGCTGGCCCAGCAGCCCGACGGCTGGTATGTGCGCGTGACCTGCGCGCAACAAGACCGCCCGCACCCCGATGAGGCGGCGCTGGCCGGGCCGTATGCCACGGCGGCCCTGGCCGAAGTTGGCGCCATCGACCTGATCCAGAACACCATCGACGCTATTGAACGCGACGCGTATCGCACGGCGACCAACCTCTGGTAGCCGCCTTTCGACACCCGAGCCTCACCACCCCCGGCGCTAATGGCCTATTCCGCCACGGACGGTGCCCGGCCCATTCGACGGAGCCGGAACCCGTCCCGAGCCGCATCCGTGTTTCCATCGCGCGCCCGTTTCGCGCGCAGCAACCATCCCGTACACTGAGAGCGTCACGGCCCCGGCGGGCATCGGGCCGGGGGCCAGGCGGTATTGGAGCAGCGGAGTGCTCGCGGCCCTGTCAAGGCCGAGGCCACCGGTTCGAATCCGGTATACCGCGCCCTCGCCGGCACATGGGGAACGTAGCTCAGCGGCCAGAGCAGCTAAACAGCCATCACCAGGTTTTGCCTCGCGGGGCCGGCGGCTGATGGTTACCGATTGAGACGGGCGGGTCGCAGGTTCGAGTCCTGCCGTTCTCCACCAGCCACCCGGCGATGAAAAAGGCCCGGCCGCACGATCGTGCGGCCGGGCGTTATTATTGCAGTGGTGACGGCACCTGGGGGCGCGCGGTCAGTCGAGACTCGGGCCGTGATAGAACCATTCTTCCACGACCACTTCCGCGGCGACCGCCTCCGCGACGAGCGCGTTGCATGCGCCCTGGGCTTCGGCCTGGCTTTGCAGCCCGACCGAGTTCTTTACCATGTGCCGGGGCAGGCGTTGATCCACAAAGGACACTTCGACCCGCGTGGTATAGAGGGGCGTACTCCCCTGTTTGCGGATTTCGGCCACGACGTGCCCGATGGGGATATCGGATTCCTTCCGCCAGTAGTTTTCTGCAATCTGGACCCAACTATCCATGATCAGTCCTCCATCCGAATGCAACTCCCCATGATGCCAAGGGGTGCGAGGCAGTTGCCGTTCGGCGAGTAAAGCAGTACGGTCTACAGGCCGCGGCCCGTGGGAACGGAATTAAGTCGAGGAAGCTGCGCATCCGCCCACCGGCAAGCTCATCCTACTCAACTTTTCAGTGTTTGTCAATGAAAACGTTTGCTTAGGCGCAGTTATTTTCGTGTAAAACAATGGGCCAAAGGGGGGATGCCCGGCCTGTCCAGGAGCGGGCTGCCGCAGGAACGCCGGGCGGCAGAGGTAGGCCGCGCCCGGCGCCACCCCGGCCCAAGGCACAATCTGCCCGCCTGGCCCGTACCATCCGCGTGATTGACAGTACAGCGAGGTCGCCTTTATACTGCGATAGATTCCCACTGGAGAGGTACTTTCATGCCGCGGGAAAACGCATTGTTGTCGGTGGGCGATGCCGCGCCTTCGTTCACGCTGCCGGATGCCGAGGGTACGCCGCACACACCGGTCGCGGTCCCCGGCGCGGGCGGCAAAGTCGCGCTGTTTTTCTTCCGCGGCATCTGGTGACCGAGTTGCCGGCGGCAGATGTCGCAGTTGCGACAACACTACGACGCCCTGACCGGGGCCGGGTGGGCGATCTACGGCATCACGCCGGGGC
>DASSGZ010000171.1:0-10886 GCA_035693165.1 Chloroflexia bacterium | reverse complement strand
CGGAGTGGCGGTCGCCGTCCGTGCGCTCGCTGTGGCGGTGGGGATACCAGCGGTGGTCCAGACATCGGCGATGGGCGGGACATTGGCGCTGTTGCCGGCGTAAGGCAGCCCGTACAGGTCTTCCAGGGTGCGCAGGACATGGTAGTGGTTGATGGCTTCGGCATAGCGCCCGGCGCGAACCATGGGGCCGACGAACAGCGTGGGGATCTGGTTGGGGGCGGTGAAATCGTCCTCATCCCAGGTGAGGATGAACAGACTGTTGTGGGTTTGTGCCCACTGGACGTAGCCGTCCAGGTGCTGCTGGAGCCAGGTATCGCCGCGCTGGATCGACCCGCTGTGCATGTCGTTGTCCTCGGTGGGCACGACGACCGCCACCGTGGGCCAGGTGCGATAGTCGGCGGGAAAGTGGTCGAAGGGCAGGTTGGTGGTAGCCGGCACGTTGGTGAAGTTGACCCAGGGATTGTGTTTGCGGACGTAGCCGTTAGCTTCGCACACAGTAGAACCAACGGCGGGCAGGTTTTCGGAATAGCCGGCGAAGGTCAATCCAGCGTCGAGCAGGGCGCGCCCCAGGTTGGGCGCAGAGAACGTATGGGGGCAACTGTCATCGTGGACGCCCTGCGTCGCACCGGAGAAGAGGGCCAGGTAATTGGGCTGGCTGGGGTGGGTGATGCCATGGGCATCGGTGAAGAGCGCACCCTGGCCCGCCAGGCGGTTGATGTAGGGGGCAGCGGAGGCGCCGATGATCTGGTCATAGCCGTGATTTTCTTCGATGACAATGACGACGTGATCGGGGCGCGGCAGAGTGGTCGCAGGCGCAGCCACGTGACGGGCCAGCGTGGGCGCGGCGGCCCACCAGCGGCTGCCGAGCAGCCCCACGCCCAGAATCAGACCGCAGACGAAGAGCAGCCGTGGCAGCAGCGAGATGCGCAGGATCTTGGACATGGAGATGGTCCTTTCTGTGGCGGATTAGGCCGGATCCTCTGGGGTCGCGCCGCCCGCCTCGTAGGTCCTCGGGCCGGAGTTACGGATACTATCCTCGATGCCAGTAGTCCCTGACGGCATCGGCGGAGCATCCGGTTCAGCATCCGAAGCGGGCGCCACCAGGGAGTCCAGGTGCGCGGGCGCGGCCTGGGCGACTTCGGCACACAGGTCCGCCCACCACTCGTCCCGTGGATCTAGTTCGGCCAGGTTCATGGGGTACCTCCTACCGACAGTCCATGCCCGCCGGTTCCCACAGCGGCAGTCACGACGAATCCGGCGCCCGATATAGCCCAACCGAGCCACTGGCTGACATCACACAGCGCAGTGACAAACCCATCTGATGGGCGATGCCAAACCAAAACTAATTGGCTTATCCGCGTGCTGTCCGGCGCGGGTGCCGGACGTAGTTCTATGCTACGCCCAAGCGGGGCGGAGATATAACCTGCAACTGCTGGTTATTTGAGACCTGCAATTGCAGGTGTCCGCTACCAACCGAGGCACAATGCATTTATCAGCTCTGTGCGTTAAGCCTCTCATCGGGCGTCCGGCAGCAGGCTGTCACCGAAGAGTAGTCTGGGTGCTGGAATTGGTCCTCATCAGTCGGGATCTGATCCCATCTCACCAGTTCGGCCACATTCCTTGGACACGTCGGTACACGATGCGTCTGCGGGAGCCCCAGGATCCCGATGAGAACGATGGGGAACTCGGCGCCGGCCATAATTTAACTGCGGCCCGGCGCGACGTAATGCCCAGTCGTGCCGCCGTCACTCGCAGCACCGATCTATACTGGCAAGTATGTTTGCGCCCTGTCCGCAGTCACGCCGAACCTAGCTCTATCCTAGATCGGTTGCGGATAATAAACTATCCCTAAAATAGTGGTATTTTTGACCAAAAAACGTGGGTAAAATGACCCCCACATCTGGGGGTGTGATCCGGCTGACCGCATCTCTGTCCATCCATAACCTCCCTGCACGATTGCACTGCGCTATTGGCGCGGCTGTGGAACTAACAAGCCAGCCGGCAACCTGTCGCCCTGCCCTGCGGCAGCCCCGTCCGATGCGATCCTGCCGTACTATGACGGATCATCCCGCCGCAGCCGCTTGGCTACAGTATCTGGAGTGGAAGAATTCGGGCGGGGCCAGATGGGGCCAAGTAAGGCCCGCGCTCCCGTGACGTTCGTATGTCTCCATACTGGGCCGCGGGCCGTTATGGGTCAAGCGTAGCGCGGAAAAATGTGGGGCGGAATCATGCCGGCTACTCAGAAACTGATCAGTTTAGTGATCAGTTTTCCAAGGGCCGCTATGTTATAGTTACAGAAGGCCGACTGTGAATCAGGGAGGAAGGCAACCGTGGATCAAGCAACTAGGCCCCCGACCCGCAGCGCAGTTGTGATCGGCGGTAGTATGGCCGGGCTGCTGGCGGCCCGCGTGCTCGCCGATCACTTCGCTCAAGTCACCGTCATTGAGCGCGATCGTCTGCCGGATGCGCCGGTGGCGCGGAAAGGGCTGCCGCAAGCGCGCCATGTCCACTTGCTCTTAGCGCGTGGCCGCGATATTTTGGAGCGCCTCTTTCCAGGCCTGCAGACCGACCTGCTGGCCCACGGCGCGCGCTATGTGGATATCACGGCGGATGTGCGCTGGCTGGGGCTGACGGGCTGGGCCGTGCGGTTCCGTTCCGGGATTACGACACCTGCCTGCCCGCGGGACCTACTCGATTGGACGATCCGGCAACGGCTAAGCACGTATCCGCAAGTTCGCTTTTTAGAAGAGGCGGAAGTCACTGGGCTCGCCGCCGATGCCAGTCGCGCCCGTGTCACAGGGGTATATATTTCCCACCGGCAGGCGAACGCGGTTGACGAGATTCTGCGGGCCGACCTTGTAGTCGATGCTAGTGGCCGCAATTCAAAGGCACCCCAGTGGCTGCAAGCGTTGGGCTATCCGCCCCCGGCCGAAACCGTCATCCGCGCTTTCATTGGCTACGCTAGCCGAATTTACGCGCGTCCTGCCGAGGCGACCTGGGAAGGCTTGCTGATGCAACCGGTACCGCCCACGCAACTCCGCGGGGGCGCCGTGTTCCCCTTGGACAGCCGCCGCTGGATCGTCACGCTCTCCGGGGCGGGGGGTGACTATCCCCCAACCGACGAAAGGGGCTTTCTCGCCTTTGCGCGCAGTTTGCGGGATCCCTTGCTGTACGAAACCATCAAGGATGCCCAACCTCTCTCCCCGATTAGTGGCAACCGCACCACGGAGAATCGGCTCCGCCATTATGAGCGTCTGGCGCGCTGGCCGGAGGGATTTGTGGTGTTGGGTGATGCAGCGTGTGCCTTGAACCCGGTCTATGGACAAGGGATGACCGCGGCTGCCTTGGCTGCCCTGACCCTTGATCGCTGGCTCCGGAGGCAGCGGCGAGCGCCTTCCAGCAAGGACAAGCGGCCGGCCCAACGCTTCCAACGCGAGTTGGCGCGCGTGAATCAACCGATCTGGCTGCTGGCCACCGGGGAGGACTTCCGCTACCCGCAAGCAGTCGGAGGCCGCCGGACTCTCTTCATGCAGATCACCCATCGCTACATTGATCGGATCATTCGCCAGGCACCGCGCGATAAAAGGCTATACCAACGAATGCTCGAAGTGATTCATTTGCTGCGCCCACCCATTTCCTTAGCCAGCCCGGCGATCTTTATGAGAGTCCTGAAGCGACCAACAGGAGGTTGATGCGGCTATGGTTTTGAAGTACACCCCCGCCGGATCCACGGTGCGCATTGCCCGGCCCCGAATTCCCGACGCCGAGAAGATGATCCGCATGCCGCTTGATCTTGGCTTACGGATCGCCCAACCCTATTTAACCCCCGCGTTGCGCACCGAGATCCAGCAGGAGTTTGCGCCCTATTGGGGACGGCGCGAGCATCCTTTGCTGATCGCCAATCGCCTCATTGACGTAATCTGTGAAAAATGTTTGGTAGATTTGCCGGTCGAGGAAGGCCGCCGCCTAATGGGACGCGCCCTGCACGCCTCATTTGTGCAGACGCCGGTAACCAGGGTGATGGTCACTGCGATGCGTTTAGCCAGCATCGAATGGATTTTACGGGGAATCCCGCGTAACTTTGCCGCCGGCAACAACTTTGGGAGCTTCGAAATGGCGGAACTGGCCCCGCGGCATTGGCGCTTCACATTGGACGATTTTCCAGCGCATCCAGAGGTGCTGCAAGGCTTCTTCGAAGCCGGGGCTCAAGAACTGCAAAATGACTCACAGTATCAGTGCACGTGCATCAGCAGCCACTGCTACTACTTTGATATTACCTGGAGAATAGGGCGAATCGGAGGCTCATTATAATTATACCAACTCCCACCCGGAGGCGGAGGGGCTGTCCAAGAAGATGCCCAACCCCAGCTCCCACCAGGCTTCGCCGACCTGCTGGGTGAGGTCCGTCCGCTCATTGGCTAAGGCCCAATTCAGCAGGGCTCGCAGATTAGCTTTCTCCTGATCGAGGATTTGCAAATCCTGATCCTGGGTGGCCACGCTTAGATCGTCCATCTTCGCACGAACCGCGTTGAGCAAGTCCGTATAATACTCCGCATGCCGGGCCCGCATGGAGTCGTCCTCCCCGCATTCCCGCAAGCGGACCTCGGCGTAGTCGTGGATGGTTTCCAGCATCTCGAAGCGGGGTTCTCCCAGCGCGTCGGTAGTTAGCCGCAACAGACTCTTATCCAGCAAGGCCACCAGCCGGTCCAACATAGTTCCATACGTGTCGTGCGGCTCGCTGCCGCAAACGGCCTCCGCCGCGGGCACGGTAAAACCGCCGACAAAGACCGCCAATCGCCGGAACAACTGCTGCTCGGTGGGATCCAGCAAATGATAGCTCCAGGCAATGGCATTCTGCAACGTCTGCTGCCGCTCGGGGAGATCGCGCGGCCCCCGGGTCAAGAGCCCAAACCGATCGGCCATGCGGGCCAGTAACGCGGCGGGGGTGAAGGTCTTGATGCGGGCGGCGGCTAGTTCCAGGGCCAGCGGCAGCCCATCCATGTGACAACAGATCAACACAATTTCGGGTGCGTTGTCCTCGGTTAAGGTGAACTGGGGTTGGACGGCCTGGGCTCGACTGACAAAGAGTTGCACCGCCGGGATCCGCCGGCATTCCTCCAACGCCGGCACGTTCCAGAATGTAGGCAACGCCAGAGGAAGGACGGGGTACTCGTGTTCCCCGTAGAGATGCAAGACCTCCCGGCTGGTGACCAGGATCTGTAACGTCGGCATGCGGTTCAGCAAGGGCGGGAGGATATCGGCCGCAGCGAGCAGATGCTCAAAGTTGTCCACTACCAGCAATTGGGCACCCGTCTGCGGCCGGGTCAGCGGAGCGGACGCCGCTTGTTCGAGCGCCGTGGTAATGCGGGGCAAGACCAGGGCCGGGTCGCGGATGGAGGCCAACTCGACGAAGGCCACCCGATCTGGTGTCGCGGCGTTAATCCTCTCAGCGAGGGCCAATGCCAGCCGGGTCTTACCCACCCCACCGGGACCGGTCAAGGTAAGGAGGCGAACCGTGGGGTCACGCAGTTGGGCCAGGATAGTGGCAATATCCTGCTCCCGGCCAATCAGGGGAGTCAGCGGGGTCGGCAGCGCAGTGTGACTGCCCACGCCGCGGCGTGGGCGGAAAGCAGCGATCACGCTGGGGGGCGGGGCCGCGTTCGGCCTGCGGCGCGCCCACAGCACAAAGGCGTTTTGTTCTTCCGGGGGAATCCCCAGACAGCCGGCAAGCAAAGCCGCGCTGCGTTTGGAGGGGCGACTCTCGGGATCCTGTTCGAAGCGGCGCACCGATTCGACGGCCACGTCGGCCTGCACGGCTAGGTCCGCCTGGGTCCAATCCCGCATGGCGCGAACGGTTTTGAGCCAAGCGCTGAAGCTCAGCGAATGTGGTCCATCCATGGCTACAAGTCACCTGTCACCAGATCGAGGCAGACGGGTCATTTGTGGTAACGATGCCGAACAAAGAACGGAACGTAGCTCAGAGAAACTGCTGGATCGCCGGGTAGATACCAAGTACTACGTTCTCCGCGTCACTCCGCGCCAGTTGCACACAGTTGCGCAGTTCTAGGGCTTCCAGCAGCGTCATCACGCTAGCATGGTCCACGCTAATCCCCTGCCGGCGCAGGACGGTTATCAGTTCCGTAGCCGAGATGGCCGCCGCACCCCCATGAAAGGCCGCGACTACCTGCTGGGCCAGGGCTTGCCGCAGATTTACCGTTGACCCCACTCTAACTCTCCCACACCATGCGCAACGACATAGCCTGCCCCAGATCCCTGTTTAATGGACTTACGCCTCATCCGGAATCTGGTTGCCGCCAAACAGCGGGCGTCCGGCCCGTTGCAATAGCGTCTCCACACTCTCCAACACGGCGGGCAGCAAATCCGGGTGCTGCTCCAGCACCCGGACCAGTGTTTCGAGCGCCGCGTGCTCGGGCGGGCGCAACTGCGGTGGGGGCGCAGTCCCCATCGTGGCGGTTGGGCCTGGTACCAGATCCGTGATCGGCACCGCCAGGAGCGTGACCAGCCGTGGCAGCACACTCACCGGTAAGCTGCGCAGGCCGCTTTCATAGCGGGCAATCGTTGTCCGATTGACTCCTAAGGCCTGCGCGAGTTCTTCCTGGGTCACCCCGCGCACTAAGCGCGCCTCCCGCAGCGCCATTCCGATCTGCCGATCCAGGTCTGCACTACGGGTCATCAAAATCTTCCTTCGCTAGTGCGACAGCGGCGGATACCCCTGGCTTTAGCCACGGGAGGTGGGGTATACCCCAGCCCTGCCGCCTTGCCACATTTCAAGTCTTGAGATATACTGAGAACATGAAACTGACTGTGACCGTGAAACTGCAACCCACTCCTGAGCAAGTGGATGCCTTGCGGCAAACGCTTCTTGCGGCGAATGCTGCGGCCAACGCGATCAGCGCCTACGCCTGGAAAGAGCAGACGTTTGGACAGTACCAGTTGCACAAGCTGCTGTACTACCCGATCCGCGCAACCTCGGGCTTGTCGGCACAAGTAGTAGTGCGGCTGTTTGCTAAAGTTGCGGACGCCTACAAGCTTGACCACAAACGGCAGCGGGTGTTCCGCCCATTGGGGAGTATCGCTTTTGACGAGCGAATCTTGAGTTGGGGCCGAGACACCGTGTCCATCTGGACAGTTGCCGGACGGCAGCGTATCCCTTTCCTCTGTGATGAGCGCGCCCGCCGATTGCTGACCGCGCAACAAGGCGAAACCGATCTCATCTATCGCGATGGGCAGTGGTACCTGGCGACGACGGTGAACTATACCGAACCCCCGCCGGGTGAAGCCGATGATCTGTTGGGCGTGGACCTGGGCATCACCAACATCGCGACAGACAGTGACGGTCATATCTATAGCGGCAAACAGGTTAACGGCTTGCGGCGGCGTCATGCGCGCCTGCGGGCGAAACTGCAACGTAAGGGGACGCGCGCCGCGAAACGACTGTTGCACAAGCGACGGCGCAAGGAAACCCGGTTCGCGTCCTGGGTAAACCACAACCTCAGTAAGAAGTTGGTTACGCACGCCAAAGACACGCAGCGGGCGATTGCGCTTGAGGACCTCAAGGGCATTCGTGTGCGGATCACGGTTCGCAAGGCGCAGCGGCGTATCCATCACTCCTGGGCGTTCTACCAGTTGCGATCCTTTATCGAATACAAGGCGCGCATGGTCGGTGTACCGGTGGTACTCGTTGATCCGCGCAACACCAGTCGCACGTGCCCGGCCTGCGGGTGTATCGATAAAGCAAACCGTCCCTCGCAAAGTAAGTTTCTCTGTGTGTAGTGCGGCTTCGCTGGACTAGCTGACCACATCGCGGCTATGAATATTCGTAGCCGGGCCGCTGTAAACCGGCCAGACTTGACGGCGGGTTCCCTGCTTGGTCCGCAGGCTTCGCCAGTCGAAAGCCCCGCCCTTTAGGGCTGGGGTTGTTTACAACAAGGCATCCTGCAAGGGCGGTAAGGCGTCCGGATCATCCGGCAGGTACGCGGCCGCCTGCTTTGCCAGCCACGCCAGGGCCGCTTGGTAGCGCCCAGCGGGCAGCGCATCGTAGCGCGGCGTGCCGAGATCCAGGCAGAACTGGCTAAAGAGCCGGCTGTAGATTTCCTGGCCCGTGCGGCGTTGATAGTGCGCAGCGATCCGCTGGACGCCGCGCTTGATCGTTTCTTGTTGCGGCCCGGTAATGGTAGTGTGTTCAGCGAGTTGCTGCTGGATCGCGGTCACCTGCCCTTCGATAGTCGTGAATTGTGCATCCAGCAGCCCCTCAATATTGGTCAGCTGGGCTTCCTGAGCCGCGATATCTTGGAGGACGTGTTGGTGGGCCGCCAGGAGGGCGTCGCGGGCCAAGCGCACCTCCTGGACCGCATCGGTCAGTTGTTGTTGAAGCGCGAGCAGGCGGGTATCCCCGGGTGCAGGCCAGGTGGCCTGTACGTCGCCGCCGTAGATGGCGGCCAGCAGGTCCACCAGTTCAATCTGATAACGCACGAGCTTGGGCCGCACTGCCGCGCGCACCTGATGCGGCGAGATCGTCGCCAACCAGAAGGGAATATACTTGTGGAGGATCGCGACTAGCGAACGTAGGCGCTCGCCATAACGCACCCGCACCACGCGTAACCCTTGCGCCAGGACATCATGTTCCCGCAGTCGCGTACTCTGGGTGTCGATATCCAACCCGAGGGCCTGGCAGATTTCCCGCACCGGGACGGCAAGGCCCTCTCCTTCCAGCCGGACGGCAATTAGACGATCCCCTTCAAACTCAATGGCTTCGGTTTTCGGGCGGGGCCCGAAAGGGCCCGCCGGCGCTTCATCCATTCCGGATCCTCCCTTTGGCAGGTTCCAATATGGAACATTAGCATACGATGGGGGTATTGTCAAGCCGGCAAGGTGATAAAGCTCATTGTTTCGTGCCAATGTGGAACGCTGCACCCGGCGATCACCATGTGTAACGTGCCAAAACGGAACCCTCCAACTTTGCGAAATCCCGAAATATAGTGTCAAACTGGAACATTGCTCACACAACCAAACGATGTCAAGCCCTCTTAGCTCGCCCTGGGCTCTGGTATACAGGATGCCTTGTACCGCCACCACTTGTGCCGGAACGGGGTACTGTGTCAGCTACTTGGGATCGCAACGGGTACGGCTCTGGATTCTGCGGGGCCGGCATGCCGATCAGGCTTTCTAGGATCCGAAACCAGTACGCCATCTTATTGTCGATGCGTCCGAGCCCCTGCTTGCCCTGGTATTCCCGAAGGACCGCACGGGCCTCATACAGCTTATCGACAAAACTGGCTTCCGGCAGATTGCATATTTGCCACAAGCGGAGCGCCTGGGTTACGTTGGCCGGACCATGGAACCCATCCCCGAGTTCACGGGGAAAATCGATCTGAAGTGCGCCCCCGATCTTGGTTCATGCGCGATTTTGTTAGTATGTAGTTACGAAGGCGCGCGGTCTGCTGGTCCGGTCCGTGTTGAGCGGACGGAAACGCAGACGGGGCGTGTGGCGTGAGGGCTGGCCGTACTGCACCATGGTCGTTGGAGGCCGTACTTTTGTTTGGCTGCCCGTCCGCATTGACTCAACTGCGGGACCCTACCTTGGGGTGAACGCGTATTGGTGACTGCTCGCTACTGCCCGCAAACACGCGCCTCCGGCGCGCTCAGCGCGCTGTTGCTGGAACCTTCTACTTATAAGGAGGGTGCGATGAATGCTCCAGTCTTGCCCGCCGGGCGGTTTGTCGCCCTGGACGTACATAAGAGCTATCTCGCCGTCGCGGCCGTCGATGCCGCCCAACAGATCGTAATGCACCCGAAACGGGTGCTCCTGGCCGAGTTTGCCGGCTGGTGCCGCCAGCACCTGCGCCCGACCGATCAGGTCGTACTCGAAGCGACGCTCCATACCTGGCAACTCTATGACCAGTTAGTGCCCCTCGTGGCGACGGTCACCGTGGCGAACCCGCTTCAGGTCAAGCTCATTGCGTCTAGCCGGGTGAAAACCGATAACCGCGATACGCTGGTCCTGGCGCGGCTGCTGGCCGCCGGCCTGATCCCGGCCGTCTGGGTGCCGCCCCTGCCCGTGCGGGAACTCCGCGCCCTGGTCGCGCAGCGCGAGCGGCTGATCCGCCAACGGACGCAGGTGCGCAACCGCTTGCATGCGATCCTGCTGGCCCATGGCCTGGTGCCGCCAGTGGGCGACCCCTTCGTACCGGCCCAGCGGGCCTGGTGGACGGGCCTGGCCCTGAATGCGACGGAGCGCCTGGCGGTGCGCCAGGATTTCACGCTGCTGACGAGCTTGACCCCGCTGATTAGCGAACTGGATGCGGAATTGGTGCAGGTCAGCCAACAGGCTCCGTGGGTCGCGCAAGTGCCCTACCTGTTGCAGTTGCCGGGCTTCAAAGTCCATAACGCGCTCGTGCTGCTGGGAGCGATTGGGGCCATCGAGCGGTTTCCGACGGCCAAGCAGTTGGTGGGCTACAGTGGGCTGGGCGCCAGCGTGCATCGCAGTGGGCAAGTCGCCTACACGGGACGGATCACCAAGCAGGGGTGGCGGGAGATGCGCCGGGTGTTGGTCGAGGCGGCCTGGACGGCGGTGGGCTGTCATCCCTATTGGAAGGGGCAGTACACGCGGCTGGCGCGCCGGGTAGGCGAGAACAAAGCGATTGTGGCGATCGCGCGCAAGCTGCTGGTCGTGATCTGGCATGTGCTGACGCGGCAGGAGGGGGATAAACATGCCGATGCGGCGCTGGTGGCGCGCAAGCTGTTGCGGCGGGCCTGGGAGCTGAAGGCGGCCGGACGCGGGGGGCAGAGTGCGGGGGCCTGGGTGCGTGCGGAACTGGAGCGGCTGGGGATTGGGCAGGAGTTGACGGGGATCGCCATGGGGAAGA
>DASSGZ010000170.1:0-2503 GCA_035693165.1 Chloroflexia bacterium | reverse complement strand
CGCTCGCGCTACACAAGCAAGCTAACCTTCGCGTTCTTCGCGTCTTTGCGGTGAATTGAGAAACGGAGCGCGCTTGACGCCGCGCGGGGGGCGTGCTATGCTGAGGCCCGAGCCTGGCTGCCGCCGCTATGGAGGACTTCTTGGAACCGGCCCCATCGACCCGCCTGGACACGATCTTGCCCGCCCTGCGCGCGTTCATGGCGTCCGCCCCGGTGCGCGCCGCCGAGCGCGCCTTCCTGCGGGCGCCGTTCCCCGCCGTGCGCCCGCAACTCGACGCCCTGCGCCGCGACGTGCAGGCGGCGGGGCTGTGGGCGCCGCAGATCCCGGTCGCGTTCGGCGGCCTGGGCCTGTCGCTGCTGGAGTTTGCCCGCGTGAGCGAGGAACTGGGCCGCAGCCCCATCGGCCACTACCTCTGCAATTGCCAGGCGCCCGACTCCGGCAACATGGAGTTGCTGATCGCGCACGGCACCCCGGCGCAGCAGAAGGAGTGGCTGCACCCGCTGGTGCGCGGCGAGATCCGCAGTTGCTTCGCCATGACCGAGCCCGACTACCCCGGTTCCAACCCCGTCTGGATGGCGACCCGCGCCGTGGTGGACGGCCCGGACTACGTGATCGACGGGCACAAGTGGTTCACCTCGGCGGCGGACGGCGCGGCGTTCGCCATCGTCATGGCCGTGACCAACCCGGACGTGCCCCGGCCCCATGAGCGCGCCAGCCAGATCATCGTGCCGACCGACACGCCGGGCTTCGCGCTCGTGCGCAACCTGCCGGTGATGGGCGAACCCGGCGCGGGCTACGCCAGCCACGCCGAGGTACGCTATACGGGCTGCCGCGTGCCGCAAACCAACCGCCTGGGGCCCGAGGGCGCCGGGTTCGCCCTGGCCCAGGCGCGGCTGGGGCCAGGGCGCATCCACCACTGCATGCGCTGGATCGGCATCTGCGAGCGGGCGTTCGACCTGATGTGCGCCCGCGCCGCCGGGCGGGAGATCGCGCCCGGTGTGCCCCTGGGCCGCCGCGAGACGGTGCAGAACTGGATCGCCGAGAGCCGCGCCGAGATCAACGCCGCCCGGCTGCTGGTGCTCGACGCCGCCGCCAAAATCGACCAGGCCGGCGCCCAGGCCGCCCGCACCGAGATCGCGATCATCAAGTTCTTCGTGGCCGGGGTGTTGCAGCAGGTGCTTGACCGGGCCATCCAGGTCCACGGCGCGCTCGGTATGACCGACGACACGCCGCTGGCCTACTGGTACCGCCATGAGCGCGGCGCGCGCATCTACGACGGGCCGGACGAGGTCCACAAAGCCGCCGTGGCCCGGCAGATCCTGCGCGACTACGGCGTGGACGCGGGCCGCGCGGACGGCGAGAGGAGCTAACGCGTGGCCGATTGGCTGGACCAGCCCCAGGCCGTGCGGCCCGGCGAGGAACTCGACGCGCAGCGGTTGGCCGCCTATCTGGCGACCACCGCGCCTGATCTGGCCGGACCGGTCCAGGTGGAACAGTTTCCGCAGGGCTACTCGAATCTCACCTACCTGGTGCGCATCGGCGAGCGCGAGGTCGTGTTGCGGCGCCCGCCCTTCGGCGTGGGCAAAGGCTCGGCCCACGACATGGCCCGCGAGTACCGCACCCTGGCGGGGGTGGCGCGGGTCTATCCGCGGGTGCCGCGCCCGCTGGTCTACTGCGCCGACGAGACGGTGCTGGGCGCGCCGTTCTACCTGATGGAGCGCGTGCCCGGCGTGATCCTGCGCGCCCGCCCGCCCGCGGGGTTGGCCCTGCCCCCGGCCACCATGCGCCGCCTGGCCGAAGCGACCATCGACAACCTGGCCGCCATCCACGCGCTCGACTACGGGGCCGCGGGCCTCGGCGACCTGGGCCACCCGGCGGGCTACGTGGGCCGGCAGGTGATGGGCTGGACGGCGCGCTACGCCCGCGCCCGCAGCGACGACATCCCCGAAATCGAGCAAGCCGCCGCGTGGCTGGCCGCGCACATCCCGCCGGAGGCGGCCCCGGCCCTGCTGCACAACGACTATAAGTACGACAACATGGTGCTCGACCCCGTTGATCTGCCGCGCATCCGCGCCGTGCTCGACTGGGAGATGGCGACCCTGGGCGACCCGCTGATGGACCTGGGCACCACGCTCGGCTACTGGGTGCAGGCCGACGACCCGCCGGAGTTGCAGGCCATGCGCTTCGGTCCCACCACCCTGCCCGGCAACCTGACTCGCGCCGAACTGGTGCAGCGCTATGCCCAGGCCGGTGGGCGCGACGTGGGGAACATCGGCTTCTATTACGTCTACGGCCTGTTCAAGATCGCCGTCATCGCCCAGCAGATCTACGCCCGCTACCGGCAGGGCGTCACCCACGACGCGCGCTTTGCCGGCCTCCTCCCCGCCATCCGGGCGCTGGGCCACGCGGCGGCGCGCGCCACCGCCACCGGGCTGTCCGGCTAAACAGCATCCCCCCGCCCGCGATCCCTCGCCCGCCCGCCGATCCGGCAATCCCGGCGGCG
>DASSGZ010000169.1:0-4409 GCA_035693165.1 Chloroflexia bacterium | reverse complement strand
CGGGCGGCCCATCCTGCTGCTGCATGGCCTGGCCTCCTCCGCGCGCATCTGGGACCTGGTCGCCCCCCGGCTGACGGACTACGGGCACGTGGTGGCGCTGGACCAGCGCGGCCACGGTGCCAGCGCCAAGCCCGACGACGGCTATGACTTCCCTACTATTGTAGCAGATGCGCAAGGGGCCGTCGCGGCTCTGGACTGGCGTGCCCCGGTGGTCATCGGCCATTCCTGGGGCGCGGGGGTAGCGCTGACCTATGCCGCGCAGGATCCGGCCTGCCCCGGCGTGGTGCTGGTGGACGGCGGGTTGGTGGATATGCAGTCGCGCCCCGGCGCCACCTGGGAAGAGACCGCCGAGCGGCTGGCCCCGCCCGATCTGTCGCACCTGCGCCTGGACGACCTGGTCCGGCACATGGGCGGAGGGCCGCTGGGCACGCTGGACGAGTCTTTTCGCCGCCGCTTCTTTCGCTCGCTCATGGAGGAGCAACCCGACGGCACGGTGCGCCCGCGGCTGACGCGCGCCCGGCATATGGCGATCCTGCACGCTATGTGGGACCAGCGCCTGGCGCCCGTGCTCGACCGCGTGACCTGCTCCATCCTGGGCATTCTGGCCGAGTCGCCCCAGCCCGTGGACGAAGCCGACCCGTTCCAGGCGGCCAAGCAGCGCACGCTGGCGCAAGCCGCCCAGCACGACAACGTCCACATCGTCACCCTGCCCGACACCATCCACGACATCCCGCTGCACCGGCCCGCGGAACTGGTCCGGCTCATCGGCGACTGGCTGGCGACGTTGCCGGCGGCGGACTGAGCGACGATACGCGGACCGGCAGGGCAACAGGCGCGGGGAACTTTCACGGCCCCGCGCCTGTTCTGTCTATAACCGCCCCACCCGCGCGGGCGGGCCGCCGCAGCGCAAAGGAGTACCGCCGTGCTGATCCTCTTGCTGGTTGCCTTCGTGGCCGGAGTGCTGACGATCCTCTCGCCATGCATTTTGCCGGTGGTGCCCCTGGTGCTGGGCACGGCGAGCAGCGGCGGGCGCGCCCGGCCCCTGGGGATCGTCGCCGGGCTGGCGATCAGCTTCACGCTGTTCAGCGTGGTGCTGGCCTCCACGCTGGCGGCGCTCGGTCTGACCACCAGCACACTGCGCGGGGCCGCGGTGCTGGCGCTGGCGGGCTGCGGGCTGGCCTTGCTGATCCCGGCACTGGGCCGGCGGCTGGAGGCGCGACTGGCGCCGCTGGCGCGGCTGGGCGCTCGCGCCACCGGCGGGGCTACCCGGCGCGGTGACTTTGCCGGCGGGCTGGTGCTGGGCGCGGGCCTGGGCCTCATCTGGGCGCCCTGCGCCGGGCCGATCATGGGCGCGGTGCTGGCGCTGGCCGCCACCGGGGGCGCATCGCCGGTGACGGCTGCCGTGGCGCTGGCCTACGCGATCGGCGCGGGCGTGCCTCTGCTGCTCATCGGCTACGGCAGCCGGGCGCTGGTGGCGCGCATGCGCGGCGCCGCCCGGCGTGACGGTATACAGCGCGCCTTCGGCGGCCTGATGCTGCTGGCCTGCCTGGCGATCCTGTTCAACCTCGATCTGCGTGCGCAGGATGCCGTGGCGGGCGCCCTCCCCGCCGATTGGAGCACCCGGCTCTACAGCGTCGAGCAGCAGCCGGCGGTGGCGCAGGAACTACGCACATTGCAAGCCCCCGCCCCCAACATCCCGGCGGCCACGGTCGCGCCCGCGACCCCGGCGCCCGCGCAACCCGCTATGCAGAAGGAGTCCCCGGCTATGACCGAGCAAGCGCAGCCCCCCGCCGTGCCCGTCGCCCCCACCGCTATCCCGGCGCCTGCCGCTAAAGAGGCGCCCGCCGCCACCCTCCCGGCCCCCGTCGAGGGCAAGTTGCCCGCCGCTGTCTCGCTGCAAAATCTCGGGCGCGCGCCGGAGCCGGTCGGGATCACCGAGTGGATCAACTCCGGGCCGCTGACACTGCAGCAACTGCGCGGGCAGGTAGTGCTGGTCCACTTCTGGACTTTCGCCTGCATCAACTGCATCCACGTGCAGCCGCACGTGAAAGCCTGGTACGACCGCTACCACGACGCCGGCTTCACCGTGCTGGGCATCCACACGCCGGAACTGTCCTTCGAGCGCGAGATCGCCAACGTGCGCGACGCCGTGCAGCAAGACGGCGTGCGCTTCCCGGTCGCCTTCGACCCCAAGTATGCCACCTGGAGCGCCTACAACAACGGCTATTGGCCGGCTTTCTACTACGTGGACAAGCAGGGGCAGATCCGCTACACGCACATCGGCGAAGGCGACTACGCGGGCCAGGAACAGGCGATCCGCCAGCTACTCCTGGAGCCGGCCGGCGGCAGTTAGCGCCCGGCCCCCCGCGTTTTGCGGTATAGGGGCCGGTTTTAAACCGGCCCGCGCTGCCCCACTCGCGTTGTAGGGGCCGGTTTTAAACCGGCCTGCCGCCGGGCCGGACGATTCAGGCGGGGCCGGCGCACGCCGGAGCCGGGCGATCAGGAATCGAGGCCCCAGACCTCGGCCAGCATGCGCAGCATCTCTTCCTTGTCCAGTTCTTCGCCGCAATGCGGGCAGCGCAACACGCCCTTGCGCCCGGCAGCCGGGGGCCGGGGGCGTGCCGGCGTAGAGGCGTCTTGCGCGGCAGGCGCGGGCGGTTCCGGGCGCATCCAGGCGGGCAGGTTGGCGAGATCCACGGGAGGCGGAGCGGGGTGGCCGGCGCCCACGCCGGTGCCGCTGCCCTGCGAGGCCAGCCACTCCGCGAACGACATGGGCGGGCCGCCGCCCTCCTCCTCCCCGGCCTGCAACAGATCGCTCAAGCTGAACGATTCTGCCGGGGGCGGTGCCGCTTCAGAGGCAGGCGGGGCGGCAGGGGGCGGCGGGGGTGGTTCCGGGTCCATGTAGAAGGGCGGAACCTGCTCGAAGCTGGCGGTAAAGGGATCGGTAGACTGCGGACCGGCGGGCGGCACGGCGGGCAGGTCGGGCGGCGGCACGGGAGCGCCGGCAAACGGGGCGGCGGGTGCCTTTTGAGAGGCAGGCGTGGTCGGCGGGACGAATTGCTGATCCGCCGGGGGCGGCGCGGGCCTGGCAGCCGGGTTCAGGGATTCAGCGGTCAGCGCCTCCAGGTCCACGCCCGCGGTGAGCCAATCGGCGTCCGACGGCCCGGCGGCGTCCGGGGCGGAAGCGGCGGGCGGCGGGGCGGTGCGCGGCGCCATGCCGGGGAGCAGCACATCGGGCGGCGGGGTGGCGCTACGACCGGTGTCCTGGGCGTCGTTCAGCAGCGCGTCGAGGTTGCCGCCGTCGCCCAACAGCCAGTCGGTCTCGGAGAGGCCGGGCGCCGGCTCAGGCGCAGGCGGCACGGCGGGCGCGGGTGTAGGTAGCGGCGAGGTGATGGGCCGCCGGGGCGCGGCAGGCGGCGCAGCAGGCGGCGGCAGCGGGGCGGTACCGGGCCGCGGCGCCCCGGCGACCGCAGACCGCGCATCCGGGGCGCCCGGTGAGTCGGCCGGCGCCGGGGAGGGGCCGGGAACCGGCGGGCGGGCGATCTCCACTGCGGCGGGGCCGGGTGGCTGGGCGGCCGTCTCGGCCTCGACGCCGAAGACCTTGCCCAGACCCACCACGCGCGCATCGGGCGAGAGGATCGTGATCTGCACGCCCTGGCGGCGCATAACCCCCTTCAGCGCCTGGAAATCCTCCATCTGATGCAGGATGCGGACGCCGCGCGGCACCCAGAGCAGCACCGGCTCGGCGGGGCCACTCCCGGCGCGCGCGGTGATTTTCGTGAGCAGGCTGTCTATCGTCTCGTCCGGCAAAACCGGGATGATGTCGGCCACAGCCGGCTACCTCGTTTCTGTGTCAGGCTGTTCGCGCCGGCGGCGCTCGGCGGCGGCGGCCCGCTGCTCGTCCAGTTCCTGCAACTGGTCCAGCGTCAGCCCCCCGGCGGCACGCTGTTCCAGCAGGTCCAGGTAGACATCCTGGGGGTCGGTGCTGGCCGGGATGTCGTCCTCGGTAGGCGCGGGCGCGGCGTCCGCCGCGGCCAGGCGCGCCCGGCGCTCGGCGGTCAGCGCGGCGGACTCGGCCTCCAGCGCGGCGAACAGGGCCGCCTGAGCGTCCGTCACCTGCTCGACGGGCAACCCGGCCACATCAGGCACCCAGCCGGTCTCGCCCGGTTCACCCCCCCTGTCGCCCACCTCGGCCTCCACCAGCCGGAGTTCGCTGCTCCGGCCCCAGGTGTGTTCGCACTCCAGGCCGCGATAATGCAGCATCTCGCCCTCGCGCCGCTGGAAGGCGGCTACCTGCACCTGGCCGCACTCCGGGCACTCGGCATAGATCAGCCAGGGATCGAGCACCAGCATGGGCAGTTCGTCGGGGTTGGCGAGCAGCAGCGTGCCCGGCGCGGCGGCTTCGGGGT
>DASSGZ010000168.1:0-3155 GCA_035693165.1 Chloroflexia bacterium | reverse complement strand
GTTTGGGGAGATTTCGTTGCTGACCGGGGCGCCGCGCAGTGCTACGGTCGCGACTGAAGTTGCCCCCATTTCGTGGACGGTTCAGGGGCTGGCGGATTGCAGCTCTGTTTGCATCTCCTGTTCGTAGCAAATGGGCGAGCGATACCCGAGGGCCGAGTGCCGCCGGGTGGGATTGTAGAAGCCTTCGATGAAGCTGAAGCAGGCCATGCGTGCCTCGACCTGCGAGGCGAAGCGGCGTCGCTCGAGCAGTTCGCATTCGAGGGTGGCAAAGAAGCTCTCGCACAGGGCGTTGTCGTAGGCATCCCCGACCGAGCCCATCGAGGGCCGCACGCCGGCCTCCTTGCAGCGCTTGCCGAAAGCCAGCGAGGTATACTGGCTGCCTTGATCCGAATGGTGGATCACGTCCCGCGGCCGACGCTGGCCGAGGGCCATGTTGAGGGCGTCCAGAACCAGCTCGGTTCGCAGATGGTTCGCCATCGCCCATCCGACGACCTTGCGGCTCCAGACATCCACGATGACTGCCAGATAGAGGAAGCCCGCCATGGTGGGGACATAAGTGATATCGGCGACCCACAGCTGGTTCGGTCCGGCGGCCTGGAAATCGCGGTCCACCAGATCGGGCGCGGGTCGTGCCTGTTTGTCGCGCTGCGTCGTGATCGGGCCGCCCCGCCTGCGGCTGGCGCCGACCAGACCGGCCACGCGCATCAGCCGGGCAATCCGCTTGCGGCCGTGCCGCTCTCCGGCGGCCCGCAGCTCGGCATGGACACGTGGTGCCCCATAAGTCTGCCGCGAGCTGATGTGCACGGTCTTGATCCGGGCCAGCAGCGCCTCATCCGCCCGGGCATGCGCCGAGGGCGGGCGATGGCGCCAGGCATAGTAGCCGGCCCTCGACACGCCGAGCACGCGTGCCATCGCGGCGATCGGGAAACAGGCCTGGTTCGCGCTCATGAACCGGAAGAGCCGGACCGGATCACGCCGGTCTCGCGGGCGAACCAGGCCGTCGCTCGAGAGAGGATGTCGCGCTCCAGGCGCAGCTGCTTGTTCTCCCGCCGCAGCCGGGTCAATTCCTCGCGTTCGGCCGCACTCAGGCCGGCATCAGCGGCGGGCTTGGCCTCCCGGCGGCCTTCCTGCCGATCGGCCTGGGCTACCCAGTTGCGGATTGCCTGGGACGAAGGTTCGAATTCGCGAGCCAGGTCGGCCGGGTCACGCCCGGCACGTACCAGCTCGACCATTTGGCGCCGAAACTCCGGCGCATAGGCTGGATGCGTCTTGGCCATAAGGACACCTCGCGCAAAAGCATCGTCGGTGTCCACCAAACCGGGGCAACTTCAGACACCCTCGGCGGCGCACTGCCGAGCCTGCTTGTCGTACTCGCGCAGGAAGGTGGGCAGCTTCAGGGCCTTGAGGTGGTGCGCGAGCAGGACCTGCGGTACCGCGCTCATGAGGCCGCCCCGCCGAGCAGCCCCATGTAGGCCTTGGCCGAGGTGGTCGCCACCCGGGCTCGGGGCAGATAGGGATAAAGGGTCAGATCCAGCTTCGGCGGCCGGTGCTCGATCCGGCACAGCACCAGATGCTTGATGGCATCGAAGCCGATCGTCCCCAGCCGGAGCGCCTGGTGCAGGGCGGCCTCGACATCCTCGAGCCGGAAGCTCTCGAGCAGCCGCAGGACCTGGACGTATTCGCGCTTGCCGGCCTTGCCCATGCGCACCTCCAGCAGGCGGCGTAGTGTCCCGAATGCCTCGGGCAACTCCCAGCCCTGTAGCGGTGCCGCCTGCTCGAGGGCGCCGATCTTCTGCTCCAGCAGTGCCAGGTAATGCAGCGGGTCGAAGATGAACTCCTCGCGCCCGTAGCAGCGCGGGTGCCGGGCGATAATCGCCGCCCCGCAGGCGATCACCACCTCCGCGACATAGCCCTTCACCAGCACCGGGCGGTGGCCGTAGGCGGTTGGCACCGAGTAATCGTTGCGGTCGTAACGCACCAGCGACAGCGCCGAGACCCGGGCCGGTTTGCGGTCGCAGGCCTCATAGGCGGTTGGTGGCCGCGGCTGCAGGGCGGAAAGATCGCGCACCAGCCGCTCGCCGATGCTCTCCTCATGGCCGCGCACCCGGTGATCCAACCGCTCCAGACAGCGCTGTTCGAGATGCGCATTGAGAGCGGCAAAGCTGGGCATGACCGGAACCGGCACCAGAAAGTTGCGCCGGGCATAGCCGACCAGGCCCTCTACCTTGCCCTTGTCATTGCCCTTGCCCGGCCGGCCGAAGCGGTCGAGGAACAGATAATGCGATTGCAGCTCGGCAAACGCGCGCGTGCGCTGGCGCGTGCCGTCGCCCAGGATGCGCGCCACCGCCAGCCGGGTATTGTCATACAGGATCGACTGCGGCACGCCGCCGAGAAAGGCGAAAGCGGCATTGTGCCCGTCCAGAAAGGCCTCGGTCCGCTCGGCCGGGTAGGCCTTGAGGAAGCCGGCATCCGAGTGCGGCAAGTCGAGGCAGAAGAAGTGGATCTTCTGCCGCACGCCGCCAATCACCGCCACCGCCTCGCCAAAATCGGCCTGGGCATGACCGGGCGGATGGGCCAGCGGCACAAACATCTCCTGGGCCCGGGCACGATGCTGGTGCACATACGCCTTCACGGTCGTGTAGCCGCCGGCATAGCCGTTCTCGGCGCGCAGGCGCTCGAAGATGCGCTTGGCCGTGTGACGCTGCTTCAGCGGCGCGGCGCGGTCTGCCGCCAGGATCTGGTCGATGATCGCGGTAAAGGCGCCGAGCTTGGGGCGGCGCGGCGGCTGAGCCCGCCGGTAGCCCGGTGGCACCGAGAAGGCCAGCATCTTGCGTACGGTATTGCGGTGAATGCCAAAGCGCCGCGCCGCCTCGCGCTGGCTCAGCCCCTCGACATGGCAGGCGTGGCGAACCCGTCCGTAGAGCTCCACCGAGAACATCCCCGCCCTCTCCGGCCCGTTGCACACGAACCCAAAGAAGGCAATGACCCGGTACCATTTTGTACCGGCGCGGCCGGACTACCCGGCCGCCTCAGTGGCACACTTTCGCAGTGCCGCACTCACGCGTGCCAAGTGAGGAAGATGCGGGCCACCTAGTCAGGCGTCCCGCACCTGCACCAGATCTTGCGCCATCGGCCACGCAGGTCGCGCAAAATCG
>DASSGZ010000167.1:0-3039 GCA_035693165.1 Chloroflexia bacterium | reverse complement strand
GTTGATCTCCATTGTGGCATCCGGGAACGCCCGCAGCAGCATGCCGTAGAACGCCTGGAAGCTCCCGGCCGGCCGGGGCGTTGCCGCCATCGGGCGCCCCTCAGGGGCGTAGTGATTCACGAAGTCGGGGTGGAAGATCTCGTCCGCCGCCGCGAGGTTGTGCTGGTTCTGACACACCTCCACGAAGTGCGCCACCACCCGCTTGTTGTTCTCGATCGACATGGCTGCCTCGTTTGAAGTCGAGTGTATTATAGGGACGCGCCCTCAGTATACCCCGGCGCGGCGACCACGGCATCAGGCGCGCGACCGATTCGCGGCCGGTCCGGCGACGGAAGTGCGCGGCGGATCTTAGTTCGTGGCCGGTGTAGAGCGCGTGCTTAGCGGTAGGGCGACCCGGCGGCCGCCTGGCGGATCGCGGTCGCCAGACCCTCCGGCGGTACCCGGCCCGCGTCGAGATAGCCCCAGGCGCCCGCCTCCGCGGCCCGCGCGGGCCCCAGTTCGGGGTCAGTCATGTGCCCCGTGGACGCGGTCGCAATCACGATGGGTGGGTAGGAGAGGCGGTCACGAATCGTAGCGGCCAGGGTAAAGCCATCCGGCTCGGTGTCTCCCAGGTAGTCGGAAATCACCAGCACATCGACCAGCCCTGGGGCCAACCGCGCCATTGCGTCGCTGGCGTTACAGGCCAGGAACACCACCTGTATATCCTGATAGTCCTCCTGCAGCACGAAGGCCAGGCTCTCGCGCGAAAGTGTAAAGGGATCGACCAGGCCCACACGCAAGCGGCTGGTGTGTTGTGGCATCGCTGTGTTCCTCTTCCCGGTATTAGAGCCAACGCTCCCGGTAGCTGAAGGTCATGACAACGAGGGACCGCGCCCGCGCGATGCGCCGCGGCGTTAGCGGGCCTCCGCCGGGCGCGCTTCGTCGCGCATCTCCACGTGCTCGCGGCAGACATAGTGCCGGGCGTCCACCCAGCGGCCCTGGCTCCACCCGGTCGTGATCAGCTCGTCACAGATGCTGCACGGGCGCGGGGTGTTGCCGGCGGCGGTGAAGATCCACCGGCGGCCGGTCACGTCCTTGGCTTCGCGCCCGTCGCGCCCGCCCAGGCCGCCGGCCTGGTAGAGCACCAGGCGATCCGGGGCGGGCGGCGTGGCATCGGCGCCCAGGCCGATCATCTGGCGGGCCAGGCTTTCCGCCCGCTCGCGGGTATAGGGGCCGCTCGGCACGCCCCGGCCCGGCAGGCGGTAGATGTACTCCGCGCCGATTTTGCGGCCGTCGGCGCAGATATACCAGCCGGCGGGCCGCTCGACAATATAGGCATCCGCATCCCACGGCCCGAGGAACGCCGCGTTCTCGTTGTGGCCGACACATTGCCAGGCCCAGTTTTCCGCCCCGACCCCGTCCTGAATCATCGCTCTCCTCCTCCGTGCCGGTTCCCGGCGCAATATACAGCCCCTGCGCCCCGGCCGGGATCCTGATGGGCCGGCGGTCATGCGCGTGCGGTGCCAATCCACACTCCATATCTTGTATCTTCTATATTCATTATACCATCCCTGTAAAGCCGGTTTACCCGTCACGAACCGGGGGTCTTTGACAGCGCCGCCGGGCGCCCTCTATAATGCGCGCATGGATAAAGGCATGCCGGCGCCCGGCGGCCCGCGCGACTGGACAGGGGATGAGCTACTGCGCGCCCTGGACCAACCGGGCTGCCCGATCTGCGCCCTCACCGAGCAGCAGGTGGCGCGCTTTCTCGAAGCCATCGCCTACGAAGCCGTAACCGACCCCGACGCGCGGCGCCGCCTGCGCGACTCGCTCGGCTACTGCGCGGCGCACGGCCGCCAATGGCTGGGCTTGCAGAACACGCTGGGTACGGCGATCCTGTACCGCGATTATTGCGAGGAGGCGCGTGAGACGCTGGTGGCCCGTGGCGGCGCCGGGGAGGCCGGGACCGGCGGCTGGCGCGGGATGCTGGCGGGGCTGCGCGGCCAGGGCAGCGAGGCCGGGGGCGCCCTGGCCGCGGCGCTGGAGCCGTCGGCCCCCTGCCCCGGCTGCCGCCAGACCGCGGAGGTGGAAGCGCAGGCCGTGGGCGCGTGCATCGTCGCCCTGGGCAATCCCGCGTTCCTGGAGGCGTACCGGCGGCACCCCATGGGCCTCTGCCTGCCCCATTTCCGCGCCGTGTTGCGCCGCCTGGGCGACCCGGCCCTCCTGCGCGCGCTGATTGACGCCCAGATCGCCCACCTGGCCGCCACCAGCGCCGACCTGGCCGAGGTGGCGCGCAAATACGACTATCGCTTCCACCGCGAACCCCACGGCGCGGAGTTTGAGGCGCCCGCCCGTAGCATCGAGCAGATCGCCGGGCGCCTGCCGACCCAGCTCAACCCCCCAAAATCCGCGACCTGATCGGCCCGCCCCGTTCCCGCCCCGCCGCCCCACGCGGCGCCTGGGTGGCGCGAATCCGCCCTGTGCTCCGCCGCCCCTCACCCCATCCATTGTCACTCTTCGCTGCGCTCAGAGTCTCGTCTCCTGCCCCCCGTGACGAGATTCTTCGCTGCGCTCAGAATGACAACGGGTAGGTCGCACGGGTCGGCACGGCGGGTTTCAAACCCGCTCCTACACCGCCCTCCCTGCCTGGTTCCGCGCCCCTGGTGTGCCGCCGGCCCATGATGGGCTCGGAGTGACGGGGGCGGGCGGGACGGGCTGCGCGGCGGAGGACGCGACGGGGCTGATCGCCGGTGAGTTCATTGCCAGTAGCAGAATGCCCGTTTATCTATCGTTCTCCCCTCTGATTTGCCCTAGATTGGACGGTCATAATATCCCCGATAAACTATTGCCCCAATCTTGCCTTACCAGATCGAGCCGATACAGAGAATCGGTAGTTGTAACTTACCGGAGTTATCGTTCTTTTAGGACTATGATCCCACTTCGTATAGTACTTTCGCGTGCGCAATAGGACTATAATACCAGTGCCATCCATGACTTGCAGGTATTGATTCGTTTTCACACCGCTTCTAGAATTATGGTAGAAGCTTCTACCCTGTATCC
>DASSGZ010000166.1:0-2016 GCA_035693165.1 Chloroflexia bacterium | reverse complement strand
CCGCGACGATCTCCGGCGGGCAGTGGGTGATGGCGCACCACGACGAGTAGCCGCCGTACGACGTGCCGGTCACGCCCACTTTGCCCGGTGCGGCGACGCCCGCCGCGATCAGCGCCTCGATCCCGGTGCGGATGTCATCCTGCTCGCGCCCGCCCCAGCCGTCCTCCTTGATGGAGTCGCGGAAGCGCAGGCCGAAGCCGGTGCTGCCCCGGTAGTTGGGATCCAGCACGTTGAAGCCCTGGTTGACGAAGAACTGGATCTGGTTGTTGACGGCGTCCATGCTGTGCGCGGTCGGCCCGCCGTGAATATAGACGACGGTGCCCCGCGCGGGGGCGGGCGCCCGGTAGAGCCAACCCTGGATCTCCAACCCATCGACCGAGCGCCAGTGGAAGTCCTCGGCGGGGGCCAGATCGGCGGGGCGCAGGGGGGTGCGGTCCCAGAGGCCGGTGAGGCTGCGGAAGCTGTCGGGGCGGGGATCGGCGGGGCGGAAGCGGACCACGTCGGTAGGATACTGGGCGCTGCCGTAGGTGCCCACCCACTCGCCGTTGCCCAGCGGATAGCGAGGCACGAGGTTGCCGGGCATGGCCGGCAGTGGGGTCTCGGTGCCGCTCGCCACATCGAGCAGCGAGGCGCGGGTGCGCGCCCCGGCCACCTCCACGATCACCGCTGTGGCGCCGTCTGTCCCCTCGGGCACGAAAGCGGCTTCGATGTTGCGCGCCGGGTCGTCGATGACCCAGCGCAGGGCGCCGTCCGCCAGCGTCCAGATACCGACCCGGCGATGGGTCGCGGTTTCGCCCAGCACGAGCGCGCGTTGCCCATCGGGGAACCAGCTTGCGCTGACCTTCACCGCGGGGCCGCAGTTCAGGATCTCGCGGTCGTCGCGGCCCTCGATGTCCACCAGCCAGACCTGGTTGCCTGCCGGGTCCAGATCCTGGCGATTATAGAGGATATGCGTGCCGGGTTCGTTCAATTCGGGAACCGGGTGCCCACCTTTCTCGGGCCGGGCCAGCGGGCGGCGCGCGCCTGTCTCCAGGTCGTGGCGGTACACCCAGGTCGGCTCGATCTCCTGCCCGCCGGCAACGTCGAAATTGGCAGCATAGACGAGCCAGCGCCCATTCGGGTGCAACTGGCCACCGTGCAAGAAGTAGTTGGGGTCGTCCTCGGTCAGCGGCACCATGACGCCGGGGCGGGCCAGGTCCACGCGGAACAGGCGCAGGCGCTCGTTGCCGTCGTGGTCCTGGGCGACGATCACCGCCGCGCCGTCGGGCGTCCACGACACCAGGCGGGTGTTGTCGAGCGACTCGGTGAGGCGCACGGCGGGCGCGGAGCCGTCGGTGGGCGCGGCGTAGACATCGGCGGCGGGGCCGGTGCGGAACCAGGTCCAGGCCATCCGGCGGCCATCCAGCGAGACCAGGGGGTTATACAGGCCGGGCAGGGTCAACAGGGCGTCGAGATATTGCTCAGGGGTCACGGGTTATCCTTTCCTGCAAGAAACATGCGGTTCCCTGTAGTTATACGCCATCCGGGCGCGCACCGGCAATCAACCGGATGTGCCGGTCACAGGCGTAGCAATGGGCGCGGCCTCGGGGGCGACCGGCGGGCCGGGCGCCAGGCGCAGCGGCAGGCGCACCGTGAAGGTGGACCCCTGGCCCGGCGTGCTCTCCACGGCGATGGCGCCGCCCAGCATCTCGCACAGCCGCCGGCTGAGCGCCAGCCCCAGGCCGGTGCCGCCGTACTTGCGGGTGGTGGAACTGTCGGCCTGGGTGAAGGGCTGGAAAATCGTCTGCATCTGCACCGCCGTCATGCCGATCCCGGTATCGCGGACGGCAAAGACGACCCAGGGCGACCCGTCCATGTCCTCGCTGCCGGCCTCCAGCATCACGCTGCCGTCCTGCGTGAACTTGACGGCATTGCTGAGCAGATTCAACAGGACCTGGCGCACTTTCGTCTGATCGCTGTACATGGGACCGGGATCGCCGGCACAGCGCACGGTCAGCGTGTTGCCGTTCTTCACCG
>DASSGZ010000165.1:0-3312 GCA_035693165.1 Chloroflexia bacterium | reverse complement strand
CAGCACCAGCCGCGGCAGGCGGGCGCGGCCCAGCGGCAGCGCCGTGGCTACACTCTGCTTGTTCGCGGCGGCCACCTGCTCCGGGCTGAGCCGGAACGACCGCGGCGGCGCCAGGTCCGGCAGGTCGCGCAGCAGTTGCTTGGTGGCGCGCAGCGTGGCTAGCTCGTTCTCACACTGCGGACAGCGCCGCAGGTGCTCGCGGACCACCGCGCGCTGATCCTCGGGCAACTCATAATCCAGGTACGCCGCGAGTTGATCCAGCACATGCGGGCCGGGGGCGTTTTTCGATATTCGGATGGGTGTATTCAACAGCATAGAAATAGAACCAACCTAGGGCGAGACCATCTTCCTCAACTACCAGTTATATGACGCGCCCTGGAGCGCAATAGTTCCCCGCGATCCAGCAGCGAATCGCGCATCTTGAACCGCGCCCGGCTGATGCGTGATTTGACGGTGCCCAGCGAGGTATGGGTGACTTCGGCGATCTCGTCGTAGCTCAGGCCCTGAATATCGGCCAGCACAATCACCAGCCGCTGGTCTTCGGGCAGGCCGTTGAGGGCGCGCTGGATCTCGCGGCTCAGTTCGGTTTGCAGGGCGCGGTCTTCGGGGTCGCTGCTGCGGTCGGGGCTGGGCAGGTCGAGCGGCTGCTGCTCATCGCCCATCAGTTGGTCGAGCGATTGGGTGGGCCGCCGCTGGCGCCGGCGGAGCTGGTCGTAGCAGGCGTTGGTGGCGATGCGCAGCAGCCAGGACTTGAACGACCCGCCGCGGAAGCGGCCAATGGCCTGCCAGGCGGAGAGGAAGGTGTCCTGCGTGGCATCGGCGGCGGCATCCGGACTCGCCAGCATGCGGAAGCAGAGGTTGTAGACGCGCTGCTCATACTGGGCGACCAGATCGTTGAAGGCGCCAAGGCTGCCTTTTTGTGCGGCGGCGATTTGCTCTAGCTCGTCCATGCAGTTCCTGGTATCCGGCGTGCGCCGCTAGGCGCGGATCGATGCTTGACGATGGGTGTCACAATTCTGTATACTGTAGCTGCGCCGAAGTGGCGGAACGGCAGACGCGCGCGCCTCAAAAGCGTGTGGGGAGACCCGTGTGGGTTCGAATCCCACCTTCGGCACCGTGGCCCGGCAGCACCCGACCTTGATGGTCGGGTTTGTTGCTTTCGGCCCCCGCGCGGTTACGCGTGGTCCTCCCCGGCCGGCAGATCCGCCGGCAGCACCTCGACCCCCCGCGGCGGCAGGGCGTCGTCGGTTTCGCGGCCATTGCGGCGCTTGCCGGTGGCCGGGGGTACCGGGCTGGCCGGGGTGCCGGCCTCGTGGAACACGCCGATGTGCATGTACTTGGCGCGCCGGGCGGCCAGGAGTTTGCGCATATTAGCCTCCCGGCGCTTGCCCAGCACTTGCTCCAGGCTGTCCAGCTCCTCGCGGATGGCGGAGCCGACTCGCTCCATGATCGCCGGCACATCGGTGTGCGCGCCCCCCTCCGGCTCCGGGATGAGCCGGTCGGCGATGCCGAAGTCCAGCAGGTCCTGGGCGCCGATGCGCATCGCTTCGGCGGCGCGGGGTGCCTGCGCCGCCGTGTGCCACATGATGGCCGCCGCCGACTCCGGGCTGGCGACCGAATAGATGGCGTTTTCCAGGATCAGGATGCGGTCGGCCAGGCTGATCGCCAGGGCGCCGCCGCTGCCCCCTTCGCCGATGACCACGGCGACCACCGGCACGCGCAGGGTCAGCATCGCCAGCAGGTCGTCGGCAATGGCGAGGGCCATGCCGCGCTCCTCGGACTGCAGCCCCGGATTGGCGCCGGGCGTGTCGATAAACGTGACCACGGGGAAGCCGAATTTCTCGGCATGGCGCATCAGGCGCAGCGCCTTGCGGTAGCCTTCGGGCAGGGCCATGCCGAAGTTGCGGGCCACGTTTTCCTTGGTGTTGGCGCCCTTCTGGTGGCCCAGGACGAGCACTGTGCGGTCGTCCAGGCGCGCCAGGCCGCCGATCAGCGCCGGGTCGTCACCATAGGCCCGGTCGCCGTGGAGTTCGACAAAATCGGTGAAGATCTGCCGGATATAGTCGAGCGTGTGGGGCCGTTCCGGGTGGCGCGCCAGTTGCACGCGGCTCCACACCTCCCCGGTGCGGGCGTCCGGCGCCTTATGCTTGTCGTCCTTCTTCTCGTTACTCACGGGGCCTCGGCTTCCACAGCGGCGCCATAGAGGCGCAGTAAACGGGCCAGAGTCCCGCGCAACTCGCGGCGCGAGACCACCATATCGATCATGCCGTGCTGGAGCAGGAATTCGGCGGTCTGGAAGCCCGCCGGCAGCTTCTGGCGGATCGTTTGCTCGATGACGCGCGGCCCGGCGAAGCCGACCAGGGCGCCGGGCTCGGCCATGGTAATATCGGCCAGCACAGCGTAGGACGCCGTGACGCCGCCGAAGCAGGGGTCGGTCAGCAGCGAGAAGTAGGGCAGGTGCGCCTCGCCAAGCTGGACCAGGGCTGCCGTGGTCTTCGCCATCTGCATCAGCGAGAACATGCCCTCTTGCATGCGCGCCCCGCCCGCCGCCGACACGGTGAGCAAGGGCGTGTGGGTCCCGATGGCGGTTTCGACGGCCCGGCTGATCTTCTCGCCGTAGACCGTGCCCATGCTGCCGCCCATGAACCCGAAGTCGACCACGGCCACAGTGAGCGGCAGGTTCTCGATGGTGCCGGTCCCGGCGACCACGGCCTCTTTCATGCCGGTCTTGGTCTGGGCCTCGTCCAGCTTGTCGCGGTAGCCCTGGCCCTCGGAGACGAAGGCCAGCGGGTCGCCCGGCTCGATGTCGCCCGCGACTTCCTGGAAGCTACCCTCGTCCAGCAGCCATTGCAGCCGCTCCGCCGCCGACAGCCGGGCGTGATAGCCACACTTCTGGCAGACCTTGAACGAATTCTCGAACTCTTTGACGTAGCTCAGCTCTTTACAGCGGGTGCATTTGACCCACAGGTTCTCGGGCACCTCGCGCTGGCGGGCGCGATCGGCCTCGGAGAGGGTGAAGTTCTTCGGGGTGTGGCGCAAGAAATCGAGCAACCGGGTGTGCCTCCTATGTTTACGCCTGGGCCGCGCCGCGTTCCGCCCAGCCATGCTACCTGGGCTTCGGGCAAAAGGCGCGCCCCTATTATACCACGCCCGTAGGCTATGGGCAATTCGTGAAAGCGGGCCGTCAATGGTCGGTGGTCAGTGGTCAGTTTGCGCTTTGGCGGGTTGCGTGGAGGATGGTGTGTTTCTAGGCTTGCGGTGTAGGGGCCGGTTTCAAACCGGCCGGCTCCAATCGCGGTGTAGGGGCCGGTT
>DASSGZ010000164.1:0-24062 GCA_035693165.1 Chloroflexia bacterium | reverse complement strand
AACCTGACCGGGCACCCCGCCGTGGTGGTGCCCAATGGCTGGACGGCGCCCGGCAGCCCGCACAGCATCACCTTCACCGGGCGCCTGGACGACGAGTCGACCGTGCTGGCCGTGGCCCGCGCCTATCAGGAGGCGACCGGCTTCCACCTGCGCCACCCGGCGCTTGATGCCGGGCCGGTTTGAAACCGGCCCCTACACCGGCGCCGATGAGCAGCCAGGCCATTGGGGGCATCCGCTAGGCCGGTTTGCGTTGTAGGGGCCGGTTTCAAACCGGCCCGGCATCAAGCGCCGGGTGGCTCATCCCAATTTTGCGAGAAGGAGTGCGCTATGGATCTATGGAGCAGCGCGGACTGCGCGGCCTGGGCCGCCGCGCTCGACCGCTACCCGGCGGTGGTACAGGCGCAGCAGGTGAACGGGCTGGCGGAGGTCGATACCTGGTATCGGGAGGAGTTGCCGGGCCTGCTCGCCGGGCGCGATCCGGCGTATGCCACGCTGGACGAACTGCAACGGGTGACGGCCTGGAAGATGAAGCGCGGCGTGTGGCGCGAGCGCAACCGGCAACTGGTGGCCGGGAACCCGCCCGCCGTCGTGGAGGCGACCAGCCGCGCCGCCTTCGCCGCCGCGCCCGATCCGCGCCGGCCCATCGCGCTGCTCAGCGACCTGGCAGGCGTCGGCCCGGCCACGGCGTCGGGGCTGCTGGCGGCCTACCGCCCCGACCTCTACCCCTTCTTCGACGAACTGGTGGCCGCCCAGGTGCCCGGCCTCGGCCCGGTGGCCTGGGCGGCGCCCTATTATGTCCGCTACGCGGCGGCCCTCTACGAACGGGCGGCGATGCTGCGGGCAGCGTGCCCCGACCACGCCTGGACGGCGCAGGACGTGAGCCAGGCGCTCTGGGCGGCGGCGGGCGGCAAGGCGGGCGCCACGGCTACGGGATGAGCAGCACCTTACCGTGCGCGTGGCGGCCCGCCAGATAGTCCTGGGCTTCCTCGGCGGCGGACAGCTTGTAGGTCGCGGCGACGCGCACGTTGAGCTCGCCTGCCGCGATCCAGCGGAACAGGTCGCCTGCGCGCCAGAGCAGTTCGTCGCGCGTGGCGATATAGTGGGCCAGGGTGGGGCGGGTCAGGAAGAGCGACCCCTTGGCGTTGAGCACCTGCGGGTCCAGCGGGGGCACGGCGCCGCTCGACTGGCCGAAAAGCACCAGATAGCCGCGCGGGCGCAGGCAATCCAGGCTGCCGTCGAAGGTGGTCTTGCCCACCGAGTCGTAGACGACCGGGACGCCCTGGCCGTCCGTGAGCCGGCGGGTCTCGGCCACGAAGTCGGTCTCCGTATAGCGGATCACCTCATCGGCGCCCGCGGCGCGCGCTTCGGCGGCCTTGGCCTCGGTCGAGACGGTGCCGATGACCCGCGCCCCGCGCCGCTTGGCGATCTGCACCAGTAGCCCGCCCACGCCGCCCGCCGCCGCGTGGACCAGCGCGGTATCCTTCGCGCCCAGCGGATAGGTGCTGTGGCTGAGATAGTGGGCCGTCATGCCCTGGAGCATGACCGCCGCGGCCACCTGGCTGCTGACTCCGTCGGGCACGGGTACCAGCCGCGCCGCCGGGACGATCGCATACTCAGCGTAGGCGCCCTGCACCGAGGCATAGGCCACCCGCTCGCCCACCTGCACCTCGGTTACGCCGGGGCCGGTCGCGTCGACCACCCCGGCGCCTTCCTGGCCGAGGGTTAGCGGCAGGTTGCCCCGATACTGGCCGGTCCGGTGGTAGATGTCGATGAAGTTGACTCCCGCGGCTTCGATGCGCACGCGCGCCTCGCCCGGTCCGGGCACCGGCACCGGCACCTCTTCCACCTGCAACACCTCCGGCCCGCCGAAGGCGTGGATACGAATTGCCCGCATGGTTCGCGCTCCTTTCCGAGCTATTCGGCCAGCACGGGTCGCTGCCCCTGTTCGCCGCTGGTCGCGCTTGCGGCGGCTTGCTGCGCCCGGTTGGGCAGGGCCAGCGCCAACAGCACGATCAGCACCGTGCCGGCGGTGACGTAGGTGAACACGTCGTTCATGCCCGCCGTGCCGGCCTGGGCAAACAGGTGGTCGCGGGCAGCCTGAAACGCCGGGTTGTTCGGATCCACGACGGTGCCCGCGGGCAGCGCGCCCTGCAAGCTGGCGCGCAGGGCGTCGGCATGCTGCGTGGTCTGCTGCACGAACAGCGTGGTGACTATGGCGACGCCGATGGAGCTGAAGATCTGCCGGGTGACGGTGAACAGGGAACTGGCGCGCGGCAGGGCGGGGCCGGTGATCTGCTGCAGGGCCAGCGTTTGCACCGGGATGTTGGTGAACCCGAAGCCGAAGCCGCGCACGATCAGCGCCGGCCACAGGCCCAGGCCGTCGGTCGTGGGCGTCAGTTGGGTCATCAGCCACGAACTGACGAAGAGGCAGGCCGCGCCCAGCGCGATCAGGTTGCGCACGCCCATGCGATTATAGAGCCGCCCGCTCATGCCCACGGCGATGGCCGCCGCGAGGCCCTGCGGCATGAGGGCCAGCCCGGCGTCGAGCGCCGACAGGTGCGGCACGCGCACTTGCTCCAGGAAGATCGGGATCAGGATCAGGCTACCGAAGATGATGATGGCCGTCACCCAGGTGACGAGGCTGCCCAGGGTGAAGTCGCGCTGCCGGTACAGGCGCAGGTCCAGCACCGGGTCTTTGCTGACGCGCAGTTCGTAGAAGATGAACCCGGCCAGGATCGCCACGCCCGCGGCCAGCAGTGCCCAGACCGGCCAGTAGCCCCAGCCGTAGAGGGTGCCGCGCGGGTTGAGCGCGCTCTCGCTGCCCGGCTGGGGCTGGCTGACCAGGGTGAAGGCGTAGACCACCGCCAGCACCCCCAGCACCGAGAGCAGCAGCCCGATGGTGTCGAAGCTGCGGCGCGGGCCGGCGGCCGCCGGTTCGTCGCGCGGGATGATGCGCCAGGCGAGGGCCAGGGCCACGATGCCCACCGGCACGTTGACGAAGAAGATATACTCCCAGCCGAAGTTGTCGGTGAGCAGGCCGCCGATGGTGGGGCCGAAGGTCGGCGCCAGCAGCACCGGGATGCCGACGACCGCGCTGGCCGCCGCCCGGTCGCGGGGCGGGAACGCGCCGAAGGCGATGGCCTGGGTCAGGGGGAAGAGCGCCCCGCCGCCCAGCCCTTGCAACACGCGGAAGCCGATCAGCATCGTCTCGTTCTGCGACAGGCCGCAGAGCAACGAGCCGAGGGTGAAGAAGCTCAGGCAGAGCATGAAGAGGCGCTTGATGCCGAAGCGGGTGCTGAAATAGCCCGCGATGGGAATGACTGCGGCCTGGGCCAGGAAATAACCCGTTACCACCCACTGGATCGAGCTAAGACTGCTGTGCAGCGCACTGGACATGGGCGTCAGGGCGACATTCACCACCGTATTGTCGAGCACGGCCATGAACAGGCCGAGCGCGGCGGTGAGGGCAATGGCATACCGGTATCGGGAGGAATTTTGCACGGTTCTATACCTCAAACCTGTACATGCGGTGGACATCCTCGCGTCGCGGACGCATAAAGCGCCCCGGTGGCGGAGCCGGGGCGGTGGGCAGGTATGGTTGTGGAAAACGCGAGGAAGGATCGGGAGCGGCATCATCGTCGCTATATTAGAACATACGGATGAATCGTCCGGGCGGCTTTATGGCCGGACGGTGAGATCCGCGCGCCGGGCGGTTACACGGGCGGCGGGGGCGTCAGCGACTCCGGCGGCGAGGGCGGCGCCCCACTCCGGCGGTTCAACTCGGCGGCCACCGCATCGGGCACCACGATCAGGTCTTTGCCGAAGCGGATGCCCGGCGCCGGGTCGAACGTGCGCTGCTCGTTGCGGAGCTGGTCCCACAGGCTGCCGCCGAGCTCATAGCACAGGACGCGCCGCGCCGCCGGGTCGAGCGCGATGTTCGCCAGCGTGCCCAGCAGCGTGCCCGCGGCGCTGACCACTTTGGCGCCGATCAGGTCCGCGCTGGTGGGCAGGCTATCCAGCATCGGTTGGTCGGGCGCGTGGCCTTCGAGCGCGCTGCGGTCGGCCACGGTGATCGCGTCGGGGCCGATGTCATGGATGTCCCCGGCCGAGAGGATCTTGGCGCCGCCCAGCAGGCCGGTGCGGACATGGAACCCGGCCACCCGGCCCTCGGCCAGGTCCAGGATCACGTCCTCGACGCGGCCAATCTTTTCCGCCTGGCCGATGCTGACGACGGCGCGGTCTTTCAGATCGGCGACTGTCAGATTGCTCATGCTCTCCTCCATTCCCGGCCCCGGCGCCGGCTACCGGTCGTCGCGCGGCGCCGCTGGGGCCTTGCATGCGTGTTCGTCATGCCGGAACAGCAAAGCAAGCAAACCCTATGCCAGTGCCCGGCGCCGGCGTCACCCGGCCCAGACATCGGCGACGTAGCGGTGCGCGGCGGCCAGGTCGTTGAGCCACGCCTCCGCGGCGGGTTCGCCGGCGCCGGTCTTGCTCATATAGATCGTGGCGACGGCGCGGCGCACGTCCGGCGCCATCTTGCTGGCGTCGCCGCAGATGTAGATCGCGCCGCCGGCCTCCAGCAACCGCCACACGTCGTCCGCGCGCTCCTTGATCTTGTCCTGCACATACTCCCTGGGCCGGCCCGGCACGCGCGAGAAGGCCACGGCCAGATCGGTGATTCCCTCGCGCTGCCGGCCTTCCAGTTCGTCGCGGTAGATGAAATCCACGGCGGGGTCGCGGCAGCCGAAGAACAGGATGGCCGGGCCTAACTCGCGCCCCTGCGCCTTCAGCGCGGCGCGCTCCTGCAGGAAGCCGCGGAACGGCGCCAGCCCGGTGCCGGGGCCGACCATGATCAGCGGCGTTTGCGGGTTGGCGGGCATGCGGAACGGCGTGTTGGGCTGGCGCACGAAGGCCATGATGTGCCCCCCCGCCGGCTGCGCGGCCAGGTACGACGAGCAGACGCCGTGGTACTCGCCGTGACCGGACCGCGCCGGCCCGCTGACCAGCGCCACCGTCACGCTGGTGGCGCGCGGGTCGATCAGCGGCGAGGACGACATCGAGTAGAAGCGCGGGCGCAGCGGCGTGAGTAACTCCAGGTAGATGTTGAACGGCAGTTCGGTGGCGGGGAACGTCTCCAGCAGGTCGATCACCGAGACGCGCCCGGCCAGGATGCTGTCGCGGTAGCGGCCCACGTTGGCCGGGTCGTCGCTTGATAGGGCCAGCAGTTGCTGCTGCTCCGGCGGGCAGGGATTATACGCGGCCAGCACGGCGATCTGCGACCGCGTCGCCACGTCTTGCAACTCCACGTAGTCGCGCAGCAGCGCGCCCACGGCGACCGGCTGGTCCAGCGGCAGCGCCGATTTGGCGGCGGCGTTGCTGCGGATGCGGATCAGGCTGTCTTCGCGCAGCTTGAAGTGCTCGGCCACGCGGCGCACCAGCGCGGCCCCGTTGCGCGGCAGCACGCCGAGATAGTCGCCCGTCCGGTAAGTCACGCCTTCGGGCAGCGCGACGGCGATGTGGCGGGTCGAGCGCTCGGGCGGGTGGGTGCCCTCGCCCTGCTGTAGCTCGCGGTTCTCCCGCACGGCCATCGGCACAGCGCCGTAGGCGGCGGCCAGGGGCGCGGCGGCCTCCTCCGTCACCACCTCGACCTCGTAGCGGTGGCTTTGCGCGGCCTCCGGCGCCTCGGACGTGGCGAGTTGCAGCGCGGTCGCTACGTCGCTCCAGAGCGGGCCGTACCAGGCGCGGAACTGGCCGTCGAAGTCGTCGCGGGCGTCGCCCTCGCCGCGCGGGTGGATGCGCTCGGCGCCGTGCGCGGCCAGCTCGGCGTCGATGAACTTGGGGATGGCCTGGTAGGTGGCGGCCCAGTCGCGGTTGCCGCAGCCGAACACCGAGTAATGGACGCCGTTGAGCGCGTCGGGCGCCAGCGCGCCACCTTTCAGCCAGTCGTAGAAGCGGCCCGCGTTGTCGGGCGGCGTGCCGTTGTACGACGAGGTGACGATGGTCACGGCGCCCTCGGTGGGCAGCTTGCCCGCGTAGTCGTCCAGCGGCGCGACGACGGTGCGGAAGCCGCGCTGCGTGCCGTCCACGGCGATCTCGCGGGCGAGGTCCTCGGCGGTGCCCAGGTTCGAGCCGTAGAGCACCAGCAGCGACGTGTTGTGCAGGGCTGTGGTCCCGGCGGGCGGCGGTTCGGGTTCAGCGGCGGGCGCAGCCGCAGCCACCGGCGCCCCGGCGGATGCCGCCGACGCGGCCACCGTGGCGGGCCGCGGGCGCGGGCGGATCTTGATGTGGAAATGCGCCGGCTTGAGCGTCAGCGTCTCCTTCACGTCGAGCTGGTAGTGGGTGTGGTCGATGAACTCGAAGCGCTGCAAGAGCATGCCCAGCACCAGCATCGCTTCCTGCATGGCGAACTGGCGGCCAATGCAGGCGCGCTGGCCGTTGCCGAACGGCTTGAAGGCGTTCGGCGGCAGCGCCTGTTCGCGCTCCGGGCTGAAGTGGTCGGGGTTGAACTCCTCGGCGTCGTCGCCCCAGACGGTCTTGTCGCGGTGTAGCATGGGGATCAGCACCTGGACGGTCTGCGTCTTGTCGATGGCGTACTTGCCGCCGATGACCGTGGGCTGGTAGGGGTAGAGGGCGAAGGCGGGTGCGGTGGGCCACAGCCGCAGTGACTCGTTGAGGATCTGGCGCACGTAGGCGAGTTGGTGGACTTGCGCGTAGGCGGGCATCACGTCCAGGTCGGTGCCCAGCACCCGGTCCACCTCGGCATACGCCTTTTGCAGCACGGCGGGGTGGTTCAGCAGGTAGTAGATGGCGAAGGACAGCAGGCCGCTGGTCGTCTCGTGCCCGGCGATCAGGAAGGTGATGATCTGGTAGCGGATATTGAGGTCGTCCAGCCCCTCGCCGGTTTGCTTGTCCTTGCCGGCCAGCATGTAGCCGAGCAGGTCGCCGGGCTTGTCGTCGGGTGCCTGCGTCGCGCGCCGCTCGCGGATGATCTGGTCCACGAGCCGGTTCATCGTGGAGATGTCTTCCTGGAACTGGCGGCGGTGGAGGACCATGAGGCGTTCTTGCACCGGCAGGCGGCGGCCCTGTTCCAGCGCCTCGCCCAGCGCGCGCACGATGGCGACGATGAACGGGTGGGCTTCCTCGCGGTAGAACGAGTTGAAGCGGTAGTTGAACCCGCACAGGCCGATGGTGTCGAGGGTCAGCCGGGTCATATCGGCGGGCACGTCGATCTCGTCGTCGGGGTTGAGCCGCGCCCATTTGTCCATCAGTTGCCGGGCGATGTCGATCATCTGCGGCATATAGCCCTGCATGGCGCGGGTGCTGAAGTTGGGCAGCAGGATGTTGTGCGCCTTGCGCCAGTTCGGCTCCTGCGTCCAGGCCGTGAACAGGCCGTCGCCGGCGAAGGCGCGCACATGCTGCAACGGCGACCAGACCTGCTTGTCGAAGCGCGTCTCGTCGCAGACCTCGTTGACGAGCGCCTGGCTGGACACAATGACCATGTGGCGGTTGAGGATCTGCAACTCGAAGATCGACCCGTAGCGGCGGGCCAGGTCCATCTCGCTTTGCAGCGGCTTGTCGTTGGCCACCTCGGGCAGGTTGCCCAGCAGCAGGCGCCGGGGCGGGTAGGGGATCGGCACGGTGGCGCCGGTAGGTTCCGTCACTGTCATCTGGGTTCTCCTTCACGTCCGGCATGATGGGCAGTCGCGGGACTCCGCCCCCAAGCGCAGCAAGGGGTATGCCAATGGGGTGGTGTGCGTCCGTCGCGCCCTTGCCCGGCCTCGATAGATGCGCTACAATACGCGGTGATTTGATCCGCTTCCCGGTACCCTCACGTTCAGGCTGTATAACCAGAGGAGAGCCACCAATGGACCAATCGACGCCGATCCCTGAAAAGGTAGATGAAGCAGACATGAGCGACTGGGACATCGGCCGCTATAATCGGTTGCGCCCCTGCATCCGCTGCGGGGTGCCGATGCTCAACGTGGAGTTCGGCCCGGCCCATGTCGACGTGCCCCTGATGTTATCCCGCGGCGCGCCCCGGTTGCAGACCGGGTGCAAGGCGCTCATGTGCATCGAATGTGGCTACACGGAGCTTTGCGCGGCGCAGCCGCAGAAGCTGAAGACGTTGTGGGAGCAGCAACACGGGCGCTAAGCGGGAGAGGATCAATAAATGTTGAACGACAAACGCATTGCGCGGGCCACCAATGCCGTCTGGGTTGCGGTATCCGCCGTCTGTGTGGCGGACGAAGTAGTACGCCTGCTCCGGGGAGAGGCCATGCCCCTGTTTCCCGTTGGTCTGGTCGGTGGCGTCCTTGTTTGGGTCCTGATTTATCTGCGCGCCAATGCCGAGTTACATGACGGGAACCGGTAACGGTGACTCTACCAAGCGTCTTGGCGCAAGATGGCAAGGGGCAAGCATGGCAAGATCACAGCAAGGTATCGAGATTTACGTGCGGGACTGTTCCTTGGATCGCATACAGGACTGGATACAGACAGTGCTGGGCGCGATAACGCCCGTGGATCAGGTGAACGAGATGAGCATGCGTATTCACGAAGCTTATCACGCCGGACAGCCGATCCCCATCGTTATTACGTCAGGCGTGGCGGATGGCAGCTTTACCAGCGTATGGTTCAACGCATTGGATATGCCCTGGGCCACAGACGCGGCATGTGCCCGGCAGGCGGCGCGAGCGTTGGGGTGCGAAGTTCGCTGCAATCCTGGACTGTTGGGATCCTCACCGTACAGTGATGAGTGTCTGCGCATCGTCGGCGACCGCGAAGAGGTAGTAGTCTGGGATTGCTGACAGCACATACCCCGCGCCAGGTTACAATCTGGCTTGATTACCCTTCGCACGGATGGGCTTGGCATAGTTTGTGTAGGTAGGGCCGGACAACCGTATTGCGAGAGAGAGGGGGCATGTGTATGGACGCGACGAAGGACAACGGGCGTGAGACGCCCGAGAGCGGGTTTGACGCCGTGTACGAGGATATTGCCGGGAATATGGTGGATACCGCCGTGGAGCGCGCCGCCGATCTCGCCGAGGTGCCGGTGCCGGACCCGGACGCCGAAGATGTGTACGAGGAAACCGCCGAGAAACTGATCGACGGCATGGTGGAGGAGCGCGACGACGCGCCCGGCGCGCTCGCCGATGCGGACGAGGCGCCGGAACGCTAGCGGGCGGGGGGGCAGGCCGGACCGCGCGAAGGAGGGGGCATTATGGCACAGATAGCGGTGGTCACTGGGGCGGGCAGCGGGGTCGGCCAGGCGGTGGTGTGGCGGCTGGCGCGCGCGGGGTGGGGCGTGGCCCTGGTGGGGCGGCGCGCGGCGTCGCTGGACGAGACCATCCGGCAGGCGGGGCCGGGCGCCGGGCCGTTGCTGGCGGTGCCCTGCGACATCAGCGACCAGGCCGCGGTGGAGGCCATGCGCGACACGGTGCAGGCCCGGTTGGGGCCGGTGGATGTGCTCGTCAACGCGGCGGGCACCAACACGCCCCGCCGCAGCCTGGACCAGCTCGACGCGGAGGACTATCGCCGCGTCGTGCGCACGAACCTGGATGGGGCCTTTTATTGCGTGCAGGCGTTTTTGCCCGCTATGCGCGAGCGGCACAGCGGCACCATCGTCAACATCGTCTCGGATGCCGGGTTGCGCGCCAACGCCAAGGCCGGGTCGGCCTATGTGGCCTCCAAGTTCGGCCTGGCCGGGCTGACCGAGTCGATCAACGCCGAGGAGCGCACGCAGGGCATCCGCGCCTGCGGCATCTTCCCCGGCGACATCAACACGCCGCTGCTCGAAAAGCGGCCCACCCCGCCGCCCGCCGATGCCCGCGTCGAAATGCTCCAGCCCGAGGACATCGCGGAGTGCGTCTGGCTGGCGATCAGCCTGCCGCCGCGCGCCATCGTCGAGTCGCTGCTCGTGCGCCCGCGGTAGCCGGGGGTTTTTGGCACCGCCGAGGCGCAGAGGCCGCAAAGATTATTAGAGGCAGGACGCTTTCGCTCTAAGCAGGCATACTTGTCACTCTGAGCGCAGCGAAGAGTCCCGTCTTGGCTCCCAACGCGCGAGATTCTCCGCTGCGCTCAGAAGGACAACGCCGGCTGTAAGCGATATTTAGCCTACTATATCCGTATCTCTGCGGCCTCTGCGTCTCTGCGGTGCCCAGACGTACTGAGCCGTGATTGCTCTTGCGGGAATCGGCGTGTTAGAATGAGAGCGCCGGATGCCGCGTCGCGGGCCGGCCCCTATGCCCGATTTGCGCCGCCGCCTCCCGGCCCCGCGCGATACCTGAAAGGCTCGTTGGTTCCATGCCTAAAATCACCTTCATCGGCGCCGGCAGCACGGTCTTCGCCAAGAACCTGATCGGCGACATCCTCAGCTTTCCCGAACTGGCCGGCTCGACCATCACGCTCTTCGACATCGACGAGGAGCGCCTGCGGACCTCCGCCGTCGTTGCCGAGCGGCTGGCCGGGCGGCTGGGCGTCCACCCGACCATCGAGGCCACCACCGAGCGCCGGCGCGCCCTCGACGGCGCCGACTACGCCATCAACATGATCCAGGTGGCGGGCTACAAGCCGGGCACCGTGATCGACTTCGAGATCCCCAAGAAGTACGGCCTGCGCCAGACCATCGCCGACACACTGGGCATCGGCGGCATCATGCGCGGCCTGCGCACCATCCCGGTGCTGCTCGATATGTGCCACGATATGGAGGAAGTCTGCCCCGACGTAACCTTCCTCAACTACGTGAACCCTATGGCGATGAACTGCTGGGCCATCGACCGGGCCACGCGCATCAAAACTGTCGGCCTCTGCCATAGCGTGCAGGGCACCGCGCACCTGCTCGCCAACGCTATCGGCATGCCGTATGCCGAGATTAACTATATTTGCGCGGGCATCAACCACATGGCCTTCTATCTGCGCTTCGAGCGCGACGGGCAGGACCTCTATCCCCTGATCCGGCAGGTCGTCGCGGAAGGCCGCGTGCCCGCCGACAACCGCGTGCGCTTCGAGATGCTGAAGCGCCTGGGCTACTTCGTCACCGAGTCGAGCGAGCACTTCAGCGAGTACGTGCCGTGGTTCATCAAGCGTGACCGGCCCGACCTGATCGACCGCTTCAACATCCCGCTGGACGAGTACCCGCGCCGCTGCGAGAGCCAGATCGCCGAGTGGGGCGGACTGCGGACGGCGCTCGAAGACGCCGACCCTGGGGTGCTGGATCGCTATGAGCAGGAGCGCCGCGAGGTCCGGCTGCGCGAAATCGCCGCGACCAACCCGCACGAAGCCGAGGTGCGCCGGCAAAGCATCGCCGCGGATCTAGAGCGTAGCCCCGTGCGCCACTCCGGCGAGTACGGCTCGTACATCATCTACGCCATGGAGACCAACCAGCCGCAGGTGATCTACGGCAACGTGCCCAACACGGGCCTGATCGACAACCTGCCGCAGGGCTGCTGCGTGGAGGTGCCCTGCCTGGTGGACCGGAACGGCGTGCAACCGACGCATATTGGGATGCTGCCGCCGCACCTGGCCGCGCTGATGCAGACCAACATCAACGTGCAGGGGCTGACGGTCGAAGCCGCGCTGACCGGCAAGCGCGAGCACATCTACCACGCCGCTATGCTCGACCCGCACACCGCGGCAGAACTCGACCTCGCCCAGATCTGGTCCCTGGTGGACGACCTCATCGCCGCCCACGGCGACTGGCTGCCGCAGTACACCTGAACCTGTGTAAATTCACCGCGAAGAAGGACGCGAAGATTGTTTACAAAAATATCGTTCTTCGCGTTCTTCGCGTCTTCGCGGTGAATTATCGGTGTATGTCTAGGGTTCCCGCAAGGCGGCTAACTGGCGCCCGCGTAGCTCGATGCCCGGCGCGTAGTCGTGGTCGAGCGCCCAGAGCAGGCGCAGGGTCGTGTACCAGGCGTAGAGCAGCCGCACGCGCGCCAGGATGGGCGCAGGATCGCCGGTGTGGTAGTGCGGCAGCAGGCGCCCCACAAATGCCTCGCCGTAGTTGGCGTAGAGGTACATCACGTCGAGCAGCGGGTCGGTGATCAGCACGTCGGTGTAGTCGATCACGCCGGTGATCTGCCCCGTGGCCGGGTCGGCCAGCACATGCTCCGCCGACAGGTCGCCGTGGACGAGCGCGGGGGGTAGCGCGCCCGGTTGCTCAGGGGCGAGCAGTTGGTCCACAAGGCGGGCGCAGTAGGCGCGGGTATCCGCATCAATCCGGGCATACTGCCCCAGTTGCGTCAGCGCCTGCGCGTATTGCTCCGCCGCCGTGCCCTCGCTGATCCCCGACTCAGTGCGGCTGAACGGGTATTCGCTGTCCACGACGCCCGCCTGCCGGGCCTGCGCCGCGGGGAAGGCGTGCAGTTGCTGAAGGAAGCCGGCGAGGTCGCGGGCGCAGCGCTCCTGCCCCGCGTCGTCCAGCGCGGTGAGGCGGGCGGGTGCCAGGGCGTCGCCGGGGATCTTGCGATAGCCGACGAAGGCGAGGCGGCTGCGCCCGATGAAGCCGGAATACTCGATGCGCGGGATCGGCAGGGGCAGCGTGGGGGCCAACTGCGGCAGCAAGGCGGTTTCGACCCGCAAGCTGCGCGAGGCCTCGTTGTTGTGGGCCAGCCGGAACATCCAGGTGCCGTTGACCGTGTAGGCGCGGCAAAAATCCCCCTCGCCCTCGAACACCACGCTTTCCACGTGCAAGTCGGGCACGGCCTCCTGGATAAACCGGCCCGCGGTTTCTGCGTCCATAGGTCTCCTTTGTAGTCGCGGCGCGCTCCGCTAGCGGGGCGCCGCCTCCACCGCTTCTTCTTCCTCTGCCACAGGCGATGGCGCGCCAGGCTCGGGGCCGAGGTCGCCGTGCCAGAGACGTTGCATTTCGGGGCAGGTCGCCAGCAGCACGTCGAGCGTGCCCGCCGCTTCGATGCGCCCGTCCTTGAGCACGATGATCTGGTCGGCGCGGCGCAGGGCGGCGCGGCGATGCGAGACGGCCAGGCAGGTCGCGTCCGGGCGGGCGGCCAGCCGTTCCCACAGCAGGCGCTCGGTGTCCACGTCCAGCGCACTGGACAGATCGTCCACCACCAGCAACTCAGGCGTGCGGACGAACATGCGCGCGGCGGCGGTGCGCTGGATCTGCCCGCCCGACAGCTTCACGCCGCGCGGCCCCACGCGGGTGTCCAGCCCGGCCTCCAGTGCCCCGATGTCGGGGTCCATGACCGCCGCCGCAATTGCCGCAGGCAGATCGACGGCGTCTTCGGGCAGACCGAGCAGGATGTTGTCGCGCAACGTGTCGCTGAACAGACGCGGCACCTGGGCGGTATAGGCGCTGCGCGGCGGCACGAAGAACGTCGCCGGGTCGGCCACGGGCGCGGCGTTCCAGCGGATCGCGCCCGCGTCGCGCGGCAGCAAGCCGAGCAGCACGCGCAGCAGCGTCGTCTTGCCTGCCCCGATGCGGCCCGTGATCACGGTGAACGAGCCGCGCTCCAGGCGCAGGTCAATTCCGCTGATGCCGCGATCCGTGCCAGGGTAACGGAAAGTCAGGCCCTCGACATCCAGGCAATGCAGCGTGTCGGCGGGCGTGCGCTCCGGCACCGGCAACGTGGGATAGGGGCCGCTGAGGTAGGTCGGCGCGTGCTCGACCAGCACCTGCGGCGGGTCGTCCTGCAACAGCGCCGTCAGCCGGTCGAGCGACACGCCCATCTGGCGGTACTGGGTCAGGAAGTTGCCGAACATGCTGGTCACATTGGTCAGCCAGCCGAGATACGACACGAACAGGGCGAAATCGCCGACCGAGAAGCTGCCGCTGCGCATCGAGTCGGCGGCCAGCAGCAGCAAGATGCCAGTGCCCAGATTGGCTGCATTGGTCGAAATCGACTGGATGATCTGGGTGAGCAGCAGGTCGTTGAGCGTGGCTTTGCGCCGGGCCTCGTTCAGCGTGGCGAAATAGGCCACCACCCCGGCCTCGGCGTGCGCCGTCTTGACCGCCTGCACCGCGCCGAAAACCTCGCCCAGCAACCCCGTGACCTCGCCTATGGACTCCTGGTTGGCCCGCCGGTAGCGCTGGATGCGCTTGCTGGCCCGGTTCACGACGGTGATCACCGCGACGAGTGGCACGACGACGGTGAGCGTGATCACCGGGTTGATCTGGATCAGCACGACCAGGGCGAAGGCCGTAACCGCCGCCTGGCCCACCGGGTCGAGCGTCCAGCTCAGGAAGCGGCTGATCACCTGCGCATCGTCGCGGAAGCGGCTGATGGCCTCGCCCGCCGACGCGGGCAGGGCGCGCGCCCCCGGATGGCGCAGGATGCGCGCGAAGAGGTTGCGCCGTAGCAGGGCCGCCGCGATCTGGTTGACCGTGTTCTCGACGACGAAGGCGACCACGGCGAAGGGGATGTGAGCCATGGTGACGCCGACCAGCAGCGCCAGCAGGCTCCACTGGTTCCACCCGGCGGGTGCCCCCGCGCTCAGCTCGTCGAGATAGGCGCGCACCACCAGCCCCGGCACGAGCGGGAAGGCATAGGACAGGATGCTGGCGAGCAGCGCGCTGAGCAGGTACAGCCCGAAGCGGTAGCGGGCCAGGCGCCAGAGATACCACCAGCCTTTCACGCCAGCACCCCCTCCAGCCCGCGCTGCAACAGTTGGGCGAAGTGCGAGTCTGGGTCGGCGGCCAGGGCGGCGCGCGGGCCGGTCTCGACCAGGCGCCCGCGCTCCAGAATCAGGATGCGATCGGCTCGCCCGACCGTGCCTAGCCGGTGGGCGATGATGATGCCCGTGCGCCCGGCCAGCAGGCGGTCCACGGCGTGCTCCACCTGGCGCTCGGTGGCCGGGTCGAGCCGCGAGGATGCTTCGTCCAGGATGACCAGGCCGGGATCTTTCAGGAAGACGCGGGCGAAGGCGACCAGTTGCGCCTGCCCCGCCGAGAGGCCGCTGCCGCCAGGCGCCAGCTTAGTATCCAGCCCGCGCGGCAGCCCGCGGCACCAGGCGCCCAGGCCGAGATCGTCCAGCACGGCCAGGATGCGCGCGTCGGGGATGCTGCGGTCGAAGAAGGTCAGGTTGTCGCGCACCGAGGCGTGGAACAGGTGGATCTCCTGGGTGACGAGGCCGACGCGAGTGCGCAGGTCGCCCAGACCCGCGTCGCGCAGATCCACGCCGCCCAGGCGGATGCTGCCCTGGGCCGGGTCGTAGAGACGGAAGAGCAGGCGGGTGAGCGTGGTCTTGCCGCTGCCGGTGCGCCCCAGCACGCCGAGCACGGTGCCCGGCTCCAGGCGGAACGACAGATCACGCACCACCGGCTCGTCGGACTCGTAGGCGAAGGTGACGCCGTCGAACGCGACGGCCAGCGGCCCCGCCGGCAGCGGCGTGCCGGGCGTGTCGGGGATGGTGACGGGGGTATCGAGCAGTTGCTGGATGCGCGTCATGCCCGCAGTAGACTGCTGCAGATCCTGCATCTCGCGCGTGAGTTGCTGGACGGGGCGGCGCAGCAGTTCGGTGTAGCCGAAGATGAGGTAAACGGTGCCGATGGTGATGCTGCCCGCCGCGTAGAGCGCGCCGCCGATGCCCAGGGCGATTGCCGCACCCAGGGTCAGCAGCACGAGCGTCGAGTCCCCGGTCAGCCCGCCGACCACGCTGGCCGCCTGCTGCTTGCGCAGCACGGTGCGCGACCGCTCGTGCAGCCGCAGCAGGGCGTAGCCGGTGGCTCCGTTCGCGCGCAGATCCTCGGTGCCTGCCAGCCGCTCCTCCAGGAAGCCGAACAACTCGGCGCTGGCCTGGCGCACGGCGGTCCAGTAGGGCACGCCGACGTTACGGATCACGTTGATGGCGATCACGGCCAGCACGGTGAACAGGGCCACGGCCCCGCCGACGCGCCAGTCGATAGTGAACAGCAGCGCCAGCACGCCGATCAGCAGCAGGCCGTTGCCCAGCAGTTGCACGGCAAAGCGCGAGAAGAAGTTGCCCAGCGTCGCCACGTCGCCGTCCACCCGCTCGATCAGTTCGCCGGGGGTGTGGGCGTTGTGGAAGCCGGGGTCGAGGGCCAGCAGATGGCGGGTCAGGTCCGCGCGCAGGCGGTTGGTGGCCGTCAGGCCCACGTTCTGCGCGACATAGGCCTCGGCCACCGACAGCCCCTGCCCGCCGAGCGCCACCCCGATGAAAAACACGCCGATCCACAGCAGCGAGTCGAGCGCGGCGCCGCCCAGCGCCTGGTCGATGAACGCGCGCAGGATGAGCGGGTTCAGCAGTTCGACGGTGAGGCTGCTCAACAGCAGGGCGGCGAGCAGCACCACGCGCCCGCCCTGCGGCCTGAGGTAGGCGCCCAGGAGGCGGCGGTAGCGATTCAGTTCCATGGCCGGGCGGGGACGCGGGCGATCATCACGGGCCTCCAATGGCAACGGTGCAGTACGGTGGTTCTGTTGGATGATAGACGACAGGCGCCCGCTTTGGCAATGCGCCGTTAGAGGTATTTTGCGGTACCAATCGACTCATCTGCCCGGCAGCGGCGGCGATTGACGCGGGGCGGGCACGGGTGTATAGTGGGCGGCACGCGGCGGAGGAGGTGGGCTTATGCGTATCGGCATCTTGATCGGCACGGCGGACGGGCAAGCGGTGCCCATGGCGGACCTGGTGGTGCAGGCGCGGCAGGCCGAAGCCGACGGCTTCGCGTCGGGCTGGTTCGCCAACATCTTCGGCATGGACGCGCTGACCGCGGCGGCGGTGTGCGGGCAGGCCACGAGCCGCCTCGAACTCGGCACGGCGGTCGTGCCCAACTATCCGCGCCACCCCTACGCCATGGCCCAGCAGGCGCTGTCTACCCAGGCGGCGGCGGGTGGGCGCCTGGTGCTGGGCATCGGCCCGTCGCACCAGCCGGTGGTCGAGGCGATGTGGGGCCTGTCGTTCCAGAAGCCGGTCGCGGTGATGCGCGAGTACCTGGAGGTGCTGCTGCCGCTGCTGGAGCAAGGACAGGTCGCCTTCCAGGGCGAAACGTACCGGGTGGCCGCGGAGTTGAAGGTGCCGGGTGCCACGCCGTGCCCGGTGTTGCTGGGCGGGCTGGGACCGCGTATGCTGGCGCTGGCAGGGACGATGTGCGCCGGGACCGTGACGGCCTGGGTGGGGCCGCGCACCCTGGCCGAACATGTCGTGCCCAGCATCCGTGAGGCGGCGGCCGCCGCCGGGCGGTCCGCGCCGCGCATCGCCGCCATGGTCAGCCTGGGCATCACCGCCGACGTGGCAGGTACCCGCGAACGGGTAGCGCGGGGCAGCCGCATGTACGGCGCCCTGCCGTCCTATCGTGCCATGCTCGACCGCGAGGGCGTGGCCGGGCCCGCCGACGTGGTCGTGCTCGGCGACGAGGCTGCGGTGGCCGCACAGATCCGGCACTACGGCGACATCGGCGTGACCGACCTGATCGCCGTGCCGGTGCCGGGCCTGCCCGACCGCGCTGAGTCGCTGGCCCGCACCCGCGCCCTGCTGGTACAACTGGCGCACGAGGCGCCGACCGCGGCTTAAGCCGGGCGCTCAGCGGGCCGGACAGCCGGGCGCCGGATTGCCGTGCCCCGGCGCGGTGGTGGAGTCGTGGCGCAGGCGGGACGGCGGCACGATCTCGCGCACGCCGCCGGGCCGCGTCCAGGCCCATTCGAGGCCGTTGTTGTAGCCGGTGGCGTCGAAATCGATCGCCACCATGCGCCAGCCGCGACTCAGGGTGACGGGCGCCTCGTGCCAGGGATAGGGCGCGAAGCGGGGGATCTGCGGCGGCGGGGCCACGTTCGCGCAGAGATCGAGCACGGTAGCGCCGTCGATGTGCAGGCGGGCGCGGGCGTCGGTGCGCAGCGCCATGGTGTACGTCCCACCCTCGGCGTAGACTTCCCCATCCCAGCGCAACGGCGTGCCCCCGCCCGTGCGCGGGCCGAGCGGCACGAAGTCGGGATCGCGCCGGAGCAGTTCGGGGATGATGCCCACCAGGGCCGGGCTGTCGGCAGTGCCCAGCCTGCTCGCGCCGATAAAGGGATCGATCCGCCCCGGCGGGGTGGCGCTCGCGAAAGTGACGGCCAGTCCGGCATCGGGCGCTTGCGGCCAGAGGGACGTGGCCGGCACCTCCTGCACCGTGCCCTGGCCCTGTTGCATCCGCAGATGCAGCGCCGCCGGGCCAGTTAGCCTCGCCTCCAGGCGGAAGGGCACCCAGCCAGGATCGACAGTCAGCGTCTCCCCGGCGCCTACCGGCGCATCCTCCACCCAGAGCCGCGCGCCCGCGCTTCCCGTCACCTCCAGGCGCAGCGGCGCAGGATCGGCCACGTACAGCAGCCCGCTCCAGGTCGCCGTGACGGGGTAGCGGACGGCGATTCCCTCCGGCGGCACGCCCGCCGTGGGCACCTGCCCCTGCCACAGCGGTGGCCCTGCCTGCCCGCTGGTCAGAGTCAGCAGGACCCCATGGCGGGCCAGGGCCGAGGCGGCGGGCACCCGGTACGACTCGGCCACGGCGGTGCCGCCGGGGATCGTCACCGGTGCCGGTTGGCCGCCCGGATAATACTCTTGCACAACGGGCAGATAAGCCGCCTGGTCGGGATAGAAGACGAACACCAGGTCGTGCGCCGGGTCGCCCGGCCGCGGCAGCGCCCGGCTGGGGTTGAGCAGATCGCCCGCGGGCACGGTGGGGGCCAGCGTGGCCGCCATGTCGCGCTCGTAGGGCTGCCAGGAGTCGCCCACGAAGCGCGCCTGCGCCTGTGGCCCCAGCCCGGCGAGGAAGCGGCCCTGCGCCGCGATCAGCGAGTCGGGCACCGGCACCGTCGGCGGGTACGTGACCAGGTACATATAGCCGTTGGCGGCGGCCAGCGCGAGCATGCCGCCCGCCACCCCCACGGCCCCCACCCGCCAGGCCGGGAGCGAGGTCTGCCGCAGCGCGCGTAGCCAGAGGGCCGGGGGCAGGGCCAGGGCCAGGAAGAATGCCGGGAAGGCGGGCGTCCAGTGGTTGAAGGCGGGCACGAAATGGCCGCCGACGAGCGTGCCTCCGACCAGCAGGATGCCGCCCGCCCAGAGCAGGATCAGGAAGGCGCCGGGCTGCCGCCAGCGCGCGATCAGCACCCCGGCGCCCAGCAGCAACAGCACGGCCTGGGCGGGCAGCAGGAACGGCGCCCAGTAGCAGCCGTCGTTGGCGGGCAGCACGCTCAGGCCGAGGAAGTTGGCCTGGGCCAGCGGCGCCAGGATGCGCCCGTCGGCCAGCCAGCCGTCCCAGGTGGTGGGGATGGCGGGCGGCACGTTGAGCTGGCTCACGCCGCGCCCGGCCCACATGGCCGGATAGCGCCAGAAATAGCCGAGCAGCGGGCCGAAGCCGGCCACGAACCCCACCGGCAGCAGCGCCAGGTGGCCCCAGCGCCCGCGCAGGGTGGCGCGGTGAAACACGGCCAGGTAGACCACAAACGCCGCCAGCACGAACGGCAGCAGGCGCGTGCCGTAGTAGGTGCACATGCTGAGGCCCGCCGCCAGCCCGGCCCAGGTCCAGTCGCCGGGGCGGCGCGACTGGAGGCCCCGCAGCAGGAAGTAAAAGCAGACCGCCCAGGCGAAGGCCGTGGTCATATTGACGATGGAGATGCGGCTGTAGTGGATGGCGACCGCTGAGGTAGTCCAGGCGAAGCCCGCGAGCAAGGCCGCGGTGCGCCCGGCGATCAGCCGGGCCAGCCCGTAGAGGGGGATCACGGTCAGCGCGCCGATCAGGGCCACGCCCAGCCGCTCCCCGCCCAGCCCCGGCCCGGCCAGGCGCATGACGCCGCCCACGAAGGCGAAGGGCAGGCTGGGCAGGCCGGTGCCGTCCCAGGTGGTGGTGAACAGCGACATGCCCGGCCCGGCGGCGAAGGTGAGCGCCTCGCGGTGGGCGATCAACTCATCCCAGTGGAAGCGCCAGGGGATGGTGTCAAGTTGCCAGCAGTAGGTAAACAGCGCCAGGGCAATCAACGCGACGAAGCCGGCGGCCTCGGCGCGGGTCCACGCGGGTCCGGGATCGGGCGCGCGACTTGCTGCCGGATCCCAACGCGCACACGCAGCAACCAGCAGGGCCATCGCGGCCAGCCAGAGCCAGCCCTGGAGCCCGAAGACGGCGTCGGGATCGGCACCCCAGGCGACCACGCTTGCCCCGGTGAGCAGCAGCGCCCCGCCGACGCCCGCCAGGCGCCACGCCTGCGAACGCACGCCGGTTCGGGTCGCCGGGCCGGTGGCGGCTGCCGCCAAAACCGGCTCGCGGAAGCCGCGCCAGGCAAAGCCCGCCAGGACCATGGCCGCCGCCAGCACCGCGGCCCCGGCGGCGCGCCGCCCCGGCTGGAGCAGCAGAACTTCGCCTATCGCGCCGGTGAGGCCCGCCAGCGCGCCCAGCGTCACGCCCCGGTGGACCCAGGCCACCGGGCGGGCGGCAGTGCGGACGCGCAGCGGCAGGCGCAGGGCCATGGGCATCGACTCCCCTCGCGTTAGCCCCTCGGCAAACTCGTAGTCCAGTATAGCGCATGGTATCGGGCCGCGCCATGCCACTGTGCGACAGCCTGTGAATACCTCGCGCCTGTGGCCCGATTGTCGGGTGTTGCATTCGCGCGGTGGGTCGTTTACACTGGGCCTGCGACCCGTCGCCTTTGGGATCGCTGGAAAGGAGCGTGGCCTGTGAGCGAAGTCGAACATGTGTTAGCCGTGCAAAACCGGCTGGGCGAAGGCCCGCGCTGGAACGGAGAGGAGCAGGCGCTCTACTGGGTGGATATCGAAAACGACGCCTTTCACCGCTTCGACCCGGCCACGGGCGAGCACGAGCGCTGCGTGGTGGGACTGCCGGTGGGCGCGCTGGGCTTCCGAGCCGCCGGGGGCCTGATCCTGGCAACGCGCGACGGGTTCGCCGTCTGGGAGCCGCAGACACAGGCCCTGCGCTTCCTGGCCGACCCGGAGGCCGGCCGGCCCGAATCGCGCTTCAACGACGGCGCGGTGGACTGCCGGGGGCGCTTCTGGGCCGGCACCATGAGCGCCGGCCCGACCAGCAGCCTCTACCGGCTGGACCCCGACGGCCGCGTGCACCAGATGGAAAAGGGGCTGACGATCTCCAACGGCATCGGCTGGAGTCCCGACAACCGCACCATGTATCTCACCGACACGCCGCGCAACGTTATCTACGCTTATGACTTCGACCCGGCCACCGGGGCCATCGTCAACCGGCGCCCGTTTGTCAGCAGCCCGGACGAGCCGGGCGGGCCCGACGGCCTGGCCGTGGACGGCGAGGGCGGGGTGTGGAGCGCGCGCTGGGGCGGCTGGAAGGTGACGCGCTACGACCCGGCGGGCGTTGTGGAGCGCGAGATCCGCCTGCCTGTGGAGTGCCCCACCAGTTGCGCCTTCGGCGGGGCCGGGCTGGACGAACTCTACATCACCAGCGCCTGGACCGGCGTGGACCCGGCGTACCGGCCCGCCCAGCCCTGGGCCGGCGACCTGTTTCGCGTGCGGGTGGGCATCCAGGGCCTGCCCGAACATCAATATGCCGGGTAAGGCGCCCGGCCCGGAGTCATGCCGCATGCCGTTCTACACCAATCCCGTGTTTGACACCGACTTTCCCGATCCGATGATCCTGCGTGCGCCCGACGGCTGTTACTATGCCTATGCCACGCAGACCATCGTCGCCGGGCGGACGCTGAACATCCAGGTGGCGCGCTCGCCCGACCTCATCCACTGGGAGCGGCTGGGCGACGCGCTGCCGGTGAAGCCCGATTGGGCGCGACACACCCAGTGTTTCTGGGGGCCGCACGTGCTCGCCGCCGATGACCGCTACTACCTGTATTACTCCGCTTCGCCCGACGAGGGCGAGGGGTTGTGCCTGGCGGTGGCCGTGGCGACGGCGCCCGGCGGGCCGTTCGTCGACAGCGGAGCGCCGTTGCGTTGCGGCCCCGGCTTCGCCAACATCGACCCCATGGCCTTTGACGACCCGGCCACCGGGCAGCGACTGTTGTACTGGGGGTCGGGCTTCGGCCCGATCTACGTGCAGCCGCTGGCGCCCGATCGGGTCCACTTCGCGCCCGGCACGGAGCCGCTGCCGCTGCTCTACCCGCACGGCACCCGCGGCTACGAGCGGCTGATCGAGGCCGCCTATGTCGTCGCGCGGGACGGCTACTACTACCTGTTTTCCTCCGGCGACAACTGCTGCGGCGACCACGCGCACTACGCGGTGCTGGTGGCGCGATCCGAGCACGCGACCGGGCCGTTCGAGCCGCGCGCCGGGGCGGCGGGCACGCCGGACAGCGTGATCCTGCAGCGCAGCGCCCGCTGGGACGCACCGGGCCATAACGGCGTGATCCGCGATGCCGCCGGGGACGACTGGATCGTCTACCACGCGATTGATCCGCAGCGGCGCTGCCTGGACGCGAGCATCTCCGGCGACCGCGACGTGCGGCGCATCTTGCTGATCGACCGCCTGGTGTACCAGGACGGCTGGCCCATGGTCGCGGGCGGTATCCCCTCTGCCGATTCCCGGCCTGCCCCGCAGACCGGCTAATTCCCGTGCAGATGCGAAGACGATTCACCGCGGAGAAACGAAGAACGCGAAGGACGAAACTAATATAAATATCCTTCGCGTTCTTCGCGCCTTCGCGGTGAATTTATGGCGGGCTACGGCGCGGGGCAGGGGCGGCGGGTGAGGTGGCCGAGCAGGGCGTAGTAGGGCCCGTCTTCATGCTGCCCGGCGATACCCGCGGTCCAGACGCCGCCGGGGGCCGCCGCGACATCGAGGAAGCGGTTGTCGGCCAGGGGGCCGGGCACCGGCACACTTTGCCAGCCCGCGCCGTCCCAGTGGAGCAACAGCAAGCGCCCGGTGCCGCTCTCGTCCTCCTGTGCGCCCGCCACCCACACGTCGTTCGGGGCCACGGCGGCGATGCTCGACAGGTAGACCGCGGCGGCGGCCCCCGGTGGCACAGGGACGCGGCGCCACTCGCGCCCGTTCCAGTGGGCCAGGGGCGGGCCGGGCGCGCGCTCGGCGCCGGCCACCCACACGTCGTCGGGCCCGGTGGCCGCGACGCCCGCCAGCGCGCCGGTGCCCAGGAGCGGCGTCAGGTCGGGGCCCGCCTGCCAGGCGCGGCCATCCCAATGCAGCAGCCCGTTGCCTGCCGCCCACACATCATCCGGCCCGGCCACGGCCAGGCCGCGGATCGCCCCGGCGTCGGGACTGGGCACTGCCTGCCAGGTGGTGCCGGTGCCGTGCACCAGCAGAGTGCGCACCCCGCCGCCCGCCGGGACCCCGCCCGCGGCCCACACCTTGCCCGCCGCGTGCGCCGCGACCGCGTAGAGCGCCCCGTCCGCCGGGATTGCGGTGATCGGCGGGATGTGTGTCCAGCCGGCGCCGTCCCAGTGCAGCACCAGCGGCCCCTGCCGGCTCCCGCCCACGGCGTACACATCGTCGGGGGCGCGGGCGCTGACGGCGCTCAACACGTCGTCGCCGGAGCGGTCCGCCGGGTGGGGACTGTCGGTCCAGGCCGTGCCGTCCCAGTGGCGGATGAGCGTGCGGTAGGTCCCGCGCCGCAAGCCGCTGTGGCCCACGGCCCAGGCATCGTCCGCCGCCGCCACGGCCACGCCGCTTATGTGGTCTTCAGGCGGGCCGAACAACCCGCGCGGCCCGGTGCTCACCTGCCACCCCCCGCACACCGGCGGCCCGAGCGTGGCCCGGCCATTAATCGGCAAGATTACCGGGCGCATAAAGTAGGCGAGCGCGAGCGCCAGCAGCACGGCGACGGCCAGCAGCACGAGCAGGACGGCGGCAAGCTGGAACCGGACGCGCTCGCGCCGGGTCATAGCGCCGGGGTGGTGGGGGGCAGGGGTCGTGGGCATCGGTGGCCCCACTATACCACAACGTCGCCCATCTGCCACGCGGCCCGGCGCAAATGCACCGCAAAGGTGCGAAGGGCGCTAAGAACAAGATTAATATCAATGATCTCTGCGTCCCAGGCGACTCTGCGGTGAGGATATACGAATTTGAGATACGCCTTGACATTTGGCCTGTGATGCGGTATACTTTGACCATAGCGGCGCGGAGTGGAGCAGTGGCAGCTCGTTGGGCTCATAACCCAAAGGTCGCAGGTTCGAAT
>DASSGZ010000163.1:0-7706 GCA_035693165.1 Chloroflexia bacterium | reverse complement strand
GACCGTGTTGTAGTTCGCGGGGTCGCCCATATTCGGCAGGGTCGGGCAGTACGCCGACACGATTCCCGCCTCGCTGTTCAGGTTTTCGTACAACCGCACCCGCACCGCGCGTGTAAAGCGGACCCGGTTGATCTGCGGGGCCGGCGGCACATTGGAGTACGCCGTGCTGACAGAATAGCTGCCGTAGGTTCCGGCAACGGTCAGGTCTTCCCACCCGGTATAGGGATTGCAGGGCGGATTCGGGAAGATGCCGCAATTCGGATCATCGTTGGGATTAGGCACACTATCCAACCAGATCTGCGCGCTCTTGTCGTCGTCCCCGCCGGCGTTGAAGTCGTCGAGGGACAGGCCCCATAGGTACATATTCGCATCGACGCCTTTACCCCAGTTCAGCCCGGTCAGGGTCGTCGTGGGCTTGTAGTGCGCCAGGTCGCTGACCGCATCCTGGATGTAGTCGTCGGTAGCCACCCCTATATCGCTGGTTTGATACACATCGGTCCAGTCGCCGGGCCGCAAGCAGCAGGCGCCGCCATTCGTGCCGCCGTCATTGCCCCGGTTGGCGGGATACCAGGTGCCGTGTATGTTGTCGGTCGGATCCCACTCATGCGTTGTGGATATGACCCCGCCGGACGGGGCCAGGCCCCATTGCCAGAAGATCCAGTCCATAATGTCGTTGCTATCACGATCAGGCGGAGGCGGCGGTGATCCATCCATATACGCGCACGGATCGCCGCCAACATTGCAGGTGGCCGTGGGGGCGCCGCCGTTATCCGGGATGTAATCGCCGAGCCCTCCGTTAGGGGGCGCCGGGGGTGGCGGCCCGTTGCGCCCATCCAGGCCGGTAAAGGTAAGCGGATTACCGTGAAACTGGGTGGCGTTGAACGAGATGACGTTCGAGAAGTCGCCCACGGGAACGTCCGTGCCGCCGGGATGCCAGTCCCACAGCTTAAGCGGGTGGCATAGGTCATTGCGCGCACCCTGGCTGCCGGTCAGTTCGGTTTCCAGGGCCGGGCGGAAACGGGTCAGCGGCAGCGCGGCACCGGGCAATGCTGTGGGCACGCAGGTGGGGTAGAGGCGGGCGGCGGCCACGGCTTGCACGGGGATATAGGGGATATTGATCGCCTGGGCAAACGTGGTGGTGGCCGAAATGCCGCTGGTGACCCGTACTCCATCGATCCAGGGATACCCCTGGGGCAGGGGATCGCTTCCTGGGCCAGGTGCGGCATAGCAACTGCCGCCCAGCGAACACGTGTTGTAGTGGTATTCCAGGGCATACGTCTGCGCCCCGTTGGCGTTCACCAGTTCCTGCACGCGATTAATCATATCCTGGTTCGTGAGCAAATAGGTGGGATGGCAACCGGTGGGGCCGCAGGTCGTGGTCATGTTGGTCTGCAAAAGCTGGGATGCCGCCTGGGCGGCGGCGTCGGCGGCGTTCTGCATGTTGCGGCGTTGCACCAGCGCGTTGCCGCCGTCGACGGCGAGCGCCACCAGGCCGATGAGCACCAGCGCGCTGAGCGCGACGATGACGATGGTCTGACCGGGCCGCGCGCGGCCCCGCGGCAACAAGCGCGTCTTTCCCATATCAGCGCTCCCGTTGGGCCGTGGAGGAAAACACAATCGGGATCCCATTGGTCAGGCCGGGGACCGGCGCGACCGTGGTAAAAGTGTAGGCCACAGTGGCCGTCACCGTGAGGCGTTGGGCCAGCGCATCGCAGGCCGGGCCCGCCGCCGGGGGCGACAGCAGGGCCGGGTCGAGACACTCGGATGCGCCGCCGCGACAGCTTGGGCAGTCGACTTGCACCTGGAGGGTGGCGGGATCGGCCAGGCCCAGGCCGGCATCCGCCACCCGGCTGTGCGCATTCGCGGTCAGCGTGGCCGCGTCCTGCTCCGGATGCAAGGCGGCATAATGCGCGGCTTCGCGCGCCCCGTTGCTGAGCGTGTTGATGATCAGGATGGCCCGCGACACCTCGATAATGGCGAACACCAGCAGGAACAGCAGCGTGGCGGTCAGCGCAAACTCGACCATCGCCTGGCCGCGCCGTCCGCGCCGGGGCGTCGGGGGAAACAGAGTAGCACGCAGCATAAGGGTCCTTGGGGCCGCAGGGGCTAGGGGCCGGTGACACCCAGAGGCATCGTCGCGCTGTTCGAGAATGTCAACGACCCTCCGCCAACCAGGTCTTCAAAGAAGCCGAACAGCAGATTATAGCGATAGGTAATGCGCACGGTCACGGCACCGGGCGTATAGTCAGCCGCACAACCGGGCTTGCTTGGATCGTCGCAAATACTCAAGCGTGTAATGCGCCCGCTGAGATCGGGATCGTTAATCGCCGCTGCGATGGCCGTCTGGACGGCATTGGCGTCCTGGCCGTTGGTAAGTACCCAGGCGCGCGCGCCCTGGTGCGCGGCTTCCGCGATCGCCACCTGCTCCCCGTAGGCGCGGGCGATGTCGGCGACGCCCAGCAGCAACGCGGCAAGAAAGGGCAGCACCAGGGCCAGTTCCAGCAGGGCGCTACCCCGCCGGACCCCGCGCGGTGCTGTTTGTCGCCTGGCGGTTATCGTTCGCTGCTTGCACATGCGGCTCTCTCGCCGGCCGGTCGTCGCGCCCCAGGCCGGCCCCGGTGCGCCCCCGTCGAATCGAGGCTGCCTGATCATCATACCTGATTATACGATATGGGGTCAACCGGCGGCGCACCAGGGCACCGGGGCCGAGCAGCGCCCAGGCGCAGCCCACCCGCCCCTTGTACCGGCGGGGTTCTACTATTATAATGGCTGTGTACCACGAAAAATTACGCCGCGCCGCCATCTGTCTGCTCCTTGCGCTCCGGCGTCGCCCACGGGGTTATGCCTGCCGGTGCGTGTTGACAGTAACAGCAGCCGCGCATATACTGAAGTACGAGATAATTTGCCCTGATACGCCGGAACCAGCGAATCATAAAAACCGTTCTCCCGCGCGGCATGGAGGCTGCATTGTCCGGCGGGAAGCAGGATATCCAGAGCCTATGAACCCATTCACACAGTGCCCTCGTTGCGGGCACGTGCTGCCGCAACCGGCGCCCGCGTGTCCGGTCTGCGGGTGCCTGCTGGGGCCGCTGCCGCCCGTCGAGGGTAAGCTGCTGCGCAACGGCGACTTCCGCGTGATCCGGCGCCTCGACCGCGGCGGCATGGCCAGCCTGTACCTGGCAGAAGCCACCTCGACCGGCGGCTTGCGCGCGGTCAAGGAACTGCGCAGCCCGCCCAACCGCAAAGCCCGCGCCACCGCCGAAGCGATGTTCCACGAAGAAGCGCGCCTGCTGGCCCGGCTCAGCCGCGAACATCCGGCGATCCCGCGCTACTACGACTCGTTTATGGACAGCGGCTCGTTCTACCTGGTTCTGGAATTTGTGCCTGGTCAGAATCTGCAGCAGTATCTGGCGGATCGCGGCGGCATCCTCCCCGTGCCCGAAGTAATCGATTATCTGCGCCAGGTGGTCGACGTGCTGGCGACGATCCACAGCCTGCATCCCGACCCGATCATCCACGGCGATATCAAACCCTCGAACCTGGTGCGCCGCCCCGATGGGCAGGTGGCCCTGGTGGACTTCGGCCTGGCGCGGGCCACCGTCCGCATGCCGGCCTATGTGCCCTCGCGGTCGTCGGCCTTCGGCAGCCCCGGCTACACGCCCATGGAACAGTGGGAGGGGCATCCTGGTCCCGCCTCAGACATCTTTGCCCTGGGTGCGACCATGCACCACCTGATCACCGGGCGCAACCCGCGCGCCGCCTTCACCAACCTGGCGAAGGTCAACCTGGCCGAGTTGAGCACGCTGACCAATTTCCCGCCGATCACGACGCTGATGCCGGATGTGCCGCCGATGCTGGACACGATCATCATGCAGATGGTGCGCCGGCGGGCCGCCGAACGGCCCACGGCCCGCGATTTGAAGGCCCGGCTGAGCCGGCTCGATGCCGTGCTTTCGCCGCAGGCGTTTGGCGACAATGTCGAAACGCGGGAATAGGATATGACCGCGCCCCGGCGCGGGGTGCGGTTTGGGGGAACCGGCCGGGAGGCGGCCTATCGGGCACCAGCCTCCATGTTGGCGGGAGGTAGCGGGATGACGGGGACTCCCGAGATCTGGGTCGAGCGCCGCGACAAGCCGCGCGTGCAGATCGCCTACCCGGCGACCGTGCGCGGTATCGACGCCAACGGCGAGGCATTCGAGGTCAATACGCTGATCGACAACCTGGGGGCCGGGGGACTCTTTGTCCATCTGCCACACCCCGTGGCCCAGGGGGTCCAGCTTTTTGCCATCGTGCGCCTCGCCACGGCACTGGGCGATGCCGTGCCCGCGCCGCGCATCGCCACCCGCGGCGTCGTCGTGCGCACCGAACCGGGCCAGGACGGCGGCTGTGGCGTGGCCCTGGCCTTCACCCAGCATCGCTTCTTATACGACTAGCCCGGTGGCCGCCGCCCTGCCTGGCCCCCCGGCGTCTTAGCAGCACCGCACGGCTTCCGCGCCTGCTCCTTTCGCCCGGCCTGGCTCCGGCGGGAACGAGCCGGGGGCGGCATGAGGCTCACTCCATGCAACTACCCGGTCCCGATTTACCGGATGCCTTCGACGAGCTTCCCTGCGCGGCCCTGGTTCTCGATGTCCAGCAAGGCACCATCGTGCTGGGCAATAGCGCCGCGCGCGCGCTGCTGGTCGAGATCCCCCTGGAAGCCGGAGATCGCAGCCTGCGGGCGCTCGCGGCGGCGGTGCTGGCCCCGGCGACCCGCCCGGCGCGCGTCCGCGGCTCCGCCCGCCGCGCGGCCACCCGCCGCACCGCCGCCGGCCTGCTGACCCTGGCCGTGCCCGACCCGAGTGGCGGCGGGCGCACGGTCGAGGTGTTGCTCAGCCCGCTGGACGAGACCGCCTTCGGCGCGGGGTTTGCGCTGCTGCTCATCCGCCCGCCGGGCGCGCCGTCCTGGGGCACCGAGTGGCTGCGCGAGGCGCAAGATGCCCTGGCCTGCCGGGCGCCGGAGTTCCACACCATCCTGGCCCGCGCGACAGCCCCCGCGCCGGTCGCCACCCCTGCCGCCAACGGAGTCGGGCCGCAGCCCGTCCAGGCCCTGGCGCTGGAAGCTGCCGCCCACGCCATGGTGCTCACCGACCGCGAGGGCATGATTACCTGGGCCAACCCGGCCTTCAGCCGGATGACCGGCTATGCCGTTGCCGAGGTGCTGGGCAGCCCGCTGCGGCTCTACCAGGGCGGCCAGCAGAACGGCCTGTCCTACCAGGAGCGCTGGACGGCTATCCAGGAGGGCGCCGTCTGGCACGGCGAACTGATCAACCGGCGCCAAGACGGCAGCCTCTATATCGAGGAAGAAACGATCAGCCCGGTGCGCGACGCGACCGGCGCGATCACGCACTTTCTCAGCGTGGGCGAGGATATTACCGAGCGCAAGCAGCACGAGGAGCGCCTGCACCACCAGGCCAGCCACGACCTGCTGACCAATCTGCCCAACCGGCAGACGCTGGAAGAAGCCCTGGAGCGGGCGGCGCAGCACGCGCGCCGGGGCCGGGTGAGCACGCTGCTGTTCCTCGACCTGGACAACTTCAAGATCGTCAACGACACCCTGGGCCACGCGGCGGGCGACCAGTTGCTGATTATCCTGACCCAGATCCTGTCCGAGCAGTTGCGCCAGGGCGACCTGCTGGCGCGCGTGGGCGGCGACGAGTTCGCCGTGCTGCTTGAAGGGCTGGAGGTGGAACCCGCGGCGGCCATCGCCGAGCGCATGCGCGCCGGGATCGCCGAGTTCCCCTTCATTCTCCAGGGCCACCGCTTCGACCTGGGGCTGAGCATCGGTCTGGTGCCCATCGATGGGCAGCAGCCGGCCGACGTGCTGCTCGCCGAGGGCGACATCGCCATGTATACGGCCAAGGAGCAGGGCCGCAACCGGATCATCCGCTTCCAGCCCGATGCCGAAAACCTCGTCCGGCTGACCGAGGCCCACCAGTGGGCGCGGCGCATCAAGGACGCCCTGCGTGACGACCGCATGCTCTTCTACTTCCAGCCGGTGTTGCGCGTGGGCGACGCCGTGGTGGTCGATTATGAGGCGCTGTTGCGCATGCGCGCCGAGGACGGCACGCTGATCCAACCGGGCGGCTTTCTGCCCGCCGCGGAGCGCTTCGGGCTGATGCCGCTGCTGGACCGCTGGATGGTGCAGGAAGCGGTGCGCACCCTCGCCGCGCACCCCGCCATTCGCCTGACCGTGAACCTCTCCGCCTACAGCCCGGCGGACGAGGCGTTGCTCGACCACATTGCCGAGCAATTGCGGGATCAGGTCGTGGCGCCTGCGCGCCTGGCCTTCGCCATGAGCGAGGCCGCCGTGCTCCAGGATCTGCGCCGCGCCGAGCACTGGATCCGCCGGTTGACCGACCTGGGCTGCCGCTTCGTGCTCGACGAGTTCGGCACCGGCTTTGCCTCGCTGACCTATCTGCGCCATCTGCCGGTGGACCAGGTCAAGATCGACGGCTCGTTCATCCGCATGCTGGTGCCCGACCCCAGCACACGGGAGATCGTGCGGGCGATCCACACCCTGGCCCGCGCCCTGGGCAAGGAAACGGTCGCCATCTTCGTGGAGGATGCGGCCACGCTGGACATCGTGCGCGCCATCGGCGTCACCTATGCCCAGGGCTACCACCTGAGCCACCCCACGCCCGATTTGCCGCCTGTACCCGCGGCGTCCTGAATTCCGCGCCCGCCGGCCCCTACACCGACCCGCTGCTGCGATGCATTCGCGCTACTGACCCCTGCCCCCTGCCCCCTGACCACTGCGCCGGCTCTGGACATTGCTCTAATCAGGGTGGTATAATTGCCCGATATTGCCGAGGAGTCGCGCCGCGCATGTTGTTCAATAGCATCTATTACATGTTTTTCCTCCCGCTGGTGGTGATCCTGTTCTGGGTCGTGCCCCGGCGCATCCGCTACCCCCTTCTGCTGGTCGCCAGCTACCTGTTCTACATGAACTGGATCCCCGCCTATATCGGGCTGATCCTGGTGCTCACGGTGGTCAATTACGGCTTCGGCTTCCTCATCGCCCGGCAGCGCAGCCGCGCCTGGCTGGCCCTCGCCGTCGCCGTCGACCTCGGCATGCTCGGCTACTTCAAGTACGCCAACTTCTTCATCGACACGGCCCGTGATGTGGGGCTCGACTTTGCCACGGCGCAGATCCTGTTGCCGCTGGGCATCTCGTTCTTCACCTTCGAGTTCATCCACTACGTGGTCGATGTCTGGCGCGGCAGCCCGCCCGTGCGCAACTTTGTGCAGTTCGCGCTGTTCGCCGCCTTCTTCCCCACGCAGATCGCCGGGCCGATCAAGCGGTATCAGGCCTTCGTCCACCAGTTGCAGGAATATCCGCCCTTCAACCTGGCCCTGGCCTACGACGGTCTGTTCCTGATCCTGCGCGGGCTGTTCAAGAAGGTGATCCTGGCCGACTCGCTGGCGCGCATCGCCAACCTGGGCTTCGACAACCCGACCAGCCTGAGCAGCGCCGAGACCTGGATCGCGGTCTATGCCTTCGCGTTCCAGATCTTCTTCGACTTTTCGGGCTACACCGACATCGGGCGGGGGTCGGCGCAATTGTTCGGCTTCACCGTGCCGGAGAACTTCGCCGCGCCCTATTTAGCGCGTAACCTGGCCGACTTCTGGCGGCGCTGGCACATGTCGCTGTCGTCGTGGCTGCGCGA
>DASSGZ010000162.1:0-26796 GCA_035693165.1 Chloroflexia bacterium | reverse complement strand
TCGTCGATATTCGGCTTCAGCCGCACTTCCTTGACGACCACGGTGTGCTGGGTCTTGCGCGAATCGCGCTCTTTCTTCGTCTGCTCATAGCGGAACTTGCCGTAGTCCATGAGGCGGCAGACCGGCGGCACGGCATTGGGGGCCACCTCGACCAGGTCGAGATCGCGCTGGCGGGCCAGGTTCAATGCGTCGCGGGCGAACATGATGCCCATCTGCTCGCCGTTTTCGTCGATCACTCGCACCTCGCGTGCGCGAATCCGATCGTTTACCCGCAGTGTTTTGGTGATAGTAGACTCCTCTCCTATATTTCCGGCAATACCTGCAACGGAAACGAAAAACAGCCGTCAGTGGACAGCACACCGCGCCCCCGCAGGAAGGGGGAAGGGGAGTGCTTGCCGGAACCGAAGGCTTATCAAATACCTGCATAATCTTAGCATAACAACACTATAACGTCAATAGCCGCCACGTTGGATGCAGGCACAATCCGCCGAATGAACGACCCCGGCGAGGGTGCGCTTATGGGCGGAATACGGGACACACGGCGTCTTAAGGGCCGGCACCATCCAGGTACTGCAACCGCTACACGGCGAGAGCAGTCTGCTCCCAGCCGCGCAAGAAGGCGATGCCCCGGTTGATCTCGTGCGGACCCGGCTGACCGATGTGAAATCGGTCTTCCGCATGCAGCCCCAGCAGCCAGAAATGCCGCGCCGCCACCAACCAGGGGATCGCCTGCATTTCCGCGTCCGCCAGCGCCTGGACGGCCTGGTATCCGGCGAGAAATTCCGTCCACACCGCCTCTTGCTTGCCGTGCAGATAGCTCGCCCACCGGAATACGGCCAGGTCATAGGCCCGCCACCCCGGCGCGCAGCAATCAAAATCGAAAAACGCCGGCGCGCCTTGCCGGTCAAAATGCACATTGCCTAAGTGCAGATCGCCGTGGCATGCTTGCCACTTCAGGCCCCCGGCGCTGAGCGCCACTAGCTGTTCCCGGATCTTGGCGGCAAGATCGTGCAAATAGCGCTGGGCATCCGGTAGTTGCGTGAGCAGCGGTTGCAGGTGGGCCAACGGCTCGTTCAGCAGGTGATCCAGGTCGAGAGGGGTTCGCGGCAACCCGGATACGAACTGAGCCAGGGCCTGGTGCATCTCGCCCACCACCCGCCCGAACTCCCGCGCCGCGATATCGGCATAATCGCGAGGTTCGCCTTCGGCGTAGGTGAACACCACCGCCTGGCGCACGCCTTCCGGTGCCGGCACGGTAAGTTGGTAGCTGTCCTGGCGGTTGGGTACCGGTGCGGCGACCGGTAGGCCCCGCCGGCGCAGAAAGGTAATCAGATCCAGTTCATATTGAATCTCCGCGGGCGTGCGCCAGCCGTGCGTATAGATCCGTAGGATGTAGGCTTCCTGGCTGGTGCGGAGTACATACGTATGGTTTAGGCCATAACGGACAAAGGTACATGCGTGAATCGTACCCAGGTCAAATGCGGATTCGATAACCGAAACGAGCGAAGCAGGATCCAGCACCGAGCAAATGCTCGGCAGGACGAAACGTGAGTTTGTCACCGTGAATATCTCCTCTGGGCGGCGCAGAATGCGCTACTTACTTCAAATTAAAGATTTCGGATTCGCACAGCATTGTAACATGCGAACTCATCAGCCTCAATCTGGAGGCGGGACATACTCCGGTCCGGAGGATCGCACCCAGCCGGGACCGGGAATGAATTCGGGCAGGCGGATCAAGTTCACTGCTTTGCCGGGTTGCGAATTGCCGCAACCGGGATCGTTGTATACTCTTGACAGGCATCGGGAACCGTGTTATAATAAGTGTACAAGATACACTAATGAGGAGAGGGTATGGCGGAGGACAGCGAGCGGCAACCGGAGGAGCGCCCCACGGCGGAGGGCTATGATGTCACCCGCTACGAGCGCCCGTCGGTCACGGTGGACCTGGTGATCCTAACCATCCAGGACGCCGATCTCAAAGTGTTGCTGGTGCGGCGCGGCCAGTGGCCCTACGAGGGCATGTGGGCGCTGCCGGGCGGCTTTGTCCACATGGACGAGTCGCTGCACGAGACGGCGCGCCGCGAACTGGCCGAGGAGACCGGGCTGGCGGGGGAAGACATCTACCTGGAGCAGCTCTACACCTTCGGCGCGCCGCACCGCGACCCGCGCACCCGCGTCATCACGGTGGCCTATTTCGCGCTGGTGCCCGCCGATGTGAGCCGGCGTCTGCGCCCCGGCACCGATGCCGCCGCCGTGCGCTGGTTCTCGGTCTACCATCTGCCCGACCTGGCGTTCGATCATGCGCGCATTGTCGACCTCGCCTTGCGACGGGTGCGCGGCAAGCTCGATTGGACGCCGATCGCGTTTCGCCTGCTGCCGGAGCAGTTCACCATGAGCCAGCTCCGCAGCGCCTACCAGATCATCCTCGACAGGGAGCTGGATAAGCAGAACTTCAGCAAGAAGATGCTGCACAGCCGGACGAAGGTGATCGAGCCGGTGCCGAACGCGCTCGTCACAGGGGCGCACCGCCCGGCGCAACTGTACCGCTTTGTGGAAGAAGGCCGTTATGAGTGGGGCGCCACCGCCGGCGATCAGCCGTAAGGGGCACCCGAAGGGAGCAAACACCATGGCTACGGATGTCCAGACTATGCAAACCGGCACCACCGCGCGCACGGGCCGCGAACTGCTCGCCGGCAGCGGGCCGTTTCTCGATTGGCTCGGCGATTGGTATGATCGCCTGCCCACCGTGCCGCTGAGCGAGGTCGTGCGCGATCCGGCGCGCACCGCGCTGATCTCGGTGGACGTGATCAACGGCTTCTGCTACGAAGGTCCGCTAAGCGGCCCGCGCGTGGCCGGCATCGTGGAACCGATTGCCGCGCTCATGCAGGCCGCCCACGACGCCGGGGTGCGCCGGCTCGTCCTCACCCAGGACACGCACGACCCGGCGGCGCCCGAGTTCGCCCAGTGGGGGCCGCACTGCATCCGCGGCACCAGCGAGGCGGCGACGGTGCCCGCGTTTACCGCGCTGCCCTTTGCCGGGGAGTTCGTGGTGGTGGAGAAGAACAGCATCAGCAGCAGCCACAGCACCAGCTTCGACGCCTGGCTGGACGACCCGGCCCAGGCCCCGGTTGATACGGTCATCGTCGTCGGCGACTGCACCGATCTCTGCACCTACCAGCTTGCCATGCACCTGAAGATCCGCGCCAACGCCGCGGGCCGTGAAGTCCGCGTGGTGGTGCCCGAAGACTGTGTGCAGACCTTCGACATGCCGGTGCCCACGGCCCAGCAACTCGGCATCCTGCCGCACGACGGCGATCTGCACCACCTGTTCTTCCTCTATCACATGGCGCTCAACGGCTGTGAAGTCGTCCGCCACATCGCCGCGCCCACCCCCGCCGGGTGAACGGCACCGCGAAGCCGCGTAGGACGCGAAGGATAAGACGTATATAACGCATCTTTGCGTTCTTCGCGGCTTCGCGACGCGTTTATGAACGGATCTACGAGTAAAGCGATTGCCAGCCGGGGATGTTTGCTGTATACTGCACGGCGTGTGGCTTGACCGGCTGGGCAGCCTGAAACGGCTCCTGTTGTTCGTATGGCGCACGGTCCCGCTGACCCCGCGCCTGCGCTCCATGCTCTACTGGCTCATCAGCACCAAGTACGGCATCGGCGTGCAGGCGGTGGTCTTCGACGAGGCCGGGCGCCTGTTGTTGTTGCGCCATACATACAAGGGGCGCTATCCGTGGGGCCTGCCGGGCGGCGGCATGGGTCGCGGGGAGACCACCGCCGCGGCGACTCTGCGCGAGTTGCGGGAAGAAGCCGGGCTGGACGCCACCATCCAGGCCCTGATCGGGGTCGAGACGCACCCGCACCGGCTGGTGATCGAGATTTTCTATCTCTGCCGGGCGCACGGCGGTGAGTTCCGCCCCAACGCCGAAATCGCCGCCTGCGGCTATTTCGCGCTCGACGCCTTGCCGCCCGACCTGGAACCGCGGTTGCGCCGGATCATCCTGGCCTACGCCGCGGCAGGCCGCCTGCCGGTGCGCCTGAATGGAGCCGGATAGCGGCACTATCCTTGCTGAGGCCCCTGCGGGCCGGGGCGAGACCGCTACGCAAGTAGCGCGGTGTGACGCCGGCATGCCGGACCAGCCGTCTATATCAAGATTGTATTGAGACTGTCACCGAGGAGATCTATGCTACGCTGCCTCTCTGATCCGTCCGCCGTTTCGCCGGCCCGCCTGGCCGGGCGTGTCCGGCGTCTGGCGCCGGCCACCCTGGTGCCGCTGCTCTTGCTCGCCGCGTGCACCTCGCCCACCATCCGCAACGACCCGCCGTCCGTCGGCAACTACGAGGTCAGCATCCGCGTCGATCCGCCCAGTCTGCAATACGGCCAGAAGGCCACGATCAACTACGCCTTCACCGATAAAACCACAGGCAAGCAGGTCACGAACCTGCCGCTCATGTACAATTCCACCGTGCATACCGTGCTCGTGAACCACGACATGAGCTATTTCCGCACCGGCCAGGCCGCCGGCCCCGTCGGCGGCGCCTACCCGGTCAACCTGCACTTCAACGACCCCGACTCCTACCGGCTCTATGCCGAGTTCACCACCGGCTACACGCCGACCCAGCGGCTCGTCTATGCTCACACGGTGCAGTTCGGACTGAATGCCCCGTCGCTGGAAGAACCGGCCCCGCTGGTCGAGAGTCCCAGCCCGCCCCAGAACACCTTCTACGGCGTGACCGTGGCCCTGGACACCGGTGGCCCGATCAAGGCCGGCGACTCAACTACGCTCCACTACACCCTGACCACGGCGGAGACCGGCCGACCCATCCGCGACCTCGACCCATACAACAGCGCTGCCGGGCATGTTTACATCCTCAGCGCCGATGGGGAAGAGTATGAGCATCTGGTGGCCGGGGAGTCGATTGCCGGGCTGGGCAACGCCCAGTACGAGCCGACCAGCGGCGGCGGGACCGGCTCGACCAGCGGCAACCCGGTGGCGCCCGGCCAGCCCAACGCGACCGCGCTGCCCGGCGAGGCCACTCCTACCGCCGGGGTGACGCCCGCCGCCGGAGCCACCCCCGCCGCGCGCCCGCCCCTGGGACCTGACCTGACCTTCGAGCACAAGTTCGAGAAGCCCGGACTCTACAAAGCCTGGCTGCAATTCCTCTATCACGGCCAGGTCGTCACGGCGGACTATGTGATCCGCGTCCAATAGCGCCGGGCCGCCCGCGCCGCGCCCTGCCCGATCGGGCGGGGCGCTTTTGTTTGCCGGGGCAAGTTGTTATACTTAGGGGAACCAGTGTAATAGGGAGAGGTAGGTAGTCATGGTTCAGCCGAATCAGCCCAATATCGCGCCCGCGCCGTCCGTGGCCGAACCCGCGGCGCTCAAGGCGGCCATTGTCGCCCAGGCGCGGGCGCTCGGCTTCGACCTGGTGCGCGTGACCACCGCCGAGCCGTTCCCGGAGACCGCCGCCGTGCTCCACGAGCGCATCGACGCCGGGTTGTTCAGCGGCCTGCCCTGGTTCAACCATGATCGCGCCGCCATGGCCGCTGATCCCGCGAACCTCCTGCCGGAGATCCGCAGCATTGTCTCGCTCGGCATCAGCTACCTGACCCACGGCGAGCGCGACGCCACGGCGCCCGGCGATCCCCATGGCCGCATCGCCCGCTACGCCTGGGGCGCCGACTACCACGATGTGTTCAAGAGCCGGCTGCGCGCCCTGCACGCCTTTGTCGAGGACCAACTAGGCCGCCCGGTGGGCGCCCGCGGCCTCAGCGACACCGCGCGCATCACCGATCGCGCTGTGGCCCAGCGTGCGGGCCTGGGCTGGTACGGCAAGAACACCAACCTGCTGACCCACGAATACGGCTCCTGGGTGCTGCTGGGCGAACTGCTGCTCGACGTGGCCCTGCCGCCCGACGCGCCGCTGCGTACCCACTGCGGCACCTGTACTCGCTGCATGCCCGCCTGTCCCACCGGCGCCATCACCGCGCCCGGCGTCGTGGACAGCGACCGCTGCATCTCCTACCTGACCATCGAGCTACGCGGCCCGATCCCGCGCGATCTGCGCCCGCTGATGGCCAACTGGATCTTCGGCTGCGACATCTGCCAGGAGGTCTGCCCTGTCAACGCCCGCCGCGACCCGCCCGATCACCCCGAGTTCCAGCCGCGCCCGGAGGTCGGTTCCAGCCCGGCCCTCATCCCGCTGCTGGCGCTGACCGAAGACGAGTTCCGCGCACGCTTCCGCGGCAGCCCCATCCGCCGTGCCAAGTGGGCCGGGCTGCGCCGCAACGTCTGCGTCGCCCTCGGCAACCTGGGCGATCCCGTTGCCGTCCCGGCCCTGGTCGCCGTGCTGGGCGAAGAACCCGCCCTCGTCCGCGGCCATGCCGCCTGGGCGCTGGGCCGCATCGGCGGGGCCGGCGCCCAGGCCGCGCTCCAGGCGCGCGCCGCCGTCGAACCCGACGGCTGGGTGCGCGAAGAGATCGCCCTGGCGCTCACCGCTATATAGCCCGCTTTTCACTCCTCCTCCCCATCTCCTGCCGAGCGGACGCCGGTCAGCCCGCCCGCCCGCACCTGCGCCAGCAGTGTCTGGGTTTCCGGCGCCAGCGTGGCCTGCAGCTCAGCATCCAGGTCGCCCAGCACGCGCGCCAGCCCGATGCTGTTGCGGATGTAGCGCGCGGCCAGCCCCACCAGCAACTGCTGGCGCGTGCCGACCAGTTGGGCCTGCTCGCCGGCCCCGATCTCGCCGGTCAGCACCTCGACCTCGTCGGCCACGATGACCAGCCAGCGCTCGCCCTCCTGCGGTGCGCCGCCGCCGCGGCATACGTCGCCGTGGCAGCCGCCGCATTCCTCGGGGCAGGCGCGCAGGCAGAGCGTGCTCACGGTTACGCCCCGCGCCACCGCCCCCGTGACGGCCGCGCTCAGCGCGTGCGCCTCCTCCGGCCAGGTCGCCAGCAGCAATTGGTCCTGGGCCGCGCCGATGATCGCCCGCGCCCGCTCCAGCAACGCCGCGTAGCCCTCCGCGTTCCAGACCTGCGCGTGCGGCGCGGGCTTGCGCACCGCGCCCAGCGACCCGCGCGCCGCGCTCAGGATGTCCTCGAAATGGCTGCCCAGCCGCCGGGTTAGCTCGTCGGGGGGCACCGGCGCGAACCGGGTCCCGGACGGCGTGTCCACCCGCACCACGGCGGCGCGCTCCTCCAGCTTTTGCAGCACCGCGTAGACATTGGCGCGCGGCAAGCCGGACTCCTTCGCCAGTTCATAGCCGTTGAGCGGGCTGCGTTCGAGCAGCGCCACGTAGGCGCGGGCCTCGTATTCGCTGAACCCCAACTGCTGCATCAAGGTGATCGGATCGCTCATCAGTGTCTCCTTGTGGCCGCGCTCTCCGGCTGCATCCGCACCCGTGGGCTATTGCTGGACCGGCAAGCGGCCTTGCAGATCTTCCGGTGTGAACGGCCCGGTTTCGGCCAGCAGCTTGCGCGCCGCGCCCACCTGCTCCCAGACGTTCCAGAGCAGCACTCCGCGCACCCGCCCGTCGCGCAGATAGTAGACCACGCCCTCGCGGAACGGCTCCTTCCAGTCGGCCCACGTCTCCATCCGCGAGTCCAGCTCGCCGACGGCTTCGTAGCCCAGGTCAAACAGGTCGGAATAGAAGAAAGGCTGGTGGCGGTAGGGCTTCTCGTCGCCGGCCATGGCGCGCCCGGCGCGCTTGCCCATCTGCACGGCGTTGTTCTCGTGCTCGACCCGCCGCGAGCCAAAGAGGGCGTCCGGGTAGCGGGCGGCGTCGCCCGCCGCATAGATCGCCGGGGCGCTCGTCCGCAGGTACTCGTCGACCAGGATACCGTCGTCTACGCGCAACCCGGCGGCCTGGGCCAGGTCGACGTTGGGCTGCATCCCGATCCCCGCGACCACGGCGTCTACCTTGAAGCTTTGCCCGTTCTTGGTATGCACGCGGTAGCCGTTGCCGTCGGGCGTCACATCGGTCACGCTGGCGCCCGCCTGGACATCGACCCCGTGCTCGCGGTAATAGTCGTTCAGGAACTGCGCCAGGTCGGACGGGTAGATGCGTGCGCCGATGGCCGGCTCCGGGAACAGCAGCACCACCTGCTTGCCGAACATGCTCAGCGCGGCGGCAATCTCGCTGCCGATGAAGCCGCCGCCGATGACCGCGAACCGCTGCCCGGTCTCGGCCAACGCCCGCAGGCGGCGATAATCGCCCAGCGTGCGGTAGTAGATGATGTCGGTGCCGCCGAAGGGCAGCCGCCGCGGGGTGCCGCCCGTCGCGAGCAGCAGCTTGTCGTAGCTGTAGACGGTCCCGGTGTCGTCCGTGACCTGCTTCGCCTGCGGGTCGATCGCGCGGGCGGTGCGGCCCAGGTGCAGCGTGGCGTCCGATTCTGCTGCCCCGGTCCAGATGTCGTCCAGCGTGGCGTCGCCCTTCCACAGCCCCTTGGACAGCGGCGGGCGGTTATAAGGACGGTCGGCCTCCGCGCCGATCAGCCCGATGGTGCCGCTCTTGTCCACGGCGCGGATTCCTTCGATCGCGGCGGCACCGGTCATGCCGCCGCCGATAAGCAAATAGTTGTAATGGGTCATGGTTGCATTCCTCCTTGTGTCTGCTGAAGCGGCTCGCTTGCTGGCGACCGGGGTGGGCCGCTACGGATATAGTCGCGCAGGGCCGCGAGGGGCGTATCGTCGGCAAACGACACCAGCCACCACGTCACCCCCGCCTGTGTGTAGGCCCGCAACGTATCGTCCGCCGGGTGCGCGAGCGATACCACCTCCTGTGTATGGACGATGTCGAAGTGCGCCGGATCCGCGCCGTGCTCGGCCAGGAAGGCGCGGATGGCGCGATAGTCGCCGGGCGTGAGTTCGCCGTCGATGGCGTTAGGAAAGACGCCGTTCCAGGCGGCGGCGCGCCGGAATGGGCGCTTGTGCGGCCAGCGCCCGGCTACCCAGATCGGGATGCCCGGCTGCTGGACGGGTGTGGGCAGCAACTGCGTGGGACCGATACGGTAGTAGGTGCCCTCGAAGCTAAAGGGCTGCCCGCTCCACAGGCCCTGCAGCACGGCCAGGGCTTCGTCCAGCATCGCGCCAAGCTGGACCTGGGAGGGGGCCGGGCCGAAGGTGCTGTACTCGCCCCAGCGGTCGTCGCCGCTGCCCACCCCCAGCACCAGCCGCCCCCGCGACAGGCGATCCAGCGTCACGGTCTCGCGCGCCAGCCGGCCCAGGTGGCGGCGGGGCAGCGCCGTCACCAGCGGCCCCAGCCGGATGCGCTCGGTCCGCGCGGCGATGGCGGCCAGCGTGATCCACGTCTCGGCCACCGGCACCACCCGCTCGAACAGCAGGTTGTCCGAGAGGAAGAACCCGTCCCAGCCGGCGTCTTCCGCTTCGCGGGCCACCTGCGCCGTCGTCTGCGGGTCCGCGAACGGCGCGGCGTTCGCCGCGTAGATTCCAAAGTACATGCCGGACCTCCCCGCGTCGCCCTAGCGCGGCAGCCCGCTGGCGGTGAAGAACTCGGCACGCAGGTCCGGGTTCTCCTCGTACTCTCCGCGCCAGAACGTCGTCCGTGTCACGGCGGCGGTCTCCTGCACGCCGCGCATCTGCGTACACAGGTGATGGGCCTCCAGGTAGACGGCCACGCCGTGCGGCGCCAGCAGCGTCACCAGGGTATCGGCGATCTGCCGGCCCAGGCGCTCCTGCACACTGAAGCGGCGGGCATACAGGCGCACCAGCCGGGTCAGCTTGGAGATGCCGATGATGCCCTCGTGCGCGATATAGCCGACGTAGGCCTGGCCGTAGAAGGGCAGGGCGTGGTGCTCGCAGAGCGCGTAGAACGGGATCGGTCCCTCGATCACCTGGCTGAGCCGGCAATCAGGGCCGCCGTGGCATTCCGTGGAGAAGACCGTGAGCAGCTTGGGGTCGCCCTCGTAGCCGCTCGTGGCGTCGAACAGGGCGCGGATGTAGCGCGCGGGTGTATCCTCCGTCGCCGGGGTGCCGGTCTCCATGCCGAACGCGGTGAAGATTTCGGCCATGTAGCCCTCAAACTTCTGTATCTGCGCCGGAGTCACGAGCCGCCGGTGCACGTCTTCGACCTGCTCCAGGTCCGCAATTTCGGGATCGGTGGTGAGCGTCATGATCTGTCTCCTTATCGCCTCGCCGGACGCTGTCGCGTTGTAACGGCGGGAGCCTTTGGGTTGGGTAGCAATATTAGTAGTTGTTGTAACAGCTACTATCATTGTACCACCGATTCGCGGAAAGACAACTGTACTTTGGTACAGCTCTACCTCGTAGTCCGTCACCGGATGCCACCGCGCCCGGCCATCGCGCGCAGTAGGCGCGGACGAGTAGGCGGACGCGCAGAAGGAGCGGCGGTCGCCAGGGGTGCGATTCCGGGCCGGCGGCAGCGGGGTCATTCGATGCAGCCACGGCCCACCCTGCACACGATCCGCAAGGCGGCTCCCGCCAACCGGCGCACCCCGCAGGTAGGATGCGGCTAGGATCTTGTAAGACGGGCAGATGTACACGGTGGCTCAGCGCGTTGGGATCATCGGCCTGGATGCCTTCGCGGATGAGGGCATACTGGGCCGGCGTGGGGGTCTCCTGGGCGATCGGTTGGATCGGCTGCTCTATCCTATCCCAGGCGTGCCATCCCGGCACGCTGGGCCTGGTCTTCCTCAAAACCCCCCTTTGTGTTATACTGGCGGAATTAATGAATAACGATAATGCAACGGTCATGGGTGGAAGGAAGCAGCGCTATGGATTTGCTTGTCAACGATTACAAATCTGGCCTCCTTGAGGCGGCCCAGCCGCCCTGCCTGTCGCTCTACCAACCGACGCACCGAACTTATCCCGACAAACAGCAAGACCCGATTCGCTTCCGCAATCTGCTGCGAGAATTGGAAGAGTCGCTGCGGAGGGAGTACGCCACGCGGGATGTGCGGCCCCTGCTCGAGCCGTTTGAGCGCCTCGCAGAAGATACGGACTTCTGGCGGACGCGGACACTCGACGGATTAGCCGTGCTGGGCGCGCCCGATCTCTTCCGCGTGTACCGTCTCCAGCGCGCGGTGCCGGAACTGGCGGTGGTTGCCGACAGCTTTCATCTCAAGCCGCTGGTTCGTCTTCTTCAGTCCGCCGATAGTTATTATGTGCTGGGCCTGGATCGGCAGCAAATCAGGCTTTTCGAGGGCAACCGCGACCGGCTGGACGAAGTCGAGCCGGCGCCCGGCATTCCCCGCACCAGCGCGGAGGTGCTGGGTGAGGAGGATCGGGAAAGGCACATCTCGACATGGACCCCCGCCGGCGCCCCAGGCAGTATTCTCTACGGCAAGGGTTCCAAATCGGAGATCGTGGATGCTGATGCCGAGCGATTCTTCCGAGCGGTGGATCGCGCGATTTTAGAGCAGTACTCGCGTCCTTCCGGGCGGCCCCTGCTGCTGGCGGCGCTGCCCGAAAATCAGAGTCTCTTTCGACGTCTCAGCCGCAACCCGTTCCTGCTGGACGAGGCAATTGACGGCGATCCCAACGCATTATCGCTTGACGATCTGCGTAGCCGTGCTTGGCATGCCGTCGAGCCGCACTATCTGACGCGGCTGGTTGGGCTAATCGAGAGCTTCGAGGCGTCGCGCGCTCACGAACTCGGTGATGCCGATTTGGCGCGAGTCGCTCGAAGCGCCGTGGGCGGACGGGTGGGAACGCTGCTGATTGATGCCGACCGCCATATCCCTGGGCGGCTCGATGCCGTGACCGGCGAGATCACCTACGACGATCTGTCCAATCCCACCACTGATGACTTATTGGATGATTTAGGCCAACTGGTGCTGAAACAAGGCGGTCAAATCGTGATCGTGCCTACGGAACGGATGCCGACCCAGACCGGCATCGCGGCGATCTACCGGTTTTAAGCGACGCAATTTGGTCATGGCCCGGAGGTGGAAAGTTATTAATTTACCAGCCCTACGCGCCGTGACAGGCCGGTTGGAAACCGGCCCCTACAAGGGGCAAGATCACCGTCGCCGGTAATTAGCCCGCGAAGGCGGGTTTCTTATCCGTTGCCCGCCCATTCATGGGCCGGATGCCGGCTTTGACAAGCCGGCGAGGGCTTTGTTATACTGAAGGCGAAGTACCTGCTGGCCGCGGCGGCGTTCCTGCCCCCGCGGATATTTTGTGCCCCGTCCGGTTGGGGCGGCGAGAGGAAACGAGCGCACCCTATGACGGAATCGACCCCCTTTGGCTTCACGGTGGAGGCGACGCTACCCGGCACGGCGGCGCGCGCCGGGCGCTTGCAGACGCCGCACGGCGAGTGCCTGACCCCGCTGTTTATGCCCGTCGGCACCCAGGCTTCCGTCAAAGCGCTCGGTCCCGACGACCTGCAACGGCTGGGCGCCACCTGCGTGCTCGGCAACACCTACCATCTCTACCTGCGCCCCGGCGCCGATCTGATCGCCGAGTTTGGCGGGCTGCACCGCTTCATGCGCTGGCCCGGCCCCATGCTGACCGACAGTGGCGGTTTCCAGGTTTTCAGCCTCAGCCACAACCGCAAGCTGGACGACGACGGCGTCACCTTCCGGTCGCACCTCGACGGCTCGCGCCACTACTTCACGCCCGAAAAGGTGATGCACCTCGAAGAGCAAATCGGCGCCGACATCATGATGGTGCTGGACGAATGCACGCCCTACCCCAGCGATGAAGCCTACAACCGCCAGGCGTTGCGCCGCACCCACGCCTGGGCCGAGCGCTGCAAGCGCGCCCACTGCGACACGGGCCAGGCCCTTTTTGCCATCGTGCAGGGCGGAGTCTACCCGGAGTTGCGCCGCGAGAGCGCCCGGTTCCTGACCGACCTCGCTTTCCCCGGCTACGCCGTGGGCGGCCTCAGCGTGGGCGAACCCAAGGCGCTGATGCACGAAATGCTCGAAGTCACCACGCCGCTCTTGCCCGCGGACAAGCCGCGCTACCTGATGGGCGTCGGCTCGCCCGAAGACCTCTGGGAGATCGTGGATCGCGGCATCGACATGTTCGACTGTGTGCTGCCCACGCGGCTGGCCCGCAACGGCGCCCTGCTGACCCGCAACGGCCGCCTGCCGATCAAGAGTCCGCGCTTCGCCCGCCTCGACGCGCCCATTGAGCCGGGCTGCGACTGCTGGACTTGCCAAAACTTCTCGGTGGCCTACGTGCATCACCTGTTCCGTACCAAGGAACTGCTGGGCTACCGGCTCAACAGCATCCACAACGTGCGCTTCCTGGTGCGCCTCGCGGGCGAGATCCGCCGGAGCATCCTCGACGGCACCTTCCGCGAAGCCAAAGCCGCCTTCCTGGCTGCCTATCAGCCCAGCGATCCCGAAGTGGCCCGCGATCAGCGCGCCCGCTGGCTGGTCGCGCACGGGCGGGCGTAGGCTTCGATCCGCCGCCCCCTCAGAATCACGACGATAATTGCGCGGTGTAGGGGCCGGTTTCAAACGGGCCTGCCTCCGATTGGCGGTGTAGGGGCCGGTTTGAAACCGGCCTGCCGCCCAGCAGAAGCATAGGGCAGAAAGAGCAATAGCAGTGCAGACACTCAAATCCGTGAACCTGGGGCTGAGCTTTGTCCTGGAGTTGTGCGCCCTGGCGGCGCTGGCCTACTGGGGCTTCCAGGTGAGCAACGGGCCGGTGATGGCCGTCGTACTGGGGATCGGCGCGCCGCTGCTGATCGCCCTGGTCTGGGGCCGGTTCGCCGCGCCCGCGTCGCGCACGCGCCTGCCCATGCCCTGGCTGCTGATCCTCAAAGTGGCGATCTTCGCGCTGGCCGCCGTCGCCCTGGCGGTGGCGGGGCAGCCGGGTCTCGCCGGGGTGTTCGCCGTGGTGGTCGTGATCAACCTGGTGCCGGCCCAGCTCTGGGATCAAAAGTAGGCGATCACCCGGCGAACCCATCACATGATGTTGCGCGTTATGCTATAATATGCACCAGAGGCGCTCGGCATGGCATCGAGTGCCGCCACCATCCCTGCGGGGCTGACCGGCCGCGGCGGTTGTGCCCCTGGTCCGCGCCGGCCGGTTACCCACTCCCCACGAGGTGCGCCATGAGCACACCCCATGTCCTGGTTGTCGACGACGACCCCACCCTGCTGCTGGCTTTCCCCAAGCTGATGCGGCTCTGGATGGATTGGGTCACGGTCGATACCGCGGATTCCGCCCCGGTCGCGCTGGAGCGGGTCGCCGCTACGGACTACGACGCGATCATCAGCGATATTCGCATGCCGGGCATGAGCGGCCTCGAATTGCTGGCCGCGATTCGGGCCCGGCGGCCCACCACGCCGATCCTGTTGATTACCGCCTACGGCGAGCGCGAGTTCGTGATGCAGGCGTTGCGCGCGGGCGCCTATGACTTCATCCAGAAGCCGCTCGACTCCGAGTACTTCGTCGCCTCGCTGAGCCGCGCGATCCAGATGCGCCACATGAGCCGGCAAATCGAGGAGCAGCAGGCAGCGCTCGCCCGCCACGCCGCCGAACTCGAAACCACGGTGGCCGAGCGGACGCGCGATCTGCGCGCCGCCCTGGCCGCCCAGGACGATCTGCTGGCCGAGCGCAACCAGGCCCTGGTGCAGACCGAAGCGGCCAAGCGCCGCCTGCTGTTCCTGGCCGAGGCGAGCAATCGCCTGGCGACTTCGCTCGATTACGATACGACCCTGGCCCTGGTTACGCAACTGGCCGTGCCGTATCTCGCCGACTATTGCAGCCTCGACCTGGTCGAAGACGACGGATCGCTGCGTTATGTGACCACCACCCACGCGGACCCGGCCGGCGCAAACCTCGTGGCCGAGTTGCGCCGCCGGTTGCCGCCGGCGGCCAATCCCGCCTATCCGGCCCGCGATGTGGTCCAGAGCGGCCGAGCCCGGCTCTATGCCGATATCGCGGATGCGATGGCCGCCGCGGGCCGGCACAATATCCAGATCGAGCACCTGTTGCAGGCGCTCGATCCCCGCTCGTGCATGGTCGTACCTCTGGCGGCGCGGGATCGCACGCTCGGGCTGCTTACGTTTGTCGGCACCACGGCCCGCGCTCCGTACACCGCCGAGGACCTCACCCTGGCCGAAGACATCGCCCGGCGCGCGGCTCTGGCCGTGGACAACGCCCGGCTCTACCAGGAAGCCCAGAAAGCCTTGCTCGTGCGTGATCACTTCCTGTCCATCGCCGCGCACGAACTAAAAACGCCCATGACCTCCGTGCTTGCCTCGGCCCAGTTGCTGCAGCGGCGGGCCGCCCTGGAGGGCCGCACCGACCCCCGCGATGCGCGGACCCTGCGCATTCTCGTGCAGCAGACGCTGCGCCTGCATCGCCTGGTGGTCTCCCTGCTGGATCTCTCCCGCATCGACACCGGCCAGCTTAGCATCGAGCGCCAGGTGGTCGATCTGAACCACTTGCTCGACCGCCTGCTGGACGAGATGAGCCCCGCTTTCGAGCGCCATACCCTCCTGGCCCGCCTGGGCGAGCCCCCCGTGCTGGTCCTGGGCGATGAGCTGCGGCTGGAGCAGGTGTTGTATAATCTGTTGCAAAACGCCGTCAAATACAGTCCCAACGGGGGGACCATTGGTGTGTGCCTCGACTGCGAGGCCGGTGAGGCCGTGGTCACCGTCACCGACGAGGGAGTGGGCTTCCCCGCCGGCGCCGTGGAGCACCTCTTCGACCGCTTCTACCGGGCCGAAAACCCGGCGACGCAACGCATCAGCGGCATGGGTGTAGGGCTGTATGTGGTGAAAGAGATCGTCACTCTGCACGGCGGTACAGTGGCTGCCGCCGGGCGGGACGGGAAGGGCAGCATGTTTACCGTGCGCCTCCCGCTGTATCAGCCCACGGCGCCGGGCGCGGAGATCTAGCCGCCGGACTCGTGCGTGATTCAGTTGTCGGTATCGGTGCAACCGCCCGCCTCCGCGCGGCTGGGAGGGAGAAGAGTTCGCGTATGTCCAGACCATTACGGCTCGTGCGCCGGATGATCCTTGATATGCCCGCGGAGGCTTTCTTCGATGCGGCGACCATGACCGATCGCGTGGAGCGTAGCACCGGCTTGCCCAAGGCCCGCTTCCAGGCGACCCGCGATCCCGACGGGCACCAGGCCTTGCGCGCCGACGCGAAGCTCCTGGGTATCCCGGTCCACTGGTACGAGCACCCGTTTGAATGGGTCCATAACCGCTATTTCAGCGTACATCGGATCTTTGAAGGTGTGCCCCTGAAGAGCATCGACGTGACGACGACGGTGCGGCCCCTGGGTCCGACCCGCAGCGCCGTCGAGCTACGGGCCGACGTGATCCCCAGCAACATCCTGGGCCGGCTGGGCGCCTTTTTCGTCTTCGGCGTCTACACGCTGACGCGCGTCAGCCGCCTCTATCGCACCTTCGCCGAGCGCTACCAGCGCCGGGCCGGAACGGTCTTCCCCCCGCCCTTGCCGCCCGATCTCCACAAGCGCGCGTTGGAGCAGCGCGCCCGCGATCTGCGCGCGATGAAGCTGCCGCCGGGGCTGGCCGACCGGCTCATCAGCCACCTGGCGACGGCGCCCGACGACGAAGTGACCAACATGCGCCCCTTCGTGTTCGCCGCCCGCTGGGGTATCGACCGCATGCAGGCGCTGCGCCTCTTCCTGTACGCCACCCAGGCCGGGCTGCTGGACCTGCACTGGGACGTGCTCTGCCCCAACTGCCGCGTGGCGAAGGCTCAGGTGACCAATCTGGCCGACCTGGAGCTAACGGCCCACTGCGACACCTGCAATATCCGCTACGATGTGAACTTCGACGAGTATGTCGAGTTGCGATTCACCGTGAGCGGCGCCGTGCGCGAGGTGCTGGACGCCAGTTTTTGTATCGGCGGGCCGTACCAGACCCGGCATATCGTCGCCCAGTTCCGCCTGCCTTCCGGCAAGGCGCGGACCTTGCCGCCGGTGCTGCCGCCCGGCGCCTACCGCTGGCGCACCCGGCAGCGCACCGAGCGGGGGATCTTCCATATCGATCCGGCGGGTGCCGCCGAGCCGGCGGAGTATCGCTTCACGGCGGACGGCGCCACCGCGCCCGATGCCGAGCCGCGCCTGGGGCCGCGGGCCGAGTTGCGCTTTGAAAATGCCGGGCCGGACGAACTGCTCTTGATCCTGGAGAATGCCGATTGGGGCAACGAGGGCGTGAGCGCCGCGCTGGTTACGTCGTTGCAGGAATTCCGCAACATGTTCTCCTCGCAGGTGCTGGCGCCGGGGCTTGGCGTGTCCGTCAAGAACCTGACCGTGCTGTTCAGCGACCTCAAGGACTCGACGGTGATGTACGAGCGTTTCGGCGACTCCCCGGCCTACGCCCGCGTCCGCGACCATTTCGTGATCCTCACCGATGCGATCACGGAGCACAACGGCGCCCTGGTCAAGACCATCGGCGATGCGGTGATGGCCGTGTTCCGCGTGCCCGCTGATGCGGTGGCCGCCTGCCTGGCGATCCAGGAGCGCATGGCCGTGCGGAACCAGGCCATGCCGCCCGAGGCGCAGTTGCTGGTCAAGCTGGGCCTGCATAGCGGCCCGTGCATCGCCATCAACGCCAACGAGGTGCTCGACTACTTCGGCTCGACCGTGAACACGGCGGCCCGCGTGCAGGGCGCCAGCCACGGCGGCGACATCATCCTGACCGCCGCGGTGTACGACGACCCGGCGGTGCGCGAGTTGCTGAGCGGCATCCCGGTGGAGTCCTTCGACACCAGCCTCAAGGGGTTGTCGCAGCGCTTCACACTCTACCAGGTGCTGCCGCCCGCCCCCGGCGCCCCGCAGGATCAACCCGCTGTCGCCGTCACTGCTTCATGAGGATGCGGCGCGCGCTTCGCCTGGGGGTTGTCCTGCTCGCCTTGCTCATGCCGGGGTGCCTGGGTGCCCCGCCCACCGCCGTGCTCTCGCCCACGCCGCTGCCGCCGACGCCGCGCCCGGCTCTGCCGCTGCCCCCGCTGCCCGTGCTCGCTACCGCCGAGCCGACCAGCGTGAGCAACGGCGCGCTCTACGCCACGCTGGCCGTGCCCCATTTCCGCATCCGCTATCTCGCCGCCGACGCCACCGATGTCGCCGCGCTGCCGAGCGTGATCACTGCGCTGGAGAAGAGTTACGCCAACCTGGCCGGGCTGTTCGGCGACGCTCCTGATTATCCCATCCCGATCCAGTTCGAGCACGACCCCGGCGTCGCCCATGTGGAGACGGCGGGCATTGTGCTCTACCGGCGCAACGAGTCGCCGCTATATGTGGCCCAGGTGACGCACGCGCTCACCCATGTGTTCACCGGCTATACCGGCTACCCCTTCTTCGAGGAAGGGCTGGCCGTCTACGCCACGCTGCTCTACGACGGCGCGACCCCGTGGCCGATGAACGGCGTGCCCGCCGGGCGCCAGGCCGCCGGCTTGCTCGCCGGCAAGAACTACACGGCGCTGGCCGCCGCCTTCAAATATACGGGTCTCGGCAAGGCCGAGTACAGCGCGTTGTCGAGCGGCGCCGACACCGGGCCGATCTACCTGGAAGCAGGGGCCTTCGCCCAGTTCATGATCGGCCGCTACGGCCTGGACGCCTATCGCGCGCTCAGCGTGCAGCCCAACCCCGCGGCAGGCGCCCCGGTGCCCGGCCAGGTGCCCGATCTCGACACACTGGAAGCCGCTTTCCAGTCCTGGCTGCGCACGCCTGCCGCCGCCGCCGTGCCGCCGCAACCGGCCTTGCACGGGCCCGCGCCCACGCCCGCCATGCCCGGCCCGGTCCCCGATGGCGCCGTCCTGCTGACCGCCGCCGTCCAGAAGTGGGGCCAGGCCCGCAGTGTCCGCTTCACCATCAGCAAGCTGGGGCATGGCGAGTGGCTGGCGCCGGATTACCTGCACCTCTTCGTCGAGCGCGCAGAGGACAAGGGCGAGGTGGTGGTGCTGGGCGATGTGGCCTACAGCCGCCAGGGCAGCGACTGGGCCCGGCTGTCGCCCGCGCGCACGCCCGAGTCGGGCCTGGCCGCCATGTGGGTCGCCATCGGGGATGCCGCTCGCCCAGCGGGGCCGGTGCGCCCAGAGACGCTCGATGGCCGCACGGTCTGGCGCGTGTCCTACTTCCTGGCCGACACGCCCGACGTGGGCCGCTACAAAGTGGGCGGCAACAGCTTCATCACCATCTGGTACGGCACCGACGATGGGCGGGTTTATCGGCTGGTGGGGCCGGGCTATGACGAGCGCTTCCTGGACTGGGATGCGCCCATCGAGAAGCTTCAGCCCGCGCCCGACGGCGCCAGGTAGGCGCGTAGCTCGCCGGCCAGGGCGGCGGCGGGTGCGAAGCCGAGTTCTTGCGCCCGCTCGAAGCAGGGCAGGGCGTCGTCCCGGCGCCCGTGCGCGGCCAGGATCGTGCCTTTCTGGAACCAGGCTTCCGCCAGGGTGGGGTCGAGGGCCAGCGCACGGTTGTAGGCAGCCAGCGCGTCTTCCCAGCGCCCGCGCCCGGCCAGGTTGGCCGCGCTGCGGATCCAGGCGTCGCTGAACAGGGGATCGCTGCGCAGCGCCCGGTCGTAGGCAAGCAGCGCGTCGTCGTAGCGCCCGTAGCCTTCCAGCCGTTGCCCCTGGTACAACCAGGCCCGCGGGCAGGGCGTGTGCAGTGCCAGCGCCTGGTCGTAGGCCACGCGCGCCTCGGTGGCCTGGCCCAGCGCCTCCAGGCTGCGGCCCTTGCCGCACCAGGCATCGCCCGCCGCCGGGCGGATCGCCAGCGCTCGCTCGTAGGCGAAGAGCGCTTCTTCATGCCGCCCGAAGTCGGCCAGCACGCGGCCTTTGTTGCACCACGCCGCCAGGTCGAGCGGGTGCGCGACAATGGCGGCATCGGCGGCGTTCACCGCGCGCCGTTGCATCTGTTGGAGGTAGCCGGCGGCCAGGGGATGGCCCAACCGGCGCGCGTGTTCCAGGCAGGGCACGGCCTCGCCGGGCCGCTCCATCCCCGCCAGCAGCACGCCCTTGCTGAACCAGGCATCGGCCCAGGTGGGGTCGAGACCAAGGGCCCGATTATACGCCGCCAGCCCTTCCGGCAACTCGCCCTGCGCGTCCAGCAAGACGCCTTTGTTATACCAGGCCTGGGCGTAGTCGGGATCAAGCACCAGCACGCGGTCGTAGGCGGCCAGAGCCTCGTCCCAGCGCCCAGTGCGGCCCAGCACCAGCGCACGGTTGTACCAGGCGGGCACCGACAGCGGTTCGCGAGCCAGCGCGCGATCGAACAGGGCCAGCGCCTCGGCGGCCTGGCCGGCGGCGGTCAGGCGCGTGCCGCTGGCGATCAGGTCGGCGACGCTCGGCTCGAAGATCTCGCCGACCCGCTTCGGCGCGGCGAACCGGCTCAGGAAGCCCACGGGCGATCTCCCCCTTCAACTCCAGTCCATCCTTCAACCCGAGGCCGGGCCAACGTGCAGGGCGGTGATGGGCAGTGCCGGGTGGATGCGAGTCTATTATACTACGGCTGCGCTTGCTTGTGGGGCCGGGCGTCCGGGTGCCCGTTCTGTTTAGAGATCGGGTGGGGGGCGCGTCGATCAATCCGGTGATCGCGGTAGGGGCGGCAGGCGCGATTTATCGCGCCGCTACGAATTACGGGCACCTGTCTGCGCGGGGTGGAGCAGATCTCCGCGCGGCTTCGTTCACATAGCAGGTCGGGTCCTGGGATTCTATTCGCCCCATGCGTAGCGGCGCGATAAATCGCGCCTGCCGCCCCTACCTAGCTGCCGGGATTCTGGAATCTGCGGACGCCGGAACCGGCTGCGCTTCATCGATTGGCGTGGTGCTGTCCCAGACCAGGCTGGGCCGGTCGCGGGCGGCCACGGCGACGGTGCAGTGGGTCATCTCGGCGCAGCGCAGGGGATCGGCGACGGCGGCGTAGGCCAGCGCCGGGGTGTTGTTGGTGGCCGACAGGTGGGCCAGCCAGATCGTGCGCGGGCGGCCATCCTCGGCGAGATCGCGCACCAGCCGGGCGGCGTCGGCGTTCGCCAGATGGCCGCGCGGCCCGGCCACGCGCCGCTTGAGCGCGGGCGGATAGGGGCCGCGCCAGAGCCGGTCGAGGTCGTGGTTGGCTTCGAGCACCAGCAGGTCGGCGGCGGCGAGGGGATCGGCGATGCTCGGCGTGTCGATGCCCAGGTCGGTGCAGATGCAGACATGCCGGCCCTCGGCCTCGACCCAGAACCCGACAGTGGCAGCGGCGTCGTGCGAGACCGAGAACGTGCGCACCGTGACCGGCCCGACCCGGCACTCGCCACCCACCGGCAGCATCACCTGCTCGGCGGCCGTGCCCAGGGCATCGACGCCCGCGATGAACGTGGCGGCGTTGGCGACCACCGGGATGCCGTGCCGGCGCGACAACATCCCCGCGCCGCGCACGTGGTCGATGTGCTCGTGGCTGACAAAGATGGCCGAGAGCGTGCCCGGCGCAATATTGCGCATCCACAGGTGCCGCTCCAGGGCCGGCGCCGGCAACCCGGCATCCAGCAGCAGGGTCGTCGTCCCGGCCTCCACCAGAAACGCATTGCCCGAGCTTCCACTCGCCAGCGACGTTACGCGCACCCGCTTGTCCTCTCTAGTTGCCAAAACACATTATTGGCCGTCTGGCGCGGGCCGGTTTGCAACCGGCTCCTACACCGCGATTGTCGGCACTGCGTTGGTATTAGATCCGCCCTCCGGACAGGCAGATTCCCGAATTGGCAACCGGCGTCTCTGATTGCGGTGTAGGGGCCGGTTGCAAACCGGCCCTGGCTCCATCACCGCCCCCGCCGGCTATCGGCATAATCCCGCAGGTGGGCGGGCAGATCGGCCAGGGAATCGAGGCGGATATCCGCCTGGACGGCCTCCGGGCGCAGGGCGTGCAGGTAGCCCCACGGCCCGCGCCGCAGAAACACGGCCAGCATCCCCGCGGCCCGCGCGGGCAGCACGTCGTTGTCCAGCCGGTCGCCCACATAGGCGATCCGCTCGGGCGGCGTGCTGGCCGCCTCGGCCACGCGGGCGAAGAACGCAGGCGCCGGCTTCTCCACGCCCCAGCCCGCGGACGACGCGATCACGTCCACCGGCAGGTCCATCGCCTGCAAGATCCCCTCGGTGCGCTCGGGCTGGCTGCCCGCCAACCCGATGCGGTAGCCCGCCGCCCGCAACGCCTGGAGACAGGGCAGGGCATCGGGGTAGAGGTCGCGCGCCTCGAAGCCCTCGAAGTCGCCCGCCGCCCGGCGCGCCGCCCGCTCCTGCGCCAGGTCGATGCCGGGCCGGACGATCTCGAAGGCGCGTGTGTGGTGCTCCCCGCGCTCGATCACCCCGCCCAGCACGCCGAAAAAGGTCAGGCGCGGCACGCCCAGCCAGTCCGCCCAGGCCCCCCAGAGCCGGGTCTCGTCCACCAGCGTCTCGCCCACGTCAAAGAACACGGCTTCGATCATCCGGCGCCTCAGCTACTCTCAGGGTGTCACCTGTAACGATAGGACAAACGTTCGTGTTTGTCAAGCCCCAATCCTCGCGAGTCTGAACTGTTACATCCTCGCATCCCTGCATAAACTCACCGCGACGGAACGAAGAACGGGAAGAATCAAACTTAAATAAACGATCTTCGCGTCTTTCGTGTCTTCGCGGTGTTCATTCGCGCGGCCCCGGTGCCGGGAGGATCTCAGGCGGGCACGATGGTGATGCCGAGGGCGCGGTAGGCGGCCAGCACGTCGGCGGGCACAGATCGCTCGGTGACGAGGTGCGTTAGCTCGGAGAGGGGGCCGACAATGTATGGGGCCGCGGTGCCCAGCTTTTCGGCGGAGGCTAGCGCCACCACCTCCGCCGCGCTGGCGATCATCGCCCGCTTGACATAACACTCTTCCAGGTCCGGCGCGCTGATGCCGACCTCCGGGTGCAGGCTGCACACGCCGAGCATGCACAGGTCGGCCCGCACATGCGCCAGCGCGTCCACCGTGGGCGCGCCGACGGTGACCCGCGCGCTCTTGAGCAGCCGCCCGCCCAGCAGGATCACCTCGACCGCCGGATGCTCGGCCAGGGCCACGGCGATGGGCGCGCTGTTGGTGATCACCGTGGCCCGCAGGGTGGGCGGCAGGTGCTCGGCCACCTGGAGGGTCGTCGTCCCACCGTCCAGGATGATCACCTGCCCGTCACGCACTAACCCGGCGGCGGCCTGGGCAATGGCTGCTTTGGCCGCGGACGCCTGTTCGCGGCGCGCGCTGTAGCTGGCCGCCGCGGGCGAGCGCGGCAGCGCCCCGCCGTGGACTCGCAGCAGCAGCCCGGTCTCCGCCAGGTCGCGCAGGTCGCGGCGGATCGTGTCCTCGGATGTGCCGAGCATGGCGCTCAATTCGCACGCGACCACTTTGCCGTCGCGCCGCAACAGGTCGAGGATACGCTGCTGGCGCTCTTCTTTTAACAGGGGGCGGGGTGTCTCCATCTTTCGCCGGATCTTCCCGTGTAGCCATTGACTCTGCCGGATTTGTGCAGCTATAATCGGGTTAGTGCATTATAGTGCATGTTTCTGCGGGTTGTCAATTAGTAGCATGCCGCCGCGTGCGGATCAGGAAGAAGGATATGGCGCGAACGACGACAGCAGCACCGGCGGGCCGCCGGGCCTTGATTGCGAACACGGTACTGGCCTTCTTTGCGTTGGGCGTGAGCGGCGCATGCCTCGGGCCCGCGTTGCCCTGGCTGACGCGGCAATGGGGCGTGCGGCTGGACGAGGGCGGGGCCCTGTTCACGGCGCTGTTCGCCGGCTCGTGCATCACAGTGGCCCTATCGGGGCTGGTGCTCGACCGGCTTGGCCGCAAGCCGGTGCTCGTCACGGGCCTCGCCTGCATGACCGCGGGGCTGATCGGCATCGCCACGGCACCCAGCCTGGGCATCGCGCTGGCCTGGACCTTCCTGCTGGGCCTCGGCTGGGGCTGCCAGGACGTGACCCTGAACGTCTTCGTCGCCGACCTCTACCCGGAGAACCGCAACGCCGCCCTGAACCTGACCAACGTCTTCTTCGGCATCGGCGCGCTGGTCGGGCCGCTGGCCGTGGGCGCGGCGCTGACCACGGTGGCGAGCCCGCAGCCGGTGCTGTGGCTGCTGGCGGGGTTGGCCGCGGTGGGGTTGCTGCTCTTCCTTGTGCTGCGCTTCCCGCCGCTGATCGCCGCGCCGCACGGCACGAACGCGGGCCGCCGCGCCCTGGGCGTGTTGCGCGAGGGCTACGTGCTGCTGACGGCGCTGATGTTCTTCCTCTATGTGGGTCTGGAAATCGGGTTCGGCGGCTGGGCTTACAGCTTCGCCGTCGAAGGCGCACACCTGGAGGCGGGCATCGCGGCGCTGGTCGTCTCGATCTACTGGATTGCTTTCACGGTGGGCCGGGCGGCGGCGGGCGTTGCCAGCCGCCGCTGGCCGGGCGCCGAACTGGTGTGGGCCGGGGCGCTCTGCGGCGCGGTGGGGGCGGCCGTGCTGGCCCTGTTCCCTGCCAGCCCGGTCGTGCTGTTCGGCAGCGCGGTGCTGCTGGGGGTCGGGTTCGCACCCATCTTCCCCACGGCGTTCGGCCTGGCAGCGGCGCGCTACCCGGCGGTGGCCGGCACGGTGTCGAGCGTGCTCGTGCTGGGCGGTAGCCTGGGCGGCACGGTGCTGCCCTATGCACAGGGCCGCCTGCTCGCCGCGGGCGGCGTGCCCCTGGCCGCGGGCGCCATTGCCCTGTGCGCGCTGGCCGTGGCCGGGCTGCAACTGTTCCTGGGCCGCGTCTACCAGGCTCCGCCGGCCGGCGAGCCGGCGCCGCCTGCCGAACCGGCGCCGTGCGTGGCTGCCTGATCGGGCCGATTTTGTGGCCTGCCCTACGCGCGGGATCTCTGGAGTGTGATATAATCGGGGTATGAATACACCTGCCCCTGAATCCACCCAATCTACACCGCTGACGCTGATGGCGATCCACGCGCACCCCGACGACGAGGTCGTCTTTACCGGCGGCATCCTGCCCGTCTATCACGACCGGGGCGTGCGCACCGTGCTGGTCTGCTGCACCGGCGGCGAAGAAGGCGAAATCCACGACCCCGATCTCGACCCCGACGAGGCGCGACCGCGCCTGGGCGCGATCCGCGCGGGCGAACTGGCCGGCGCGGTCAAGGCGCTGGACATCGACGTGCTGGAGATGCTCGGCTATCGCGACTCGGGCATGGCCGGCACCGAGGCCAACGCCAACCCGGCCTGCTTCCACCAGGCGCCGCGCGACGAAGCCACAGCCAGGCTAGTGGCCCTGGTGCGCCGCTACCAACCGCAGGTGCTGGTCACCTACAACGACTTCGGCTCCTACGGGCACCCTGACCATATCGCCGCGCACCAGATCACCATGGCCGCCTATGACCTGGCCGCGGATCCGGCCTACCGGCCCGACCTGGGCGCGCCCTGGGCGCCGCTCAAGCTCTACTACACCGCCTGGCCCGAAGAGTCGTTCGAGAAGGCCCGCGCCATGTACCAGGAGCGCGGTCTCAAGTGGCCCTGGGATGAGGACGAGAAGCCCGAAGACACCGACCCCGAGCACCAGAGCGACGAAGAGGGCGTGAGCGCGGAGATGGCCGAAGAAACGAAGCCTGCCGAGCCGGAAAAGCCGAAGTATGAGCCGCCGCCGGTCACGACGCGCATCGACGTGCGCGCCGGGGTCGCGCGCAAGATTCAGGCTTTCCTGTGCCACCGCACCCAGTTCATGCATGAGGGGCTGTTTATGTCCATGCCGGAAGACATCGCTCCGGTGGCCTTCGGCGAGGACGACTTTACGCTGGTGCGCAGCCGGATCGCCGCGCCCTCCCCGGAAACCGATCTCTTCGCGGGCATCGCGGCGCCTGCCTTGCAGCCCGCCGACCAAATGTGCTAATATTCAGCGGAACATTCCGCCTGCCACATTAGGCCCGCGAAGGAGATCCGCCTCGTGCAAGCACCACCCAAACGGTGGAAGAAGCGCCAGCAACTGAAGCCCGATGTGATCGCCGAGCTCCAGGCGGCGCTCGCCGACCTGAAACTCACGCCGCTGCTGCTGCAACTCCTCGCCAACCGCGACGTCATTAACCCGCAGGCGCTGCACGCCGAGCCGGAAGACGATCACACGGCGCTGCCCCCGGCGCTCACCGTCGAGGGGATGCATGCCGCCGCCGCCGCTTTCCTCGATCCGATCCACACACCCTTGCCCAGCCCGCTCACCATCAAGGGCATGGCCGCCGCGGTGGACCGCATCGCGCAGGCCATCCAGGGCAAGGAGACCATCGCCGTCTACGGCGACTACGACGCCGACGGGGTGACCTCGACCGTGCTGCTGACCCAGGCGCTGCGGGCCTGGGGCGCCAACGTGATTATCCGCGTGCCGCACCGCAAACGCGAGGGCTACGGGCTGAACCGGGCCGCTTTGGACGAGCTTGCCAAGCAGGGCGCGACGCTGGTCATCACCGTGGATTGCGGCATCAGCAACGTCGAGGAAGTCACCCACGGTCAGGAATTGGGCCTTGACCTGATCGTCACGGACCATCATACGCCGCCGGGCACCGTGCCTAATACCATCCTGATCAACCCCAAGCTGGGCACGGACAGCGCGGCTTTTGCCGACCTGACCGGCGTGGGCGTGGCCCACCAGGTGGTGCGCGCGTTGGTCGAGCGTCTGGGCCGCCCGCCCAGCCTGCGCAACAACGACCTGCTCGAACTGGTCGCCATCGGCACCGTCGCCGACATCGCCGATCTGAAGGGCGCCAACCGCACCCTGGTCGCGCTCGGCATCCAGTGCCTGCGCAAAACCCGGCGCCCCGGCCTGCTGGCGCTGCTGGCCGCCGCCTCGCTCAAGCCCGAACTCATCTCCACGCATACCATC
>DASSGZ010000161.1:0-8378 GCA_035693165.1 Chloroflexia bacterium | reverse complement strand
TCCGCCCGCCCCACAGTGCGCCCATCTTCTTCTCGACAGGCATGTTTATCACGGCCCCCGACGGCACCATTGAGTTCCGCGCCGGGCAGCAGAACTTCCTCGACGTGTTCATTGATGGGCACACGGAGGTGCTCGAGCCGTTGTGTGCCGCCCTGCGCTGACCCTGCACGCCCTAAGCGGCGCCGATCCAGCGAGAAAGGAAGAAGCCGATGCCACGGAACCGTATGTTACCGTTGTTCATGCTCCTCGCCCTCCTGGGGCTGCTGGCGACCGGCGCACTCCGAGCCGCCGCAGCGCCCGCCCCCGACTCCGCCGTCTATAATGACGCAACGCAGGCCCGCCTGCGCGTGCAGCAGTGCGTGCTCGGCGGCCCGGACATCGATATCTACGTCAACGGCCAGGTGGCCGTCAATGGCGGCGTGCCGATGGCCCACCTGGGCGCTCTGCGCTGGACCGGCTATTTGTACCTCCGCCGGGCAGGTACAGCGGCGCCCTGGTGCCCAGCGGCCAGGGCCTGGACCACGTGTTTGTCGGCCACCTTGAGGTGACGGTCGTCGCTGGTCATCGCTACACACTCCTCCCGCTTGGCCAGCAAGAAGATACCAGCCATCAGGCCCTGGTGGTCGACGAGACAGCCGCCTATCAGGCGCTCGGTGCAAAGCCCGCAGACGCCGCCCACATTACCGTCAACAACCTCAAGGGGCACCGGGGATCGATTTCGCCGTCAGCGGCGTGGTGCGGGATCGGAACGCACCGTACGGTGGGTTCACCGCCGCGATCTGGCCGGCCCGTGTCATCCACGGCTTGGCCATCACCGTGAGCGGCGCCCCCGATCAGGTGATCGATTCCACGACCGATGAGTTTTACAACTCTCCGCCAGGAACTGATAATTTGGACTGTTTTGCCGGCCACTACCCCGGTCACATCGGGCAGGAATACAACGTGGAGACCAGCTATTCGACCAGTTCCCGGAATACAGGCGACTTTCTGCAGTTGCTCAACGCCGGCGCCGGCAACGGTGGGCAGGGTCCCGCGTTCACCACCTTCGCGACCGCGCTCAAGACGACCGGCCTGAGCGACACACTGGCCACCGGCGGTCCCTACATGATCTTCCCGCCGACCGACGAGGCGTTCGCCGCGCTGCCGGCGGAGCAGCGCACAACGCTGCTTAACGACCGGCAGGCGTTGGCGGGCGTGCTGCGCAGCATTATCGTTCCAGGCTACTATCCGGCGGGAAGCCTATCGGGTGGAACCGGGGGTAATGTCAACCGCACGGTCATGAACTTGCTGGGCCAGCCACTCGCACTCCTCGCCACCGACAACGGCTTCACCCTCAACGGGATGAACGTGGGTGACGACGGCTACGTCATGACGGCCAACGGGTCCCGCGTGTTTACGGGGATCAAGATGGTGGGCATGCCGGGCCCTGCCCCCGGCATGCCCACCACCGGGGCGGGGGCCAATCCGGAGAATCTGCTCGCTGCCCTCGGAGCCGGGCTGGCCCTGCTGTTAGCCGGTGGGCTGCTTCGGCGGTGAATTGTGTTACGGTAGAACCAGAGTGCGGAGGAGCACCATTCTGCTGCATCCGGTCGGTGGCCACAGACAGTCTCTGGCATGGCGGTGCAGATCTGACCGGGGATTACCGTTGGAACATGCAGTTGGTGGTCGGACTGGACCCGCGGCGGCCTTTGCGCCGGGGGCCACCGCTATAAGCCTGCTCTGTCATCAGTAGCCCCCTTAGCGTACAGTTTTTGCCAAAAATTGTAACGCTATGTGGTGGACGAAGGGTAGAGTCCGCCCCTAGATTTGCCTCGACGAGAGCAATGCCTCCCAACAGCGGACCGTTCTACCGACACGGCATCGCCGCAAGCCTACAAATCCGCTTCCTATAGTCGTTCAGAAAAAGATGCGGACTTAGACTGACAAAGAGGCAAGGGATGCCTTATCCTTACGGACGACATCAACTCGTTCCTCAGGAGGCATCCCGTGCACGCCAGAATAACGATCACTAACTCGACTGTCAAGCAACTGCAGCAGCAGCTCGGCGCTGCTCGCGCAGCGAGCAACCAGGAACTCTTCGTGCGCAGCGTTGCTTTGCTGCTGTTCGCCCAAGAGCACCCCGTGCTTGAGATTTGCCAACTGCTCGCTATTGGCAAGTCCTGCTTCTACGAGTGGTTGCACGCCTTGCTGCGTGACGGGGTCGCCGGCTTGCGCTCGCGCCGCGCACCCGGGCGCAAGCCCCAGCTCAGTACCGAACAGAAGCGCCGCCTGCGGGACCTGTTGCGGGCCGGTCCCGCAGCGGCGGGCTTCGCCTGCGGCGGCTGGCATGCCGCCTTGGTGCAACTGCTGATCGAACGAGAGTTCAAGGTCAGCTACAACCCGCACTACGTCTGCGCCCTCTTGACCGGGCTTGGGTTCAGCTATCAGCAGGCCCGGTTCGTGGCCGCGCAGCGCGACGAGGCGGCGCGCCAAGCGTGGCTGGGCGGGTTGTGGCCGCAGATTGTCCAGGCGGCCGTGGAGCAGGACGCCGGGTTGTTGTTTGGCGACGAGGTCAGCTGCGCCTGGTGGGGGAGCTTGGGCTACAGTTGGGCCCCCGTGGGCCAGCAACCCGAAGTCAAGACCGGTGGACGCCGCAAAGGGTACAAGGTGTTTGGCATGCGGGAATGGTTCAGCGGGCAGTTGTTCTGGCAGGGCCAGGAGGGGTGCTGCGATGCCGTCAGTTACTGCCAGTTCATCGCGACCCTGTTGAGCAAGACGCGCCGCCGGGTGATCATCCTTCAAGACGGCGCGCCGTATCATCGGGCGGCGTACACCAAGCAGTGGCTGCACGAGCAGGCGGCACGGGTGACGGGGTAGACCTTGCCGAGCTACTCGCCGGACTACAACCCGATTGAACACGGCTGGCGCTATGTGAAGAAGGGTACGCATAACAGTTACTTTGCTTTATTCAGTGACCTGCCGGCGCGCGTCGAGGAACGGTTAGGGCCACTTGCGGCTAACCGGGCGCGGGTCCATCAACTGATGAGCACGCCCCTGGACGACGTTGCCGATGTACCGGCTCGGGCTGCCTAGTCCGATTCATTATCTGAAAGACTATAGAGGATAATTTGGTTATGCCGTTTGTGGTCGGCCGCGCGGTCGAAATCTCGCCGGTGGTCACGATATTCGCCGTGTTGGCCGGGGGGGCCATCGCCGGCATCCTCGGGATGCTGCTGGCGGTGCCGGCGGCGGCGGCGATCAAAGTCCTGCTGGACTTCCTCTATCCTACCGCTACAGATACCGCGCTAGCCCAGGCCCGGCCGGGCTTGAAGAAAGCCGCGCGCGAGGCCGAGGCAGCGGACTAAAGGGCGATATTGCCTCGCTGCTACGATCGGGCACCGGCTCCTTGAGGCGACACACCGAGATGCCGACTTCCGCGCGCGGCTGGGGAAGCGCCTTGTCCTATTCCTATAGGGCGCGCAACTCGCCTGACAAGTGATCAACTACGCCCTGGCGCTGGCTTACCCGGCGCTTGCGGCCCTGCTGTCGCGATCAGGTGCAGGTGAATCTCGAACACCACTTGCACTCCCTGCGCATGCAACTCCTCCCCCCACGCGGCACGCAGGTAACCTTTGTCCCCGACCACTAACCGGTTGCGCACCGCGCGCAGCATCCCCGCGCCGGCGGTACTGTCCGCTTGGTTACCATTGGAATGGTCCTCCAGGTGGATGGGGTGGGGTTTGGTTACTTCACCCTTACTACACGGAGGACCATTCGTCAATCCAGCAATCTAGCACAACGTTTAGTAGTCCATGCCGCCACTTGGCATACCGCCCGCCAGCGCGGGCATGGCCTCTGGGAGATCGGTGATCAGCGCCTCGGTGGTCAGGATCATGCCGGCGATCGACGCCGCATTCTCGACTGCCGCGCGGGTCACCTTGGCCGGGTCGATGATGCCCTGAGCCACCATGTCCCCGTACTCGTTGGTGAGCACGTTGTAGCCGACCGCCAGGTTGTTCTGCTCCCTGGCCGTGCGGCGCACCGCGGCGACGACGACCGCGCCATCCTGGCCCCCGTTGCTCGCGATTTGGCGCATCGGTTCTTCCAGGGCCCGGCGCAGCAGCCCGATCCCCGTCGCCACGTCGCCTGCCGCCTGCAGGTCGTCCAACGCTACCAGCGCGTTCAGCAACGCAACCCCCCCGCCCGGTACGATGCCTTCCTCAATCGCCGCGCGGGTCGCGCTCAGGGCGTCCTCGACGCGGTGCTTCTTCTCTTTCAACTCGGTCTCGGTCGCGGCGCCCACTTTGATGACGGCCACGCCGCCGGCCAGCTTCGCCAGCCGCTCCTGCAGCTTCTCCTTGTCGTAATCGCTGGTCGTCTCCGCGATCTGCGCCTTGATCTGGCCCACCCGGGCCTGGATCGCGGTGGCGTCGCCCTTGCCTTCAATGATCGTCGTCGCGTCGTTGGTCACGATTACGCGCCGGGCGCGACCCAGGTCCGGGACGGTGGTGCTGGCGAGGTTGCGGCCGATCTCCTCGCTGATGACCGCGCCCCCGGTCAGGATCGCCAGGTCGCGCAGGATCTCTTTGCGGCGATCGCCGAAGCCGGGCGCCTTCACGGCGACCGCGTTGAGCACGCCGCGCAACCGGTTGACCACCAGCATGGCCAGGGCTTCGCCGTCGATATCCTCGACGATGATCAGCAGGTTCTTGCTGAGCGGCAGCACCTGCTCGAGCACGGGCAGCAGGTCGGTGAGCGTGGAGATCTTCTGTTCGCTGATCAGGATGTAGGGATCGTCCAGCACAGCCTCCATGCGCTCGGTGTTCGTGACGAAATAAGCGCTCATGTAACCCCGATCGAGCTGCATACCCTCCGTGTACTCGGTCTCGAACTTGAGGCCGCGGCTCTCCTCAACGGTGATGACCCCATCTTTGCCCACCTTCTCCATGACTTCCGCGATCAGGCGCCCAATCGCCGCGTCGGCGGCGGAGATGGTGGCGACACTGGCGATCTCCTCCTGCGTGCTGACCGGCCGCGCATTGGCGCGGATGTGGGCCACGAGGGTGCTGGCACCCAGGTCCAGGCCGCGCTTGAGCAGCATGGGATTGGCGCCGGCGGCCACGTTGCGTAGCCCCTCGGTCACCAGCGCCTGGGCAAGCACGGTCGCGGTCGTGGTGCCGTCACCGGCGACATCGTTGGTCTTGGTGGCCGCCTCCTTGAGCAACTGGGCGCCCATGTTCTCAAACGGGTCCAATAGTGTAATCTCCTGGGCTATGGTCACGCCGTCGTGCGTGACCGTGGGCGCTCCGTATTGGCGATCGAGCGCGACATTGCGGCCCTTGGGGCCGAGGGTCGTCTTGACCGCATTAGCCAGCATATCGACGCCGCGCTTCAGCGAGCCGCGCGCGTCCTCATTGAACTCCATCTGTTTCGCCATCGCGATAATCTCCTCGTGATACCTGGGCGCGCACAATCCCCGCGCCGCGTTAGGCCGGCGGTGCCGGCCTGCCGGTTTTCCGCCGGATCAGCCGCCCTTCACCAGGCCGCCGGCACTCTCTACCGCCATACTTGGCGCAGCCCCGCGCGCTGCTTTCCGCTCCATCAGCGTGCGCTCGCCGTTCTCATTGGTCGTGGGCTGCCTGGAGCGGGCCGCTGCCGCACTTGCGGCCACAAGACGCTATATCGTGCCCGCCCTCGATGTTTGAATCGTCTGCTAGTGAGCGAGGGGTCCGGAGCCGCTGAACTCCACCAGCCCCGCGTGGATATAGTGCACAATAATATCGCCGGTGCGCCCATCCTCGAGTATCAACCGATACAGGCCCAGCCTCATGGAATATTGCCCGCTGGGCAGCGGAAACGATCCCGACCAGCCACTGGGCGCGTAAGCTCGGGGGCGCTGGCGCATACCCTGTATTTCGACACGGGGAAAGGCGACCCGATCACCGTCCTTGATCATTCCGTACTCATTCGCCATATAAATAACCTCATCGCTCGGGGCAGTTGGCTCCCTGGCGCATCAGTAGATCCACCGCGAGTTCGTAGTTCGTCGGGTTGAGGAAGATATTTGCTGCTATGCGAGTATCCTCCTTTTAGTGACGACCACGCAGCAGATCGGTAGAGAAACGTGGCGGCCCTCATTGCGGTCATGTTAACCACAACAGTGGGGTGGTTACCTTTGATCTCGCTTCTTGGGGGTGTCCTTCGCCAACCTAATCCTCGGCCCTCTCATTATCCCACTTCTGCGCCCGGCGCGTCCCGGTGATTGCTCTAGTCGATCAACCAGAAAATACCCTGGTCGATGCCCAGGGTCTGCGTATCCGCTCGAATAGCGGATTGTTCGGCTCGCCACGCCGCCAAAAATGGCGGGTAGCCGCCAAATCTTGGCGGCTACCACCGATGCCCCCGCCCGGCCCGGGTGCTACAATAAGGATATGCTGATACTAGCGATCCCGGGGTCGCCACCCCAACCACGGCTGCGCGTGCTGGTCGCCCAAGGGCTCCCGCTGGTGCGGGCGCTACTCCACGATCTCCTGACCGCCCAGCCGGGCGTGGGGGTGGCCGGCGAAGTGACCACCGCTGGCGAACTGCTGGCGCAGACGCGCCGCCTCACCCCCGATCTGGTCCTGCTGGATTGGGCCTTGGGGGGGTTGGGCACGCTGCAAGCCCTACGCGCCCTGGATCCGGCGCCCGCCGTCATCGTGCTGACCGCCGGCGCCGACCCGGAATACTGTAGTGCAGTACTGGCCCATGGCGGCGCGGCCTGCCTCCCGCGGGAGCACCTCTACCGGCTGTTGCCGGCGGCTCTACGGCAGGTCGGCGAGACCTGCCGAAAAGGAGTACCGCATGACCGATCCTAGCGCCGCCCCCGCCTTTCGCAGCGACTCCGAGTTGGTGGCCCGCGTGGCCGCGCACCAGCCGGCGGCCTTACTAGCGTTGTACGCCCGCTACGCGGGCGTAGCCTATGCGTTGGCCGGCCGTATACTGCCCGATGCCGCACGGGCGCAAGAATGTGTGCAGGCCGTGTTTCTGGACCTCTGGGGGCCGCCGCCGGACGATCCTACACGGCGCGCATGCAGCGGGTGGTTGTTAGCCGCTGTGCATCGGAACGCCCGCCCCCGCCAGCGGGCGGCCGGGGCGGGTGTGTCGCGCCGGCAGGGGACGGCGCTGACTGCGGATCGGGCGCCCCAACTTGCCGCGGAGACTCCGGCGTCCGCCCGCGCCGGCACCCGCCGCCCGCTGGCCGCACGGCAACAGTGGGTGCGGGCGGCTCATACAAGCCTCCCTCCCGCCGAGCGCACGGCGCTGGAACCGGCCTACTTCGACGGGCAGACCGCTTCGGAAATCGCGGAACGGCTGCTGGCGCTCCAGGCCACCGTCCAAACCCATATCCAGGACGCGGCGCAGCACCTGCGTGCCGTCCTTGCCGCGGTGCCCCCGCCGTTTCGCGATCGCGCTATACCAGCCACCTCGGTGGCAAGCTTACCAGTCGCGCCTGCTCTGGCGGTCAAGCACGAGACCACCTATCGCGTCGACGTATGTCGCTCGCCGGCAGGGCCGTCCCTACGCGAGCGGACCGCGCAGGATCAGGCCGCAGGGCGGCCTGATCAACTCTTGCAGCTGGTAGCCCACGAACTGCGGTCCCCGATTACCGTGATCAAAGCATCCATCCAACTGGCGAGCCGCCGCCTGCGGGCCGCAGGCCATCTGGATGAAGCCGCGCGGCTGGACTTCGCCGCTGCCCAGGTCGATCGCCTGACGGCGCTGGTGGACTATTTGCTGCGCGCCGGCCAGCTCAACAGCGGTATGGTCGACCTGCAACGGGCCCGCTTCGATCTCGCCGGTTTGGTCCGGGAGATGGGTGCCGCCATGCCAGCTCTCAGCGTGGCGCATACGGTGATTGTCCAGGCGCCGGAGCACCTGGTGGTGGAAGCGGACGCCAACCGGCTGGAGCAAGTGTTGCGCAATCTGATCACCAATGCCATCAAGTATTCCCCCGAGAGCGGGCGCGTGGAAATCACCCTGGCACGCGTGCGCGAGGAGGCGGAGTTGTGTGTACGCGACTACGGCATCGGCATCCCCGTTGATGAGCGGGACCAGGTATTTGAACGGTTCCACCGCGCCGGGAACGTGGGGACCATTGCCGGGTTCGGGTTGGGACTGTCGATGAGCCACGATATCGTGCGTGCTCATCGCGGCCGCCTCTGGGTGGGCGACCTGCCGGCGGCAGCAACCGCCGAGGCCGCAGGGCCAGGGATGCCCCCGGCCGAGAATGCGCAGGGGAGCCTGCTCTGCCTGGTGCTGCCCATCGCGCAAGCAACCCGACCTGGCCCGCCAGAAAACGTGGGCTAGCGCTGCAACTGCTCCAGGACGTGGCTTCGACCGTCTCCGTAGAGGGGAGA
>DASSGZ010000160.1:0-20688 GCA_035693165.1 Chloroflexia bacterium | reverse complement strand
TGCTGGCCCACTGCACGAAGTTCGCCGCGAACAGCGTTAGTGCCACCTGGATCTGCATGCCGATCGCACTGCGGCTCATCCGGTGCTGCACATGGAACACCCCTTTCGCCTGCTTGATCCCGGCCTCTACGCTACCCCGAGCGTTATAGCTCTTGAACCAGCCAACCAAGTCAGGACAGAGCGCCGTGCTGTCGCTCTGGTAGCGCAAGAGCACCGCATGTTTATCGCCACCCGGCGTATGGAAGCGTTCCAGACCCACTGTCAGAGGATAGGGGCAACTGCTCAACTGGTAACCCGTCCAGCCCAGCATTGCGGCATTCCTGCCCACCCGCGTCCACTCTGTCTCGGGTTACACCCGCCCCAGCAGGGCTTGCACCAGGGCGGCGTTACCCGATTTGGTTTCGATCTCATAGCCCAGCTCTAGCAATATGGTCAGGTTGTCACCCGTGCTGAAGCCGGCATCCAGCCGCATGATGCAACGTGGTGCCACTTCTTGTGCCGCATTCTCAACAGCCAAGGCGTCGCGCCGCGCCTGCAATGGCGGGATTGTAGCGCGAATAGCTGCTGCTTGCGCCGCTGCCCGCTCGGCCCGCTGCACTGCGCTGACCCATTGGGCACGAGCATGGCCCAGTTGGCGTAGCCAGACCTCGATTTGCGCTCGCAGCTTGGTCAATGCCTCATACGGCCCGTGTTGCCGCGATGATGCCGGGTGCTGATGCAATGCTCGTAGTTGTTGCTGGGCGGCTTCGATCTGATCGCCAGACGTGCTTCGCGGTCCAGCGCCTGTTGCGCCGCGCTGTTATGCTGTGCTACGGGATTCTCGACCCGTTGGGCATTGGCTTCGGCTGTGGCCATCCGTTGCGCGATCAATTCGGGCCGGCGGCGCGGATGTATGCCTCGGCGTCGTTCTGCTTCAACGATGAGTTCCAGCAAGCAGGGCGCCGAAACCGCATCCCCCGGATGCGGTTGTCCGACCAGCCACTGGCGGCCGAAGCGACTGGTCTGTAGACAGAGCAAGGCCAATTGATACCCATGCCCGGTTACGGCCCGCCTGCGTGACCGGTTGGGGCACCCGGTGGCCGGCGTGGAGACCGGCAATCTGGTGGGGCGCAACCAGAACCCGCCCCAAACATTAGACGTAGCGCAAGTAAAGCTGCCGGGCGACGCGACCGTGGCGAACGTGAACACGCGCTGGGGCTACGAGTCGAACGAGTACACGATCACCTTTGTGGTACGCAAAGAAGCGGGTGGCTGGCTGGTCGACGACTCGTACTGCCTCAACAACCCTGGCAGCAGCAGCTACAACCAGCCCACGGGGCCGTGCCCGATGAGTCGCTCGGCGGGGGGCCAGGGCAACCCGCCCGGCATGCCGTCCACCGGCACAGGGGCCGGCAACGGCTATGGCTTGCCGCTGGCCGTGGCGGCGCTGTTCACCGGAGCGGGCCTGTCCTTGATGGGCCGCCGCCGGCCACGCCGCGCCTGATCCGGCTACCCTGTATAGCGCCGTGCCAGGGATTGACCGCTGCCCAAGAGTCCACGCCTGGAGGGTTGTAAACTAATAAGGCGGATAATTCTTGTTATCCGTTATATCTTTGTCCCTGGGATCAACCTGTAGTTTCTGACCCACCCCAAGCATCCCCGAGCGTGGCGACCCGTGTTGCCTATCTGCTAGGTACAAGACTGCTCCGCCGCCGTGCCCCGTGCCGCACCGGACTGCGTTCCCGAGACTTACCGCGGTCGCGCTCCTGCAACGCCGATCCACCCGCGGCATGCCGACCTTGCTGTTCACTGTGCCTGCCTGTGCCCTCCGTCCAACGTGGATGATTCTTCCCACCACTCCGCCACTCCTGCCGCGGGATCGGGCCATGTTACCAGCCCTGGGGGTAACGTACGGTGCCGGCTTAGCGCGCCGCGCCTCAACACTACGACTGCAAGGGGCCGGCCACCTGGATTCGCCATCCCCCGCCCTGTGCTATGCGTCCTCTTGCCCGGAAATGGCTCCCGAGGGCACTAAAAGGCTCGGCTTCGCGTCTCTTTGTCGCTCGCCTCTGCTCTGTTCGGTTACCCCTACTACCGAACATTTGTACGGGTAAGAAATCTTGGGCGATCAAGAATTATGTATCGATTGAGCGACCTGAGCTACGTCGGCACTACGCCGAAGGGCGCCGTGTAGCTGATCAGGCGCGGCCGCGCATTCTGCGCCGGCGGCGCCCTGGAGGCGGGCCCGCTGGTAGTGGGGGTGCCGGATGGGCAACTGCCGCTAACCGTGCAACGTGACGACTCGTCAACTGCAGAGGTTGGAGTGCCTACGCCCGTCACCACCAAACGCTGCCGTGTTGATCCACCGCCCGCCACAGGTAATGGGTCTTGCCGTTGATTCTTAGGAAGAACTCATCCAGGTGCCATTTTACCGCCAGGCTGCGCACGTCGGCGATGGAGGGCGGTGGCATAGGTTTGACCGCATTTGCGACACCATTCCCGGATGGTTTCGTAGCTGACGATGATGCCGCGGGCGGCCAGGATCTCCTTGACTTGGCGATAGCTCAGCGGGAAGCGGAAGTAGAGCCACACAGCATGAGCAATAATCTCAGCCGGAAATCGATCGCCTTTGTATAGGGTGGCAGCGGTAGTTGACAATACCACTGCGCGGCTTCGATCAGCCGGACCTCCTGGCGAGTATGCCAACTCAGATCGATCAGGCGATGCAGGCAGGCCAATGCCGGGAGCGTGTCATCGCCATCGGCATAGAGCCGATAAGCCAGGCAATACAGGCCGATGGCGCTTGTCGCGCCGGCCGCCGGGGCCACAACATCGGGCGGTGGGGTGGCCAAAGTCGGAGCGCGGAACGCGGAAGGACTTCATCCTCGTCGGGTTGCGGCTCTTGTTCCGCGTTCCGCGCTCCGCGTTCCCACTTCGGCAGCTCGCCGGGCACCGGCAGGGGCGGCAGATAATAGATCCGCCGGTCGGCCTCGGCGGTAGCCAGGAAGGCCCGCTCGGGGATAGGGAGCGTGGCCGCGGTGGGATGGTGAACCAGGTGATCGGTGAGGTGCCCATGCAGACTTAGTTGCTCGTGTTCCAGCAGCCAATGGTGCCGTGGTCGCTTGACCCGCGGTAACGCCAGCACGCGCACGGCGTTACCGCTTACCGCGGAACAGCGCCGGGAGCTGCAACGGTGCACCCGGCCGCCTGGGCGGGCTGGCGCCACTTGTGACCGGCGGGCAATGGTACGGCGGGCCGCTGCGGGTTGGCCGGCGCCCCGCATTACCCGCCATCTCGCTCGCCACGAACAAACCGTGCGGACCTGGATTAAAGGCTTTTTAGCGGCCGGCTTGGCGGCCTTGGCCCCTCGCCCCCATGCCCGCCCGCCGGCTGTGCGCACTCCGGAGTTGCGGCAGGCCGCCCGTGGTCGCCCGTGGACCAGGCGCCAAGTGGCGGCCGGGCTGGCCGCCGCGCATGGGGTACACTGGAGTGCCGCGCCGGCCTGTCCTACCAACGCCCCAGCCGCAGTTGGGGCCACAAACAGGTCCGATCCCGTCTCCCGTCGGCCTTGTTGACAGGCCCTGCGAAAGCTGCTAGGATCGCGCCACGCGCGCCCCAGCCAGTGCCGGCCGCCCTACCCCCCTGCTTACTCGTTTGCTGGAGCCGGGCCGCCGGCCCGGCCAGAGGAAGGTCTCCTTCGTATGCTGCGCCAACGCGCTTGGGTGCGGGCTTTCTGCATTCTTTGTCTGGTCGTGAGCGCGGGGCTGCTTCCGCCCGTGACCCAGGCGCAACTCCCGCCGCTGTATTTCGCCGCTACTCAGCATTACATCCAGGGCGGCTTTGCCGACTATTGGCGCACCCACGGCGGTCTGGCCCAGCAGGGCTATCCCCTGACCGAGGAGTTCCCCGAGCAGAGCGCCCTCAACGGCCAGACCTACCGCGTCCAATACTTTGAGCGCGCTGTCTTTGAATACCACCCCGAGAACGCGCCGGGCGCGCAGATCCTCCTGTCCCAACTCGGCACCTTCCGCTATCGGGAAAAATATCCCAATGGCGCGCCCAATCAGCACCCCCAGCCGCCGGGCGGCCAGTATTTCGCGCCGACCGGGCACTGGCTGGGCGGCAGCTTCCGCACGTACTGGACGCAACACGGCGGGCTGGCTCAGCAGGGCTACCCCATCAGCGACGAGTTTCAGGAAATCTCTCCGCTGAACGGCCGGCCCTACACGGTGCAGTATTTCGAGCGCGCGGTGTTCGAGTACCACCCAGAGAATGCGGGCAGCCCCTATGAGGTCCTGCTCGCCCAATTGGGTACGTTTGCCCTGCAAGCCCGCTATCCCCCTAACAGCCTGGCGGCGGCCGCCCCGCCGCGCGCACCAGGGAGTATCACACCGACCCTGGCTCAGCTCGATGCCTATATCCGCACCTTGACGCCCCAGCAGCAGATCGGCGAACTCCTCATGCTGCCCGTCTATGCCGATGCCTATACGCCCGAGCTGGACGGCTATTTGCAACGGGATCAGATCGCGAACGCGATTATTTTCACCCACCCCAACAACGGGCCGGTGCGTCCGTCGACCCTGGCCGGGTTGCGCGCGCTCACCCAGGCGCTGATCGCCCATGCCCCGAACCCGCTGATCCTCGCGACGGACGAAGAGGGGGGGTTGGTGGATCGGCTCGCCCCCTACTATGGGACGACGCCCTCGGCGGCCGCGCTGGCCGCTACAGGCGATCCCCAGCAGGCGTACCGGCAGGCCCAGGTCGACGCCGAACGCCTGCGCGACCTGGGCCTCAATGTCGATTTCGCGCCCGTGGTGGACGTGAACCAGGGCGGTAACATCGGGGCCGGGCGCATGTTTGGGCGCTCGCCCGCCCTGGTCACGCAGTTTGCCGGCGCCTTCCTGGATGGGTTGCAGGAGCACGGGGTGCTGGGCACACTGAAGCACTGGCCGGGCCTCGGCGCCGCCACCACGAACCCCGATGACGCGCTGCCCACCATCACGAAGACGCGAGCGGAGCTGGCGGCCACGGACTTTGCCCCGTTCCGCGCCCTGCTGGCGCACAATCCGGGGATGATCATGGTCACGCATGTGCTGGAGCCGGCGTATGACGCCGACTATCCGGCCTCGTTGTCACCGACCCTCGTCGAGGGGGTGTTGCGCGGGGAGTTGGGCTACCAGGGGGTGGTGGTGTCGGATGCGATGGCGGCCGGCGCCATCGGCAGCTACATGGCGAGCCGCGGCTACCAGGATCCCGCGCAGGCGGTGGGCGAGGCGAGCGTGCTGGCCCTGCTGGCGGGGGAGGACATAATCGAATGCCCCCCGGATGCGGCGCAGATCGTCGGCACGATCACGGCGGTGACGCAGGCGGTGCAGTCCGGGCGCATCTCGCCCGCGCGCCTACGGCGCTCGCTGGAACGGATCATTGCGTTGAAGGTGCGCCTGGGGCTGATCGTGCTCCCGCCCTGAGGCGGGCCGCGCCGCAACGCCAGGCCCGCGGTGCGCAACTCCGCCAGGGCGAGGTCGCGCGCCATTGGGCGCCCGATTAGGTCTCCTTCTCGCTACCACTGTTCGTAGCGCGTAAGCGCTCGTTTGCTGGGCAGCAGGCCCAGGTATTTCCCGTCCGTGAGGGTACGCATCAGGGCGTGGTGCGCCCGCGGGGCGGGGTCCGGGCGGCGCGCGGCCTGATCCCCGGCTTGCCCCGCCGCCTTCATCGACGGCGGTGGAGCTCGAAGACCGGGCGCCCCGCGGCCGCGGCCACCGGATCGTCGAGATCGACCCGATCGGCCATGCGAATGAACCAGACCCCGAACGGAATGCCGCGCGCGAGCGGGCCCAGGATGTCGCGAAAGAACGCGACGCGCTGGGTCGGATCCAGCTCGGTCGCCCGGACCGCTTCTTGCCGGCGGCGCACGGTGATAGTCGCGCCGCCGGCCGCGCGCAGATTGCGGACCCATTGGACCTCGCCAAAGGGGGCCCAGATCCAGCGCCGGCCGGCGACCGCGATGATCGCCACCGGCGTGCTGCGCGGGCGGCCGCTCTTGCGGCCGGGAACGGTGAGGATCCCATTGGGACCCAGCGGCACACCGGCGCCCAGCAGAAACTTGACGATGGGGTTGAAGACCGAGAAGACCCACCGTGGGGGGGCCGTGAGGCTACCCATGCGACCACTCATTTGCGTAGCTCCTTCTTGCATCGATTCATGCGGGGGGCCACATGGGTCCTCCCGTCGCGCCGTGTCAGACATATGACGAGCCAACGGCGAGCGGTGTGACAGCGCCGCTGTGTGGGGGCCGAACACAAGCAGGACGAGATGCGCGTGATGCTGGTGCGCCAGAAGGATCCCGCTTGGGCCGTTCCGCCTTCCGCGTTCCGCGTTCCCACTTCGGCATCGCCTGTCCCTTCCAGCGGGCACGGCTCCATGCGGATGAAGCCACACCCCGCTGGTATGGACGTTCTATTCAGAACCAGCTGCAGGTCGGACCCAGCAGTATGAAAACCAACACCCTAGCAGCGCGGGCGATCCCATAGTAACGCTTCCGGTAGCGCCTGCGTTAGCGCTTTTCTCTTCCGCACGACGCCGGATTCTGCTTCAATGGACTCACCAACCGATCCGGCGGACCGGGCGCGCCCAGCGCCCCGCTTTGCTACCAGGAGGGATGCCATGAGTACGCGCGGCTACAACACATGCGTTTGGGTCGGCAACCTGCCCGCCGATCCGCAATTACGCACCACGGGCACCGGCACGCCGCTGCGGATCTTCCGCATCGCCGTCACCCGCGCCCACAGCACCGGCGGCCAGATCCCCGACGCCACCCAGTACTACCGGGTGATCGTCTAGGGCAAAACCGCCGCTGCCGCTCATAGCTATCGGGTGCAGGGGGACCGCGTGCTCGTGGAGGGCCGGCTGGAAAACCGGCAATATACCGATCCCGCCACCCGGCAAGATCACCGGTTTACAGAGATCGTCTGTAGTGAACGGGTCTTTCGGGGCGGGCGCCGGGGCGCGATCGGGCGGGGCGAACCGGGCAGCCGTCTGCCGGGCGCGGAACCCCCGCCGGGTGCCGTCGTGCCCGGCTGAGGCACACGCGCGAGGGCGCGGAACGGAGGTGGTGCAACATGCAGAGTCCCGGCCAGGCGACCCGCCGGCGGCGCCAGGGGGTACTGGAGTTCGCCCGCCGCTATCTGGCGGCGGGCTGGCGCCTGATCCCCAACCACAATATCTATCGGGGCCACTGTACCTGCCGGCGCCAGGCGGCCTGCGCGCATCCCGGCAAACACCCGCGCATCGCCGGCTGGACTGATGCAACCGCCGGCCAGGCCAGCAACGACCCGGCAATTGTCGAGACCTGGATCAGCCGGTGGCCCTGGCTCAACCTGGGCCTGGCGACCGGCCGGGGGATTCTCGCGCTCGACATTGACCCAGCGCACGGCGGCCTGGCCTGGCTGAAAACCTGGCAACAACTCCTCCCACCAACCACGCAACAGATCACGGGCAGTGGGGGCATCCATCTCCTGTACCGCGTGCCCGAGCAGTACTATATCAAGACCACTGGCCCGGCCTCCAAGCCCATCGCCGCCGGCGTCGATACCCGAGGCGATGGCGGCCAGATCATCGTGGCACCATCCCGCAACGTCCACGGGTCGTATCAATGGGTGCCTGACTACGCACCCTGGGACCGGCCGCCAACCCCCGCGCCCTCCGCGCTGCTCGACTTGCTACTGGAGAAACAAATCCTGGTGTTACACACCGAGCGCGTGACCAACGTGCTGGCGTTCTCGCACACGCCGCTATCCGCAGCCGATCGCCCTCCGGCAGACCTGCTGCTCGATAAATATGCCGCCCAAGCCGGGCCCGGAAGTCGCAACATTTGTGGTTTCCACCTCGCGCTGCAACTCCGGGATAATGGATATAGTCTGGCGGAGGCCGCAGCCTATATGCTCCGCTATCAGCAGGCGCTGGATGTACCGGCCAACCGCTATACCGCCGAGGAAGCCCTGCAGAGTTTACACTCCGCGTATCAGCGGCCACCCCGGCAGGCCTGGGAGCGCCGATGCGCTCCGGTCGCCCCGCCGCCCGACCGCGCCGTCGCCGATGACACGCCCGAGCCGAATGAGTATCCATACGGCCCTTGACGATATGCGGGCGTGGGCCAGCAGGGTAGCCCGCTACCCATTCGAGCAATTCACGTGCGTTCACTGCTGGCCCAGGTGCATAATGGCCGGGGCCGAAGGTACGCAACCCGGCCGGAACCCAGCTGCGGGATCCGGCCCGGATTCCCCTGCCCTTCCCGGCCCCCGTCCTGCCGCCCGATCCCGATCCGCGGGGGATGGGGCGATGCTCTGGACCGGTAGGGACCGGTCCACCGGGACGCCGGGCGGCGTCCCGGTGGAGATGGGCGGGCACGGCCAAAGGGGGAAGGCGGAACGCGAAACGCGGAACAGGAATTTCGCCTGCCGACCTCCGACTTCTGACTTCGGCAGTCCTGCCTCCCGGCCCCCAGCGAAAGGAGAATGCCCTATGCCCCCTACCGCCCGTTCCGACTTCTGCGCTCCGCGCTCCGCCTTCGGCGTGCCCGACCCGGCGGTGCTCGCGCGCCTGCGCGCCAACCTGGCCGAGATCCTGGCGGAACCCAATCTCCAATCCCTGGAAGCCGATTGGCTCGCCAAGATGCTGAACGGGGTCATCATTAGCCTGAGCATCGGACGCATCGGCTGCAAAGCCGCCCTGACCGACCTGGACCTGGGCATTGCCCATGGCAAAACACAGAGCCGCGAACGCCGGCAGGCGTCATAGACCCCACGCCGAATGCGGGGACTTGGAATAGTCTCGATCTATGACCAGCCTCAGTCCCTTGTGGACTACGTGCAAGGTGTCATAACACCGGCGGGTGCGTTGCCAGCCTGCCGCTCTGTTGCCGATCATCATGCTGCTATCGCTGGGGCGACGGCGAAGGTGGTCGGCGTGACAAGCACTCTGCACATTGGCGAGGCACACCTTACCCCCGCAAGGGGAGGCTCGCAAGGGCATAGGAGATAGCAATGAGTCATGTGTTTGTCCTCGACGCGGAAAAGCGGCCTTTGAATCCGGTGCATCCCGCTCGCGCCCGGATTCTCTTACGGCAAGGCCAGGCCGCCGTGCTACGCGCGTATCCGTTTACCATTATCCTCAAGGCGGCGGTGCTGGATGCCGACTGCCCGCCCGTGCGGCTCAAACTCGATCCCGGCAGCAAAACCACCGGTATAGCCGTGGTGAACGACACGACAGGGCTTGTGGTCTTTGCTGCTGAACTTCACCATCGCGGTACAGCGGTCAAGCAGGCCCTAGACACACGTCGATCTGTCCGACGCCACCACCGTACCCGCAAGACTCGTTACCGGCCAGTGCGGTTCCTGAACCGGCGACGTAAGGCCGAGTGGCTTCCGCCCAGCCTGCACAGCCGAATTGCGAATGTCATGACCTGGGTGGCGCGGCTGCGGCGGCTAGCCCCGCTGGGTGCAATCAGCCTGGAGTTGGTTAAGTTCAATACCCAGCAGATGCAAGATGCCGAGATCCGAGGCGTGGAGTATCAGCAGGGGGAGCTGGCTGGTTATGAGGTGCGACAGTATCTTCTGGAAAAGTGGGGGCGGCGGTGCGCGTATTGCGGCGCAACGGACCGACTGCTGGAAGTCGAGCACATCGTGCCCCGCAGCCGTGGTGGAAGTGATCGTGTCTCCAACCTGACCCTAGCGTGCCGCGCGTGCAATGAGCGGAAGGGCAACCAGACAGCTGCTGAGTTTGGCTATCCGAACATTCAGAGCCAGGCAAGCGCCCCCTTGCGCGACGCAGCGGTCGTCAACAGCACACGTTGGGCGCTGAACCAACAATTAGAGCTGCTGGGATTTCCGATCGAGACTAGCAGTGGGGGAGTAACCAAGTACAATCGCGCGCAACGTGGCTTGCCCAAACGCCATTGGCTGGACGCGGCATGTGTCGGGCCAAGCACACCGGCCGTGCTGCGCATAGCGGGGGTGACGCCGCTCAAGATCACGGCCATGGGTTGGGGTACCAGGCAAATGGCCGGATTGAACAAATACGGATTCCCCATCCGCCACCGCACTCAACAAAAGCAATCCTTCGGATTTCAGACAGGCGATTTGGTCCGGGCGGGGGTGCCACGCGGGAAATATGCGGGCGTCTATATGGGACGCGGGGCGGTGCGCGCAAACGGGTCCTTCCGCATTGGCCGTGTAGATATCAATCACCGCTACTGCCGCCGACTTATGCAGAACGATGGATACCGCTATCAAATTCTGAACGGCGATGTACATTCGTCCATGATGGAAGCCGCCCCCTCCATGAGGGTCCAGAGCGAGACTGAGATGATGCGCGGATGAGAAGCCGGGCGCATCGCTATTTCCCTTCTGTGAACCCGGGGCCATCTTGAACCTTTACGCGCATTGGTCACGATGCGCCCTGCGCGGCCCATCCGGCCAGGGTCAGACCGAGCCAGGCACAGATGTAGCTGAGGGCGGGTCTTAGGAAGGGCGCGGGCGCCGGGGTCGCGGTGCCGTGAGTGGTCGCGGCCGGCCGCGGAGGGTCGCACCCAGCCACTCTAACGCCCCGGGCGTCTCCAACCAGCCTTCCGCTGCCTCGGCCAGGTAGACCACCGCTTCATTCTCATCGCCGATTCCGTAATAGCCCGGCACCTGCGCGGGCAACGGTTTGGCGCCGAGCAGATACAGGGGCACGTGCGGATTGGCTTGCAACGCCTGCCCCAACGCCTGCGCCGCCTCCGGATCCGCTCCCCGGCGGCGGAACACGGCGAGCGCCTGCGTGTACGCCCAATGCGCGCTTGCCTCGTCCGGATACGCGGCCAGGAGCCGCTCCAGCGCGGCATCGTCGCCCATCGCGAGCAGCCAGCCCGCCAGGAGGTAGCGCAGGCCCTGGTTATCGCCCGGGTTGAGGCGCAGCATGTCCTGCAGATGCGCGATCGCCGCAGCTCGCTCCCCCAGGTGCCATAAGACCTCCGCCAGCCCCTGCCGGGCGCGCATGTAGGGCCGCGTCTCGATGAGGCCCCAGAAGTGTCCGACCTCCGCGCGGAACGTGTCCACGCCGAGGGCCCGTTCCCCGGCCGCCACCGCCTGCTCATAGAGTTGGCGGGCCGCCTGGGGATCCGGCGCGGCTTCAGCCAGCAAGACATACGCATCGGCGCAATCCGGCGAAAGGGTCAGCGCCCGGCGCGCCAGATCGAGCCGGCGCGGGCCCCGGGCTTCCAGCGCCTGGTAAATCACCTCCTGCGCTTCCTCCAGGGGAGTCCGCGGCGCGACCTCCAGCACCCCGCCGCCTGCCAGGAGCTGCTGGATATAGGCATTCGCCTCCTCGATCGATCCAAAATCGCGTTCGGCGAGCAGGCGGGTGAGCGCCGTCATCTGCTGTTCCATCAGGCGGCGATCCATGGGGGGAGTCGGCGCGGCGCGGGTCTTCCGTTTCGGACCTGATTTCCGTGGGGGCATGGGTCTCTCCTTATGTAATCTGGCTGGCACGATCGATCCGGGCCGGCAGGGAAACAGCCGTCACACCTGGGAGCGACGCCGCCCGTGCCGCGCCGGGGCCTGCTCCCGCCCGGCGACGCGCTCGCTGGGCGGGGTCCGCGCCGGGACCGCCAACCGACGGATATAGCGTTGCGCCAGCCGTGCGCGGAGCGCCTGTGCGCGCGGGCGCCTCCCGCGGCGCCTCCGCTCCGCCTTCACCCAGGCCCCGAGCATACCCCAGGCGACCTCTCTCCGTATGCTTCTATCCTATGCCATTCGTGCGGAATTGACAACCACGTGCGGTCGCCACCGGCTCTCTTGCGGTTATGCCCGTAGTGATGCCCTACCTATGCCATATCGATGGAGCGCTGAGGAGACACGCCTGCGTACCCGAACCGCGGCAGCGCTGCGACGGTCCCCGGACGGCGGTACGCCGCCGTCCGGGAAGGGGAGCGGGGTAACTCCAATCGACGCCCAACACGATCAGAGAAAGGATCCCTTCCCATGCCTAGAAAAGCCCCCGGAACGTCCCCGGTGCTGGGGACGGCGACGCTGCCCGACTCCGCCGAACTGGCCCGCCTCCAGGCTAACCTCACTGAGATCCTGGGCGAACCCAACCTCAAAAGCCTGGAGGCCGACTGGCTGGCCAAGATGCTGAACGGAGTCATCATTAACCTGAGCATCGGGCGGCTGGGTTGTCGCGCCCACCTCACCGACCAGGACCTGGGTATCGCCCACCGCAAGAAGCAGCAGGCCGCCCGCTGGCAGGCGTGGTACGACCTCGGCGACGCTCTGCTGCTCCCCCGCCGCTATGCCACCGCGCTCGACAGCAAAGAATCGAGTGCGCGCAAATGGCTGGCGACGTGCGCGTCCCGCACCTATTGGGGCTCGTACGTCGCGGCGCCCGCCTACCCGCGCTGGAAAGAAGGCAACGAGCGCTACAAGGCCGAGTATTTCGCGCTCCGGGATGAGATCGGCGCGCACTACGAGGCGATCGGGACCGAGGTCTGCGCCGAGCACGGCGAACTGGCCCGCGATGCCTACGACCGGCTCTGCCGCCAGGACAAAGAGTTCCGGACCCGGCATCCGGACCCGGACCACTACGTCACCGAGCGGGTCGCCCTCGTGCGCAGCCGGATCCCTACCGTCGAGCGCTTCCGCGACTCCTTCTACTACACGGTCGAGCTGTCCTACATTCCGCTACCGTCGCTCCTGGCCCAGGATCGGGCCGCCGCCGAACAGATCCGCGCGGACGCCGCGGCCGCCACCACGCTGCGCCGGGAGGCCTACGAGCGCGCGCTCGAAAGCAAGCAGGCGCTGATTACGTTGTTCCAGCGGGACATGATCGCCAAAGTGCAGGATATGCTCTACGAGGTGAGCGTCGATGTGCTGGCGAGCGTGAAAAACAATGGCCGGGTCGTCGGCAAGTCGGCCGAGCAACTGCGCCACCTGCTCACCGGGCTGGAGCAGTACCTGACCTTTGCGCCCAATGAGGACGTCGAGCAAAGCCTGATCCGCATCCGCGAGTTCCTGGAGCTACCCACCGGGGATGAGCGCAAACAGCAGGTGCCGGCGCTGGAACGCCAGCTGGCCGCGACCGCCACCCTGGCCCGCGATGTCCTGTTGCGCCTGGGCGACAACCCGCGCAGCGCGCGTGACCTGGGCGTGCCCGATGTGCCCACCCCGGACCTGGTTCGCCAGGCCCGCGGCACCCTGCGTCCGGCGTCCGCTCCGCCGGAACCGCTCCAGCGGCGAGTGTCCCGGCTCGGCGCCCTCGCTGTGGGGACGCCGGCTTCTGCCCCGGTTACCGCCACGGTCTGACCATCCCGGTCCCGGCGCGGCGGGCGCGCCGGGAGCCAGGAATCATCGCGACAAATCGCACGCATGCGAAAGGAGCAGTACGATGCAAAACGTCAAAATAGCGGTCGAGGGTCACACGTTGCGGATCGAGGTCGATCTGCGCCAGGAGCAGGGGCCGAGCAGTTCGGGCAAAACGATCATCATCGCCACCACGAGCGGCAACGCGCCGGTAGCGGGCCAGGCCGGGGTGCTGGTGGGCCTGAACGTCTTCAAGAAGCGCCCATAGCGGCCAGCTGCACAGGTGACACGGGACAACCGTGCCGCCTGCGCGCGACGCCCGTCGAAGGAGAGAGGAGCCCATCCATGAGTTGTGATGCTGTCGCCGTAGCCGGGGCCGAGGTGGCCGCGGAGCATCTGCGTACCTATCTGACCCCCGGCGCGATTACCGCGCCGATCACGGCCTACCTGCAGGCGAAATGGCCCCAGGCGTATGTCCAGGCCCAGCGCTATGCGGACGAAGTCAGTTGGATCGTCGCGACGCACGGCCAGACCCAGCGCATTGCGGTGCGCGCCGGCCAGGTGACCGTCACCAACTATACGCAAGACCCCGCGGCCGCCCAGGCGCTCGCCGCCGAGATCCAGCAGGCGCTGACGACTATCGCGGGCGCGTACTGGCAGCAGGCGACGTACCAGTTCCTGGCGGCCAACTATGCGATTACGGAGAGCCGGCCCACCGCCGACGGCAGCCTGGTAGTCCGGCTGCGGGTTTGAAGCTACAGTAAGGAGGCCCCTCATGCCCGAAATCATCGTCATTCTTGGCCCCACCGGGCAGATCGAAGCGCAGGTGCTGGACGGCTCCTTCGCCGGCGGCAAGGCGGCCATCGCCGCCCTGCTTGCGACGCTGGGCCAACAGCTGCCGCTGGTCCAGGTCAGCGACGTGGAAGCCCACCGGACCGAAGACGCCACCGAGGGCGCGCACCAGTCCGTCCATATGCACTCGCATTTACATGAGGGAGGCCGCCATGGATAACAGCGCGCCCAGCGTGCCCACTCCGGGCTGGTATGCCACCCTGGCCGAGAAGTACCAGGCCGGTATCAGTCATGCCTTCATTCTGCATTTAAGTATCAACGACCTGGTGACCCCCGGCACCACAACGCGCAGCTTCTTGAACGCGGCGCTCGGCAGCACCTGCCCGGTCACCGCCTGGTACGACAGAGCGCAGGGAATCACCTTTCCGCTGGCGTCCATGCGCACCCGCTTCCTGCAAGTCACCGGGGTTGGGAGTGGGCCGGCCCCGCCGAGCGGGCCCCTGGCTGCTCTGCAAGGGGCCCTGCCCGGCAACTCGACACCCCCCGTCCAACTCCCCGCCGAGCCGGAGCGCGCGCTGCCGTTGCTGGAACGCCTGCTGCGCACCCCGGCGACTCTACCGGAGGAGACCGAGACGCGGCCCGACGGCGTGTCGCCCAAGCATGTCGTGGTGATCGACTGGGCGGAAACGCTGGTCCCGGCCACCGACCTGGGCGCAATGAGCATCGGCGATCGGACGGCGCTGATTACGTTGGAACGCTGGGGCCGGGACGCAGCGATCATGGGCACCGGCAATATCGTGATCCTGCTGGTGCGCAACCTCAGCGACCTGCACCCCAGTCTGCGCGCGGCCAGCGCGCGCTACGAAGCGATCCCGCTCCCGCTCCCCGATGCGGCTACCCGCGGGCAATTCATCCGCACCTATCTTGCCGCCAAGCCCGCCGATTTCACGACCCTCAGCGCCCCAGAACTCACCCGGCAGACCGGGGGCCTCTCGTTACTCCATGTAGAAGACATCCTGTTGCGCGCCCAGTACGAATATGACCGCACCGCGGGGCAGCAGGGCCTCACCGCCGCGCTGGTGCAGGAGCGCAAAGCCCAGATCATCGAGACCGAGTTCGGCGGCATCTTGCAGATCCTGGAACCCCGCCGGCGCTTCGCCGACATCGGCGGTATGGCGGCGCTGAAGGAATACATCCAGACCGTGGTCATCCAGCCCATGCGCGAGGGCACCGAGGGTATCGTGGACATCCTGCCTACGGGCATCTTGTTCTCCGGCCCCCCTGGCACCGGCAAGACGGCGGTGAGCGAGGCCATTGCTGCCGAGATCGGCATCAATTTCGTCGTGTTCAATCCCGGCAAGCTGCTGGGGCAGTATGTCGGCCAGTCCGAGGCTAACCTGGAGCGCGCGCTGGCGGCCATCGCGACCCTGGCCCCCGTGGGCGTGTTTGTGGACGAACTCGAACGTGCGCCCTGCTAAGCATGTGTTGGTTTTGGTTCTCGCAACCCGGCCATCTTGCCAGCGGCTCAACCCGCTGAGGCCGATCCTGATCGGGCAGGCGACGGGAGACACCGACCGTGGTCTGAAGCCCCGAAAACATGTCGGAGCTGTAGAAGTTGCCAAAGCATCTGCCGGCTAGGATGAGCAATGATATGACTAGGGCAACCGAACCGTGGTCTGAGGCGTCCAGACTCGTCAACCACTCCACAAACGGCAACCTATGGGGTGGAGACATACCTGCGGGCAACCGCCAAATCCGTTCAAGAGAAGGCACCACCCGTGCAAGACGCGGTTGGTCGGGTATGTCGGGGCTGTAAGTCAGCCTATGGGCGTATACACGGGGTCTAAGTCGTTGCGGTGAGGACCAACACATGAACAGGGGATGGTGACGCAACTACCCCCACGGGGTCCGGCAGGTGTGCTGCCTGTATGTTCCGTCACCGGCGGAGGGGTCATAGTAGTCCGCGCGCGGGAAAGCCGCGCACATGGCGAAGGACCCTAGGAATCAAGCCGAAGTGCGAAACTAGGAGATGACATGCTGATGGAAACGTATCAGATACCCGACACACAATCGCGCCGGGTGCCGGTCTCTGAAATCCAACGACGGCTCGCGCACAAAGCAACGGAGGAACCAGGCCATCGGTTCGGCCACCTCTATGACCTTCTAACTTGGGAGACGGTGTTACGCGAGGCGGCCCACCGCTTACGCGCTAACAAAGGCTCCCGTACAGCGGGTATTGACGGCATGGACCGCCGCGTGTTGCAAGGAAGTCAGTTAGAACACCATCTAGCCCAACTCCAACAGCAGCTCCGCGCCGGCACCTATCAGCCGTCCCCAGTTCGTCGCGTTTACATACCCAAGCGGAATGGAAAACGGCGGCCCCTGGGTATCCCCACACTCTACGACCGTTGGGTCCAAATGGCCCTCAAGGTCATTTTGGAACCCATCTACGAGAGCGACTTTGCGAACTACAGCCACGGCTTCCGCCCGCAACGGTCCTGTCACACCGCCGTCGCCCATATCCATAAATACACTCAAATCCGCAAGCGCAAGTACTACTGGGTGATTGAGGGTGACATCGAAGGATTCTTCGACCACGTCCATCACAAGAAACTCATGGCTCTGCTGCGCCAACGCATCAGAGACCCCCGGCTGCTGGACCTCCTCTGGCACTTCTTGAAGGCGGGCGTGATGGAAGGGCAACTCTTCGTCAAGACCGAGGAAGGCACCCCGCAAGGTGGCGTCCGTGCGCTGCGAGGCGCACAGTGGTAATGCTCATGGCCGGTGCAAACCGACCGACGAGACGGCGCTTCCCCCGGAGCGCCGAGGCTGATCCAGTGGGCGGGGGACAAGGAGCAATAACTCGTCTGATAGCCTGGAAAACACGGGGCAAAACGTCGGCACTCCGTTACGATGTGCGGCCCCAAGCCTGAGCTTGACTATGGCTACGCAAGAAACCCTTGTTGGAAGCGTCCTCACCTTGAACACACTGATAAACGACGGAGATGGTGTGAGATAGCAGGTAGCCGGCACTTGATGCTACCGGCCAAACGGTCTTGCACTCGGACCAAACCGCCCTGGCTATAGGGGTATAAGCCATCGGCTGCTATCGCGGGCACTGGGTCTGTGCCTTACGGGCGTAAAGAGGGAGCCTACGGTCAAGCGCAACACGTACCGCTGTGTGAACGGCAGGAAGCATGGTAGCCGGTCTCTGCGGCGCGGTCGAACACCGCAGAGACTGGGTTAGCTGCAACTGAGGTGGCTACCATGTGGCAGAGGGGTCGTAGTAGTCCGCGCCGGAGAAAGTCCGGCACCTGGCGAAGGACCCCAGTCATTGCATGAGGCGCGGATGGGAATAGAGAGGACTAAAACGTATGTCCGACATCATCAAAACCCAACGTAGCCTAGCCATTAAGGCCAAGCACAATCCCACGCACCAGTTCGACCATCTCTATCGGCTCATTTGCCAGGAAGAGTGGATTCGCGCAGCGCTGGCGGCAGTGCTCTCCAACAAGGGAGCACGAACAGCGGGAATTGACGGCGTGACCAAGAAGGCCCTAACTTCCGCAGAAGCGCAAGCCAACTTCGTACGCGAACTACGGGCGGAATTGCAAGAAAAGCGGTTCCGGCCCGTACCCGTGCGGCGCGTCTTTATCCCTAAGGCGAACGGCAAAACCCGGCCACTCGGCATCCTGACCCTCAAAGACCGCGTAGTACAGATGCTCTTGAAGATGCTGCTGGAGCCAATCTGGGAGAGCGACTTCCTCAACTGCTCCAATGGCTTTCGGCCAGGCCGCAGAACAATGGATTGTATCGCCCACCTGGACAGCTACATCAACAAGCGCGGCAAGTACTACTGGGTGATTGAGGGCGACATAAAAGGGGCCTTCGACAATTTCCAGCAGGAAATCTTGTTGAGCCTCCTGGCAAAACGAGTAGCAGACCGCCGTATCCTGGACTTGGTTGCCCGCTTCTTGAAGGCGGGAGTAATGGAGGGGGGCCTCTTCCGACGTAGCGAACTCGGTATCAGTCAAGGAGGGGTCTGCTCGCCATTGCTGGCGAACATCTACTTGCACCAGCTAGACCTCTACTGGTGGAACAAGTATGGGTGCCTCACCCCCAAGGAAAAGGAACGTCGCAGGACGGCGCAGCAGGGTAACTGTGCCCTCTTACGCTACGCTGATGATTGGCTGCTGTTAACCAACGGCAGCAAACAGGAGGCGTACCGCCTGCGCGACGAGCTTCAGACCTTCTTGCGGGAAGAGCTGAAACTCGAACTGTCGGTCGAGAAGACGCACGTGACGCACATCAACGACGGCTTCGACTTTCTCGGCTTTCATATCCGGCGCTACGTCAGTGGACATGACCGCCCGAAAATGCTGGTCACGCCCAGCGCCAAAGCGCAAGCCCGGCTGAAGGCCAAAGTGAAGGAAATGACCAGCAGACGGCGGTTCCGAGACAGGCCCTTGCTCAAGTTCAGCGCGCTCAACGCAGTGCTGCGCGGGTGGATGAGCTATTACCGTCACTGCAATGCCAAAGAGACCGCCAAAGACCTGGACTTCTGGGTTAATCAACGGCTGTTTAGGTGGTTGCAGAAGCGGCATCGCCTGCCGATACGACGGATATTAGCCCGCTACAAGCAACGCCAAGACGGGCGGCGCTACAACTGTGCTATTCGCAACGGAGAAGAGTGGCTCTATCTGTATCGGATGAGCGACCAACCGATCACCAAATATCGGTCGCGCTGCTTACCCAACCCCTATATCGGGGAAGGGAGTACAGAGCTTGAGCAAGCAGAGGGTCCGCTACCGGAGTATGTGTGGCTCGGCAACGCCAAGAACAACGAACAGAGACGCGAACTGAAGGAAGAAATCAAGGCAGAACGCGGGGCAGCCTGCGAACGCTGCGGCAGCACGGTGAATCTCGACCTACACCACCGCCAGGCCCGCCGGTACGGGGGCCAGGATGTCAAGGAGAACGTAGTCCTGCTCTGCGAACGCTGCCATGTGCAAACGCCGACCTATGGCGACCGAAGCCGGTTGCAATGAGGGAAAGCGAAGTGATGGGAAACTATCACGCTTCGTTTGGGGAGAGGGGTAGAGAAACACGCCTGTTGCGAGACTTGAAGGTGCGCTCCGCCCCTACTCCATTCAGCCCTCTGCTGGCGAACGTCTACCTGAACCACTTCGACCAATGGTTTGCCCGCCGGGCGGCGCTTGGCGATAAAAACCGGCGGGAGAAGAACCGGCAAGCAGGCGGGGCAAACTTCGTGATGGTCCGCTATGCGGATGATTTTGTCATCTTCAGCAACGGCCCGCACGCAGATACTATCGCCTTCAAGCAGGAACTCAAAGAATGGCTTGCTAACGAACTCCACCTTACCCTATCGGAAGAAAAGACCGCGATTACTCACTTCTGCGATGGATTCAACTTCTTAGGGTTCACCTTTAAGAAGACCGAAGCCAAAGCGGGCAAGCGGGAAATCGTAACTCACTTCCCCAGTACGGAGAGCGTCCAACGGGCCATTCAGCACGTCAGTGACCTGACCGACCGCTGTCATGTGCGGCGTAGCCGGGAAGATGTCATTGATGCCGTCAACGCATTCCTGCGAGGGTGGGGAGAATACTACCGCCACTCGGCCGCCAAAGGGGCCCTGTCGTACATCGGCTGGCATACCTACAGGCGGATGTGGAAATGGCTGTTAGCAAAGGACCGGGGCAGTACCCGCCGCGGCTGGCGGAAAATCGAGGCCAAATACCATCGCAACCAAACCTGGCAAGTGGGGAGCCACGAACTGCTGGTCCTGGCCCGCATGAAGATCGAGTATCCCTTCTTCCGGGAAATCCCGAACCCGTACTTGACCGGCGAAACAGTCCGCGACCCGCGCCACCAAGACCCCTTCTTCCTGACGTATTGGAATGGGGCACGGCGCTATGGCCCGGACTGGACACCGAACAGGGACGAGGCGACGGAGGAACACGGCGCAGTGTGTATTGTATGTGGTAGTGAGGAACGGGTCGAGATGCACCACATCAAGGCCCGCCGCCAGGGAGGAGGAAACGAGGCAACCAACCTTGTACCCCTCTGCCCCACGCACCATCACAAGGCAGAGAACCGCAACAGTGCAGAAGGTCACTTTGTACACGAGAAGAAGAGACTTGGTTCTGGAGAGCCGGGTGCGCTGAAAGGTGCAAGCCCGGTTCGGGGAGAGGGGCTGTGAAAACCTACGTGCGAAATCACGCAAGGCGTCCCGCCCCTACTCCACAGGCGTTAAGTCGCGGCGCGGATGGCGACTCCGGCGTCTCCAGCCGGATCTTTGGGCGGATTCTGGCCTTCATGGCCGACCCGGCGCACCGCGGCCAGATCCTGTGGATCGGGGCGACCAACTTCCCCAACCGGCTCGACCCGGCGCTCAAGCGCCCCGGGCGCTTCGGCGATCTCAAGCTCGCCGTGCTACCCCCGACCGCCGAGGAACGCCCGGCGATCTTCCAGATTCACCTGCGGCGCTACTGCCGGCAGGAGGTCACGCCCTTGCCTGACGAATGTATCAGCGGGTCGGAGGGCTGGACCGGCGCGGAGATCGAGC
>DASSGZ010000159.1:0-7926 GCA_035693165.1 Chloroflexia bacterium | reverse complement strand
GCCTCGTCGTTCCAGATCTTCTACCGGGTGGTGCTGCCGCTGGCGAAGGGCGCGCTCGCCACGCTGGGCATCATCACCTTCCTGGCAAGCTGGAACGACTTTCTGTGGCCGCTGCTGATCTTGCAGAAATCGGACATGCTGACCTTGCCGCCGGGGTTGCGGACCTTACAGGGAGCCTATACCTCGGAGTACGGGCAGATGATGGCCGGCGCGGTGATCGCCGCGGTGCCGGTGCTGATTCTGTACATCGCGCTGCAGCGCTATATCGTGCAGAGCGTGGCCACCACCGGCTTGAAAGGCTGATCCGAAGGAGAACGCATGCGGCTCTTGCTCTCGCCCGGCGGGCGGCCCGGCCCGCCCGCCCGTGCTCCCTGGCCCGCGCGGTTCTTGCGCGCCGGGCTGCCGGTGCTGCTCGCGCTGATCCTCGCCGGCTGTGGGGAGGCGACCCCGACCGGGGCGCCTCCCTCGCCGAGCGCCGCCACGGCGACCCCGGCGGCGCCCGCGGCGGCGACCCCGACGGTGGCCGCGCCCACCACCGCGCCCACGCCCGCGCCCACCACGGCGGCCACCGTCGGGGCAACGGCGGCCGCCACGCCGGCCGCCGGCGCGGGCACCTTCACCAACCCGGTGCTGCGCAGTGACTTTCCCGATCCGTTCGTCTTAAAGGTCGACAATCTGTACTACGCCTACGCGACTAACGCCAAGGGTAAGAACATCCAGCGCGCCACCTCGCCCGATCTGGTTCACTGGACCGTGCAGGGGGACGCCATGCCGGCGCTGCCGTCCTGGGCGCAGATCGGCGGCAACTACGTCTGGGCGCCGGAGGTCATGCCCATCGGCGGCAAGTACGTGATGTACTACACCGCCCGCGACAAAGCCTCGAACAAGCAATGCGTGGGTGTGGCTGTGAGCGACACGCCCGACGGGCGCTTCAAAGACAGCAACGACCACCCGCTGGTCTGCCAGGTAGACGAGGGCGGCACCATCGACCCCGACCCCTTCCGCGACGGCGACAAGCTCTACCTCTACTTCAAGAACGACGGCAACTGCTGCGGGCGCACCACCTACATCTACGCGCAGGAGCTTAGCCCCGACGGCCAGCAGGTCGTCGGCCAGCCTGCCCAACTGGTGAGCAACGACGAGTACTGGGAGGGCCACGTCGTCGAGGCGCCGACCATGTTCAAGCACGACGGCAAGTATTACCTGTTCTATTCGGCCAATGATTATGGGGGCGCCGACTATGCCGTGGGCTATGCCACCTGCGAATCGCCCACCGGCCCCTGCCAGGATGCGCCCGAAAACCCCATTCTGAAAAGCCGCCTCGACCCGCCGCTGGTCCTTGGCCCCGGCCACCAGACGTTGATCCAGGTCGGCGATCAAACCTGGATCGTCTATCACGCCTGGGAAGCGGTGGCGGGGGGCCGCGGCGACAGCCGGTTCATGTGGATCGACCGGGTGAACTGGCCCGACGGCAAACCGCAGGTCCAGGGACCGACCACCGGTCCCCAACCGTTGCCCTGAGCCGGGCCGGCGGGGCGGGCGCGTGCCTCGCCGGGCCGGATATTGACTGCCGGCGCATACCTATGGCTGTACGGTTACGCCGCTATGCAAAGGAGCACACCGATGCTGGGATCTGTTCTTTCTCGTGGCCGCTGGCTTGCGCTCTCGGTATGCATGCTGGCCCTGGTCCTGCTCGTCGCGCCGGCGCAGGCCGCGGGCACCCAGGCTGCCCAACCCAACTCCGGCACCTACACCAACCCGCTGCATATCCAGATCCCCGGTGACGGCCTGGTCGAAAGCTGCGCCGACCCGTCAATTATCCGTGGCCAGACGCCCGGCGATAACTACTGGTATATCTACTGCACGACCGACCCGCTCAACGGCCAGGACCGCAACGGGAGCGGCGACCTCAACTTCCACCTGATCCCGATGCTAAAATCGCTGGACCTGGTGAACTGGACATATGTTGGCGATGCCTTTGCGTCCAAGCCCTCGTGGGTGGCGCCGACTGCCGGTCTCTGGGCGCCGGATATTCACTACTTCAACGGCCAGTACTACCTCTACTACACCGCGTCCGACACAGTCGCCGGCGGCAGCGCCATAGGCGTCGCCACCAGCCCCAGCCCAACAGGTCCCTGGACGGACGCCGGGGCGCCGGTCGTGGCGCCGAACGGACAGTGGACCTTTGACCCGTCGGTGATCGAAGCTAACGGGCAGAGATACATCTTCTACGGCAGCTATTTCGGCGGCGTCCGGGCCAGGACACTTTCGCCGGACGGGCTGCACTCCGACCCGGCCAGCCAGGTCCAGATCACGATCGCCAACCGCTACGAGGGCACCTTTATCTTCAAACACGATGGGTACTTCTACCTGTTCGCGTCGGCCACCAACTGCTGCAACGGGCCGCTGACCGGCTACAGTGTCTTTGTTGGGCGCTCGGCTGACGTGCTTGGCCCCTATGTTGACCAGGAGGGCGTGTCGCTGCTGGCCGGGCGCGTGGGCGGCACCCCGGTGATCTCGATGAACGGCAACCGCTGGGTGGGGCCGGGGCATAACGCCGTGTTCACCGACTTCGACGGGCAGGACTGGTTCCTCTACCACGCCGTGGACCGCTTCGATCCGTACTTCGCGGGCGCGGTCGGCTTCACCAAGCGCCCGGTGTTGATGGACCCGCTCGACTGGATCGACGGCTGGCCCACGGTGCGCGCGGGCAACTGGGCCTCGGATCAGCCGATGCCGGCGCCAGCGGCCCAGCCCGGCCAGAAAGATCGCTACAAGCCGCATCCGCCGAACCTGCTGCAACCCGGCCAGCAGATCGACTCGCTCAGTGATGAGTTCAACGGCACGGCGCTGAGTAACCAGTGGACCTGGGTGCGCCCACCGGCGCCCGGCACCTACAGCGTGGGCGGCGGCACCTTCAACTTCGACACGCAGGCCGCCGACCTGTATGTGGACAGCAACAACGCCTCGGTGCTGACCGAGCCGGCACCCAACGGCAACTACGCCGTGGAAACCAAGGTCACGCTGAACCTGCCGCCGGAGGGTTGCTGCTTCAACTACGTGCAGGCGGGCCTGGTGCTGTACCACGACGACGACAACTTCATCAAGCTGGCATCGGTTTCTATCTGGGAGACACGACAGACGGAATTCGCCAAGGAACTCAACCCGGTGCCGGAAGGCTACCCGCGCTACGGCAATACCGTGGTCGGGCCGCCGGGTGACGCGACCTGGCTGCGCGTGGTGAAGACGATGCGCGCGGGCGAAGAGCAGTATACCGCCTACACCAGCAACAACGGCCAGTTCTGGGTGCGCGGCGGCACCTGGACCCACAACCTGGAGCCAGGCACCCGCATCGGGCTCGTGTCGATGGGCGGGTCGGGCTTCACGGCCAACTTCGACTACGTGCACGTCTCTCGCCTCACGGGCAGCGATCATTAACGCGTAACCACCGGGCGGGCGGGTGCCGCATCCGTCCGCCCGGCACCCGCCCGCGCGCCACGGCATACCGGGCGCGCGGGCGGCGCATAAGGAGCAGGTGTGAGCACAGACTTCCAATGGATGACCGGGTTTGAGTGCTCGGCCTTCCCGCAGTACGGCGCGGACGAACTGGCCGAGACCCAGCATTACCGCTGGTGGGCCAGCGACATCGAGCGCCTGCGCGACGCGGGCATCACCATGATCCGCTACGGCATCCCCTGGCACCGCGTCAACCCCCAGCCGCACGTCTACGACTGGAGTTGGACCGACCAGGCGCTCGATCTGCTGGAGACGCTGGGCATCACGCCCATCGTGGACATGTTCCACTACGGCACGCCGCTCTGGATCGAGGGCGGCATCATGAACCCCATCTTCGGCGAGATGCAAAGCTGGTACGCCAAGACCTTCGCCGAGCGCTATCCCCATATCACCTACTACACGCCCACCAACGAGCCGTACATCTGCGCGACCTTCGGCGCCGAGTGGGCCATCTGGTATCCCTTCCTGCGCGGCGACCGCAACGCCGTGCGGGCGATCAAGAACGTCAGCGAGGGGGTGGCCCGCTCGATGGCTGAGATCCGCCGCGTGCGCCCCGACGCGCTGATGATGATCCCCGACACCTGCGAATACTATCACTCGGTGGACGGCGCCTTCCAGGAGGAGGCCGACTTCCGCACCGAGCGCCGTTTTCTGGTGCACGATCTCTACCAGGGCCTGGTCACGCGCGAGCACCCGATGTGGGACTACATGGTGAGCAACGGCATCCACGATTGGGAACTGGAGTGGTTCCTGCGCAACCCGGTGCGCCTCGACATTCTCGGCCTCGACTACTACCAGCACTCCGAGCACCAACTGCGGCGCGGCCTCAATGGCGAGCGCATCGACGAGACGGCGACGCAGCAGCACGGCTGGGCCGAAATGGCCCGCCAGTACTCGACGCGCTACGGTGGCATCCCGGTGATCCTGGCCGAGACGAATGTGGGCGGGCCGGTGGAAGACCGCGTGCGCTGGGTGGAGCAACTGGTGGCTCAGACCCGCCAGGCGCGCGCCGCCGGGACGCCCGTCTTCGGCCTGACCTACTACGGCGCCATCGACCACGTCGATTGGGATACCGCCCTGCGCGTGCGCAACCTCAACATCAATCCGTGCGGCATGTGGGCGCTGCACTGGGAGGGCGACCGGCTGGTCCGCACCCCCACCGCGCTGGTCGACCTGTTCCGCCGCTATATCGCGATGCCCACCGCCGAGAGCGTGGGGCCGCTGGCGTCCGAGGACGCCGCCGTCCGTGTGCGGGCGGTGCTGGCGCCGCTGGGCCGCACCCGGCGTGGCGCGTGAATCAACCAACGGAGGGGGCTGTGCCCGATCTCACTCTGGGGCCGCGGGCCGAGGATTTCATCTGGGCCAGCGGCATCGAAGATACCTTTGTGCCGCAAACGCGGACCGGCCACCGCGCGCTGGACGAATACCAGTTGATGGGCCACTACGACCACTGGCGCGAGGACCTGGCCCTGGCCCGCGACCTGGGCGTGCAGGCGTTGCGCTGGGGCGTGCCCTGGTATCGCGTCGAGCCGCTGCCGGGCGAGTTCGACTGGAGTTGGACCGACCAGGTGATCCCCTACCTGGTCCAGGACCTGGGGATCACGCCGATCATCGACCTGATGCACTACGGTTGCCCCTTCTGGCTGCGGCGCGAGTTCATCAGCGACGAGTATCCGCAAGCCGTCGCCGCCTACGCGGGCGCGTTTGCCCGGCGCTACGGCCGGCTGGTGCGCTGGTACACGCCGCTCAACGAGCCGCAGGTGAACGCCATGATGTGCGGCCAGCGCGGGCTGTGGCCGCCCTATCTGCGCGGCACCACCGGCTTTGTCCGCGTCATGCTGCAACTGGTCAAGGGCATTATCCTCACTGTGGAGACGCTCAAGGCCATCCGGTCCGACGCGATGATGGTTCATGTGGATGCCACCGGCTTGAGCCGGGCTGCCGTGCCCGAACTGGCGGCCCTGGCCCAGGAGGACCAACTGCGCGGCTATCTCTGCTACGACCTGCTGACCGGGCGCATCACGCCCGAGCACCCGCTTTTCCCCTGGCTGGTGCGCCATGGCGTGTCAGTCACCGAACTGGCGGAGATTGCCGCGCGCCCGCTCACGCTCGACGTGCTGGGCATCAACTTCTACCCGCAGTGGTCCACGCGCCAGTTGCACCTGGACGCGCAGGGCCGCCTGGCCTACCGCATCACCGAGCAGGCGGGTACCGGCTTCGGCGCGCTGATCCTCGATTACTACAAACGCTACCAGGTGCCGATCATCGTGACCGAGACCAGCGCGCACGGCTCGGAACTGCGGCGCGCGCGCTGGCTCGATACGGCCCTGGCCGCGATCAAGGCGTTGCGCCGCCACGGCGTGCCCGTGCTGGGCTATACCTGGTTCCCGCTGTTCACCATGATCGACTGGCGCTATCGCTTCGGGCGCGGGCCGGTCGAGGAATACCGCATCGAACTGGGCCTGTACCACCTGGGCGACCCGGACAGCGACCGGCGCTGGATCCCCTCGCCGCTGACCGAGCGCTTCCGCCAGTACATCCAGCACCCCGAAGAAGCCGTCGGCCCGCTGCTGGCCGCCGCGCCGCAGCCGGCGGCAGCGCAAGGATCGTAGATCGTTCCCAAGGCGGCAATCCGCCGGGGAGGCCTGGCATGGGCGACGAACCATTCCGCACGGTGCAGGCCCGCTGGAATCTCTCCAGTGACGGCTATGCCGAGCCGAACCGCCGGCTGTTGATCGATCTGGCCTTCCGCCTCGCGGCGCTGGTGCCTCCCGGCTTCGCTCCGTCGCGCACCCGGCAGCCGATCTCCTACAGCACCGTGGAGGACGACTACGGCGGGACGCTGACGACGGCGGTCTATCGCCTGGGGGACGCGGCGCGGGGCCTCGAAGTGACCGACCGGGTCAGCGACGCGCACGACGGCATGACGCCGTTCGCCGCCGCGACGGAGATCCGGGTCTACGGCTTGCCGGACGGCTGCGCCCTGGCGCTGACCGGCTCGTTCACCGCGCCGCTTTATGGGCAGCCCAACCCGGCAAGCCTGGATGCGCGGCTGCCGGCAGCGACAGTGCCCGCGGTCGCTGGCCTGTTGCGCGCCGAATTCGGCGCGCCAATAGAGGAGCAGGATGACGTTTGATGTGTGGCTATGCCTGGGATCGGCAGGTGTCCGGCGGCCTGGCCCAGGTGAGGAGCGGGTATGAGCACCGAAGTCTGGGCCAGTGCGCTGGCCTACGAGCCCTATATGGGCCGGTGGAGCCGGTTGGTGGCCGCCGAGTTCCTGGCCTGGCTGGACGCCCCGCCGGGCGGGCGCTGGATCGACCTGGGCTGCGGTACTGGGGCGCTCAGCGGGACGATCCTGGACCGTGCCGACCCGTTCGACCTCACGGCCATAGACCGGTCCGCGGGCTACACGCAGTACGCGCGCCGGCAGGTCCGCGACGACCGCGCCCGCTTCCTGGTCGGCGACGCCACGACGCTGCCCCTGGCACGGGGGCTGTACGACGTGGCGGTATCCGGGCTGGTGCTGAATTTCGTGCCGCGCCCCGAGCAGATGGTGGCCGAAATGGCGCGGGTGGTGCGCCCGCACGGCCTGGTCGCCGCCTATGTTTGGGACTACGCGGGCGGGATGGAATTCCAGCGCCACTTCTGGGATGCTGCCGCTGCCCTGGACCCGCGTGCGCGCGAGGTGGACGCGGGCCAGCGATTCCCGCTCTGCCGGCCCGAGCCGCTGGCCGATCTCTGGCGGGCCGTGGGCCTGGAGGCCGTGGAGACGCGCGCCATCGACGTGCCGACCCGCTTCTGCGATTTTGACGACTACTGGACGCCCTTCCTGGGCGGCCAGGGGACGGTCCCCGGCTACGTCATGTCGCTCAGCGAAGAACGCCGCGCCGTCCTGCGCGAGCATCTGCGCACCCGCCTGCCCGTCGCCGCCGGCGGCGCGATTGCCCTGACCGCGCGGGCCTGGGCCGTGCGCGGGCGGCGGGCCGGGGCGCGGGGCTAGCGTGCCGTCGGGTCGATGGCGTCGCGGATGCCGTCGCCGAGGAAGCTGAAGGCCAGCACCAGCAGGGTGAGGGTGAGGCCGGGCACGAAGGTCTGGAACCAGTTGGCTTCAAGGTACGCCTGGGCGTCGTTGATCATCAGGCCCAGGCTGGAGCCGGGCGGCTGGATTCCCAGGCCGAGCAGGCTGAGCAGCGCCTCGTTCAGCACGACGCTCGATACATCTAGCGTGGCGGCGGTGACGATCAGGCCGGTCACGTTGGGCAGGATGTGGCGAACCATGATCTCGCGGCGGCGCGCGCCGATGGCATCGGCGGCCAGCACGTAGTCGCGGCTGCGGATCGAGAGCGCCTGGCCGCGCACATAGCGCGCCATGAGCGGCCAGCTCACCAGGGCCAGGGCGACGGAGACCAG
>DASSGZ010000158.1:0-5136 GCA_035693165.1 Chloroflexia bacterium | reverse complement strand
AAGTCGAAGAAACTCAAACGATCCCAGGCGGACAATTTACTGAAGCTGCTAATGCCAAGGGGAAGTTCGTTGTGGTGTTCATGACTGTCTCGAATCCTGGGAATGCTCCAAGCGAAGTAGGCTCCTCTAGCTTCCAGTTAAAGGACAATCGGGGGCGTGTCTTTAATATGGCGGACTTAAATGCTCAGTTTGCCGCTCGGGACCACTACCAAGCGGAGATCATCTACAAAGAAATCCAACCCGGTCTCTCCGAACCGAGCGTTTTTGTCTTCGATGTCGCGCCAGACGCTACGGGTTACGTGCTGGTGCCCGGCAAGTAGCTTGTTTCGAACATCCCGCTCTTCTGCATATGCCGGAGAGCGGGATGTTTGCTGGCGAGGCGGGGTGGCAACGACAAGCGGCGTAGCAGCGGCGCGGGCCGGGCGCCGCCGCAGCCCGGCGCGTTGCGCTCACGAATCGGCGTCTTGCGTTGCGTCGGCATGGGCCTGGAGGCGGCGCAGGGTCCAGAGCGCCGTGCGTTGCAGGACGACGAGGACGGCGATCATGGTGAGGGCGACCACGAAGAGCCCGGCGGCTTCGAGAGGGCGCGCAAAAAAGGCGAAGCCGAGCGCCGTGGACACCGCCGGGGGATGGACGCTGTGGAACAGGATGAGCACCAGCAGCGTCACCACCATCGCCAGGCTGGCGGCCGCAAAGCCCGACCCCAACAGCGCCCCGCACCCCACCCCGATGACCACCGCGACGGTGTGCGCTGCGAACATCACGCGCACGCCGTTCATGGGATGCACCGGGTCGCGGTAGATCAGGAAAGCGCTGGCCGCCAGCGAGGCAAACAGGATGCGCTCGTTGCGCAGCGTTTCGAGCAGCACCACGGCCAGCAGCACCACCACGGTGGGCGGAATCGCCAGCAGGAGTTCGCCGCGCAAGCCGCCGCGCCGCTGCCGCTGCTGTTCAATATCCGTATCCGTCGCGCTCATACTGTCGGAATCGGCAGAAGTTGTACCATCGCTTTGGGCGGGCCGGTGCCGGCGTGCCGGACACCCGCGGCGGTGGGTGGTTGGGGCCGCGGGGCTTACGTGCCCTCGCTCTCCGGCCCGGCGTCCTGCGCCGGCAGCAGATAATCGCGCATCTCGGCCACGGTCTCGATGTTGTTGCGGTTCAGCCAGCCGATGATATTCTCTGTCAGCACACAGGGGCGCTGGTACACGAGCATGAACTCGTCGAACCGCTTCGTCTCGGCATCCACGATATAGAACGAGGTGCCGCCATCGTCGAAGTTGCGGTAGTGATAGGCGCCCAGCACCCGGCGCTCCCGTAGCGCTTCGGCTTGCTCGTCCTCCGGCACGCGCAGCAACTGGCGCGGGGGCCCGTAGTTCTCGTCCAGTTCGCTGAGGGTCATACCACCGATATCGTAGTAGGGATCGAACGCGGTCAGCCACAAGCGCCGAACCAGCCGGTGAATCCGTTGTTCGCGCAGCCGCGGCGCCGGCGCATCGGCAATCCAGCGCAGGCACATCTCCTTCTTGTAGTCCGCTAGCTTGTTGTACCGCGCCAGCGCCTCGGGCTCCGCGTCCAGCAACGTGTGCAGGATCTGGAGATCCTCTTCGCTTATCTGGGGCATGATCGGCTCCCTCCTCGGAGTGATAGGGGCGGGGCGGCGAGACGCTTCGCTGCGCTCAGAGTGACAAGCCCCATGGCGAGACGCTTCGCTGCGCTCAGAGTGACAAGCTCCATGGCGAGACGCTTCGCTGCGCTCAGAGTGACACCCGCCGGGGCTACAGAGCCGGCGGCGCGTCCCAGACGCCGCGGCGGGCCTCGACTTTGGCGCGGTAGGGTGCGAGGTCGAAGCTGGGGACGTGAAGTTCGACCAGAGTGAATACCTCGGCGATCAGGCGGTGGAGTTCGCGCACGCCGTCGGGCGGCGGGACGCGGAAGGCGCCGCGCAGGCGGGCGGCCAGGTCGGGCGGGGCGATGCGCATCTCGTCGATGATCTCGTTCATCGACTTGAAGCCGGGGTTGGGCAGGTAGATGCCGTTGAGGCCGAGCAGCGCGCCCAGGATCTGGCGGCCAATGCCGCAGAATATGTCGTAGAGCACGAGCACGTCGTCGCGGGCGGCGAACATATCCTCGGCGTAGCCAAAGCCGTCGAAGACCAGGTTTTCGCGCAGCATGGCGTCACGCAGGGGTGGCGGGTAGGCGGCGGCGCGGGCCTGCCACCTGGCGGTCAGGTCGGCGCCGGTGAGCGGTTGGGCGTGGAGCACGGAGTAGAGGCGCATCTGGGCGCTGGGGTCGGTGCTGTACTCGTCCAGGACGGCGTGCAGGTAGCGCTCCATGGTGCTGACGAGGAAGGCGCTGGTAGCGGCATGGAAGCCGCCCAGGTCCATCTGCTCTTCCCATTCGTCGGGGTCTTCGGCCAGGGCGATGTTGGTGCCGCCCGCGGCGGTCGCGGCGGCGATCCGCTCGGCTTCGGTGGGCGGGGCGTGCCAGTAGATGTCGACTTCGAGGTCGGAGTAGCGGTCGGCGCTGCCGCGCCCGGTGGACCCGGCGATCATCACGGCGGCGACCTTGGGATTGGCGGCATAGGCCTGGCCGATGCGCCGGCCCAGATCGCGGCGCCAGGCAGTTGCGTCGTGCATGTAATGTCCCTCCCGCGGGGTATTATAGCGGGTTTTGGCGGCGCGTGGGGGCTTTGCTCGCACCCGACCAACCTAACCCCCCGGCCCCCTTCCCGCCGCGGGAAGGGGGAGACGGCTTGTCTGCGTCGTCCCGCTGAACACAGTGAAGCATCCGAACCTGGGTCCGCACGAGACGAGACTCTGCGCTGCGCTCAGAGTGACAAGGGGGTGGCGGGCGCCGAGACTCTTCGCTGCGCTCAGAGTGACAAGGCCGGATCGTCGCCCGTCTCCTGACGGCTGACGGCTGTTCGCGTAGCGGTGCCACGGGCACATCGCGAAGCGGTGCGTAGCACATGGCTGACCACTGACCACTCGTCACTCAGCACGCGCCCGGTGGCTCGCCGCCGCCAGGGCGACGGCGGCGGGCCGGGGGCCGGGAACCAAGGGGCGATCGGGGGGCACGGGGGACGCCGGCGGGCGGCGGCGGGGGCCGCGGGTGGTCCGGGCCGGTGGGGGGCCGGCCCCGGCCCGGCCGGCGGTGCGTCCTGGGCAAGGGGTAGATAAAAAGCGGCGGCCTACCCCGGTGACGAGTTCCACGCCTGCCACCGAAGCACGCCGCTTGAGCCTTATGATAGCCGGGATTAGGGGCGCCGGGCATCACGCGAAAGTGCTATTTCGCGGGGGTAATTCGCGAGAGCGCCGGTGGTAGGTACGCGGACAACTTCTCCCCCGCGGCGGGGTGGGGAGATCGGTGCAACGCGGGTCGCCCCCTTCCCGGCGCGGGCAGGGGGCCAGGGGGTTAGGCCGGCCTCAAAGTAGGCCGAGTTGGCGGGCGCGGGCAACGGCCTGGGTGCGGCTGGTCACGTCGAGCTTGGTGTAGATGTGGCTGACGTGCTTTTTCACCGTGTCCACGGCGATGGTGAGTTCGGCGGCGATCTGGTCGTTGGATGCGCCCTGGCCGAGCAGGCGCAGCACGCCGGCTTCGCGCGGGCTGAGCGGCGTGGTGTAGGCGATGGGCACGCCCGCCGGGGCGGCGTCAGCGGCGAAGGCGGCACGCAGGGTGCGGATGTAAGCCGTCGGGGGCCGCTGGGCGGCCAGGTGGTCGAGCAGGGCGGCCAGCGGCGCGCCCTCGTCCACGAAGAGGCGGATATAGCCTTCGGGCTCGGCCAGGGCCAGCGCGCGTTCGAGCGGGGGCAGGGCCTGGTCGGTGGCGCCGCGCGCCGCGTGGGCCAGCGCGAGCAGCACCAGGCCGCCCATGACCTCGCGGGTGCGGCCCGCGGCCTCGGCGTCCTCGATCAGGTGGGCCAACACGCGCGGGGCGTTGCCGGGCAGGTGCTGGGCCAGGCGCACACGCACCAGGGTGAGATACTCGAACTGGCGCTCGTAGGGCGGCGGGACATCAAGCGGCAGGGCGCAGCCGGCGGCCCAGCGCCCGGCCTCGGCCAGCCGCGCCTGGCGCAGCCAGAGGCGGGCGGCCTCGGTCGCCAGCAGTTGCACGAACTGATCGCGGCCCACCTGACGGGCGCCGTCGCGGGCCAGCTCCAGCTCCTGGCCGGCGCCCTCATAATCACTGCGGGCGGCCAGGATGCGGGCGATCAGCAAATGGCCCTCGGGCAGCGAGAGCGCCTCGCCGATTTGCGCGCAGATGGCGGTGCCCTGGCGGGCGTGTTCCTCGGCGGCGTCGAGGTCGTTCCACTCGCGCAAGATCTGGGAGAGATGCCAGTGAGCGCCCATGCGGGCGCGGAGGTGGGTGCGCCCGGCCAGGCGGATGGCCTGGCGATAGGCAGCGGCGCCCTCGCGGAGCCGCCCGGCCGCGACCGCAAGATGGCCCGCACCGATCTCGGTATCGAGGGAAATGCCGGCGGCGGCGGGCGGGACAGGCATGCTGTTCACCACGTGACCCAGCGCGCGCTGCCCGGCCAGGGCCTCGGCGGCGCCCGCCAGATCGCCGGTCGAGCGGCAGGCGGCAAATACATAGGCGTAGGCGATGTCACGCTGGAACAGGTCGGCGGCAGGGAGGCGGGCCAGCGCTTCGCGGGCGCAGGCCAGGGCGCGGGCGGGGTCGCCCTGGAAACTCGCCACGGCGCTCCGCAAGATCAGCACCTCGCCCAGGCGGGCGTCGTCGCCGCCGGCGCGCCAGGCCTGCTCGGCCACGGCCAGCGGGCGCTCGCAGGCGCTGATGTGCTGGTGGAAGAGCAAGGCCCAGGCGTAGCGCAGGCAAAGGCCGGGCCGCCCGGCGAGCAGGGCGTCGGGGACGGCGGACAGCCAGCGGCGCAAAGTCGCTTGCTCGCCGCGGGAGGCCAGTTCGCGGTCCAGGGATTCGATCAGGTCGAGCACGCGCGGCCAGTCCTCGGCGGCCAGGGCGTGCTCGATAGCCTCGTTGATCTGGCCTTGCTGCTGATGCCAGGCGCCGGCGCGGGCGTGCAGGGTAGGGATGCTGTCGGGCGCCGCCTGGCCCAGGCGGCTGTGCAGCACTTCGGCGAAGAGGTGGTGATAGCGATACCAGCCGCGGGTGTTGTCC
>DASSGZ010000157.1:0-2042 GCA_035693165.1 Chloroflexia bacterium | reverse complement strand
TGGGCGGCCCCCAACTGAGTTGCCCGCCGCTGAAGGTGCCGCGGTTCACGGCGACGGTGTTGGGCGCGGAGTTGCGGTTGAAGCCCAGCCCGGCGTAGTAGACATGGCCGTGGCTATCGAAGGCGAGGGCCGGGTCGCCGCCGGCATCGTAGGGGCCGCCGGTGAGGTGGGTCACGCCGGGGATGAGCGTGCCGAGGTGGGCGGGATCGGACGCGGCGCAGCACCAGGTCTGGCCGCCGTCGTTGGAGAAGTAGGTGCCCGAGTAGCCGTCGCCCAGGGCGCTGCAGGGGGTGCCGCCCACGGTGCAGGCCCAGGTGCGGGCGACGTAGTCATTGGCGGCGGCGACCACCCGGTTGGGGTGGTTGGGATCGACGGCGATGGCGGTTTCATTTTGCGGGGCGGCCGCGGTGTCCCGGTTGACGGTGACGGCGGGGGGGGCCACGGTGGTGGCGTCGAGCGGGCTGGAGAGGACGTTGACAGGCGTGATGGCGGCGGGGGACCCGGGCGCGGCATCGCCGTCATCGGCTTCTTCCTCAATAAAGGCCGAGAACCGGGTCTGCAGGCCGGCGGTGCCGTTGAGGGAGGCGACTTTGCCGGCCAGGGTGGTGATATCGTAGGTCGTCTTGCTGGTACCACTCGCCAGTGCGGGGAGAACGCCCACCATGGCGAGCAAGGCCAGGATGCCGAGAACCCGAAGTAATCTGGACATGGGATGCTCCTTGACTAGTGTGTATTCTGGCTGTCGTGGACCGGTTAGAACCAACACTCTTGCGGATGCCACTCCCCCTTTCAGCAATAAGATTGCGCCCAAACATGTCCGATCGGCCACGTATGGCGTGGCGGCGGGGAACGGAGGTAAACGGCAACGAAGGCGTGGCGGGCCCCGGCCTTCCGCGGGGGCAGGCGCGCGGGCAGGGGCGGCGGGGTGGCGCGGGCGCCGGCGACGGCCGGCTCGCTGCTCATCGCCCGACGGTGAATATGGTGAGGTTGACGACAAGGGACACTAGCACAGGCCGCGTCGCTAGTGCCGGATGAGGGTCCCGGGTGCGGACCACGTCAGGTCCGCGTGGGTGCGGTGTAACGGAGCGGGGGCGGGCGCTATCCGAACGAGCCCGCCCCGGGGCTGCAAGGAACAACAGCAGGGCTATTGTAGCATAAGCCGGGCACAGGAGCAAGCGGCGGGCGCGGTATGAAGATTGCTCTACCCCGAGGCGACTACTCATTGCGGAAAGCGCACACACCGAAGCGCATGCCCCCGGTCATCCCCGGCCGGGGGCATGTTGGTGCCAGTGCACGGGGCGGGACCAACCCGCAGGGGCGGTGAGAGCGCGCCGGACGGGGCAGGGGTGGTGTGTTGTACCGTGCTACCGGGCGATGCCTGGTCTTCGCATCCGCGCGGGCGGGGTGGTCAGGGGACGGGGACGATCCGCAATGTGTGGAACCAGGGGGCGCACGTATGGCAGGAGGCCTGGGGGGCGGAGGAGCGGCAGATGCAACGGAGCCTACAGTTGCGCCAGGCGGTGGCGCGGGTGATCGGGGCGGCGTTTGCGGCCGGGGCGGCCTCGATCTCGGGGCAGAAGATTACGGCGGTAGTGCAGCAGCGGGGGAACGCCGTGGAGCATCGGGCGGTGCTGCTGACGCTGGAGGCGCTGGAACTGTTGAGTTGTGTACGGCTGGCCAAGACGTATCAGGAGAATGTGGTGACGGATATCTATCCGGATCTGGCCGACTTTCTCTAAATAGGGGGACCGGGCGGGGCGACGGGGCAAGGACAGGGCGCTAGGCAGCTATGAGAGTGCGCAACGCCCTGAAATTTAGTAGCGAAAGGGTGGGGCGCCCGTCAATTTCCGCACGGCGGGCACCCCAGTGCCGAAAGGAACCGGCAGGCTTATTGTAGTCGATTTCGCGGCGGACGGCAAGGCGCGGACTGCCGACCGGAGTGGTTGCCAGGGGAGCGCCACGCGCGGCGCGGGTCCTGGGCTAGTGCACGCGTTGCCCGCGCCACCGGGGGGCCGCGGGACAGGTGGCGTAGTGGTTGGTGT
>DASSGZ010000156.1:0-3004 GCA_035693165.1 Chloroflexia bacterium | reverse complement strand
CGGTTTCAAACCGGCCTGCCTCCGCACGCTCGCTGTAGGGGCCGGTTTAAAACCGGCCCGCGCGCCCGCGCCCCGCCGCCGGTTAATCCAGGTGGACGATGCCGCGCTGGAGGGCCGTGGTCACGGCCTGGGTGCGGTCGGCCACGCCGAGCTTGCCCAGGATGCTGTTGACGTGGGCCTTGACTGTGCCCTCGCTGATGCCCAGGCTGGCGCCGATCTCCTTGTTGCTGCGGCCCGCGACGATGCCCCGCAGCACCTCCAGTTCGCGGGCGGTCAGTTCGGGCCCGGCCAGCACGCGCTCGGCCAGGCGGGCGGCCACGGCGGGGGGGATGCGGCTCTGCCCGGCGTGCACGGCGCGGATGGCGTCGAGCAGGTCGTCGCGCGGGGCGTCCTTGAGCAGGTAGGCGCGCGCCCCGGCTTGCAGCCCGCGGTAGATGTCCTCATCGCCGTCATACGTCGTGAGCACGATGATCCGCGCGCCGGGAAACTCGCCGCGGATGGCGCCGATGGCCTCCACGCCGGTCATGTCGGGCATGCGCAGGTCCATCAACACCACGTCGGGCCGGGCGGCGCGATAGGCAGCCACGGCTTCGCGGCCCGTCGCCGCCTCGCCCACCACGGTCATGTCGGGGCGGCGCTCGATCATGGCCGCCACCCCTTCGCGCACCACCGGGTGGTCATCGGCGATCAACACGCGGATCGCGCCCTCTTTGCTCATGCGGACTCCTTGCCGGCGCCCACGGGCACCTGCACGCGCACCTCGGTCCCGGCGCCGGGCGCGCTGGTCAGGGTCAGCGTGCCGCCCAGGCCCGCCACGCGCTCGCGCATGCCCGGCAGGCCCAGGCCGCCCCCGGCGGCGGGTGCCGGCGCGGCGGGGTCGAACCCGTGGCCGTCGTCGCGCACACGCAGGCCGACGGCGGCGGGATCATACGTCAGGTCGATCGCCACCTGGCGCGCGGCGGCGTGGCGCACGGCGTTGGTCAGCGCCTCCTGGCCGATGCGCAGCAGGTGGCCGGCCAGGTCGGGCGGCAGCGGGCGGGGCACACCGTGGACGTGGACGGCGGCGCGCGTGGGCGTGCCCGCGGTCAGCGCCTGGGCCGCGCGGTCGAGCGCCCCGGCCAGGTCGCCGCCTTCGAGCGCGCGCGGGCGCAAGGCCCAGACCGAGCGCCGGGCCTCGGCCAGGCTGTCGCGGGCCAGGGCGCGCGCCCGGTCCAGGTGGGCCTGGGCGGCGGCGGGCTCGGCGGTCAGCGTGTCCTCGGCGGCCTCCAACTGGACCACGATGCCGGTGAAGCCCTGGGCCAGCGTGTCGTGGATTTCGCGGGCCATGCGGTTGCGCTCCTCCAGCACGGCGGCCTCCTCGCCGCGCTGGGCCAGCCGCCCCAACTGGATCGCCAGCGTCACCTGCTGGGCCAGCGCCAGGGCCAGATCCAGGTCTTCGGGCCGGTAGCGGCGGCGCTCGGTGCTGTTGATGCTCACCTGACCCACGGGCACGTCGCCCTGTAGCAGCGGCACCACCAGCAGCGTCTGCACGCCTTCGGCCAGCAGCCGGTTGCGCAGCCGCACGCGCGGGTCGTTGGCGATGTCGCTGACCACCACCGGGCGGCGGGTGCGGATCGCCTCCTGCCAGAGGGCCACGTCCGCCACCGGGACGGGGGACGGCAGGCCCGCGCCGCCCGCGCCGGGCGTAACGATCTGCCCGTCGCCATAGGCCAGCGGGACGCGCAGGGTGGCCGTGTCCGCGTTGTAGAGCCAGAGCGTGGCCCAGCGCGCGCCGAACTGCGCGGCGGTGACGGCCAGCACGCGGCCCAGGAAGGTGTCCAGCCCCGGCTCGGCGGCCAGGTTGTGCAGCGTGCCCGCCAGGGCCGCCGTCTGCCCGCGGGCTACCTCGGCGGCGCGCTCCAGCGTGCGCGCGAACAGCCAGACCAGGGCGCCGGTGGCGATGAACAGCGCCCACCAGAACAGCAGCCAGCGGGCCATGTGCATGGGGTCGTGGATGGCGCCGGGCGGGGTCCAGCGCCCGGTCAGCTCGCCCCAGGCCAGCCCCAGCATCCAGAGGCAGTAGCCCGCCGTCCACATGCCGAGAAACCATCCGCCGACGACCATCCCGGCCAGCACGATGCCCAGTAGGAATCCCGCGTTGGCCGGGCTGGCGATGCCGTAGCCCTGTCCGGCATAGAACACCGGCTGGCTGATCCCGGCGACGAAGAACGCAGCGGCCAGGGCCGTGCGCCCCCGCGCCAGCAGCGCCCCGCACCCCGCGCACAGCGCCAGCACGCCCAGCCCATCCCATGGATAGACCGGGCTGACCAGGAACCCGGTGACGCCCGCCGCCAGGTAGACTCCCGCCAGCACCGCCGTCCCGATCAAGATCGGGCGCAGCAACTGCGCCCGCAACTCCATTTGCCGCCCATAGCGCGCATCGCGCGCCCTGTCCGCCGCCATGCCGGTCCTCCCGGTGGCATTATACCAAAAGCGCCCGGCGCGGGCAGCCGTCAGCCGTCAGTGGTCAGGAGATACCGGGGTTCGTAGCGGCACGATTTATCGTGCCTGCCGCCCGACCCCGATCTCCCCCGCACGCCGCATGGGCAATTCGTAGCGGCAGGAGAAATCGTGCCTGCCGCCCGACCCCGATCTCCCCCCGGACGGTGCGTGTCCCACGGGAAGATCGCCGGGCGGCGTCCAGCGCCCGGTCAGCTCGCCCCAGGCCAGCCCCAGCATCCAGAGGCAGTAGCCCGCCGTCCACATGCCGAGAAACCACCCGCCGACGACCAGCCCGGCCAGCACAATGCCCAGCAGGAACGCCGCGTTGGCCGGGCTGGCGATGCCGTAGCCCTGTCCGGCGTAGAACACCGGCTGGCTGATGCCGGCGACGAAGAACGCCGCGGCCAGGGCCGTGCGGCCCCATGCCAGCAGCGCCCCGCACCCCGCGCACAGCGCCAGCACGCCCAGCCCATCCCATGGATAGACCGGGCTGACCAGGAACCCGGTGACGCCCGCCGCCAGG
>DASSGZ010000155.1:0-7468 GCA_035693165.1 Chloroflexia bacterium | reverse complement strand
GCGGCCCGCGCACGGGGTTGGGCGCCCCGCGACCTGGCCGGACTCAAGGTCGGGCTGGCCCTGGGCGCCGGGACGGAGAAGGGCTACGCCCACCTGGGCGTGCTCCAGGTGCTGGAACGGGCGGGGGTGCCGGTGGACTTTATCGCCGGAACCAGCGTCGGCTCGACGGTGGCCGCGATGTACGCCGCCGGGGACCCTCCCGACCTGATCGCCGACCGGCTCGACCATGTGGCCCAGGTGGCCTTTCGCCCGGTGGTGCCCGTGCGGGCGCTGTTGTCCAGCGCCAAAGTCAGCGAGGGCGTCAAAGCTGCCTGCCGCGGGCTGCGCTTCGAGGACCTGGGCATCCCGACGGCCATCGTCGCCGCCGATCTCGCCAGTGGCCGCGAGGTTGTGTTCCGCCACGGACTGATCTGGCCGGCGATCATGGCAAGCATCTCGATCCCCGGCATCTGGCCGGCCCAGCGCATCGGCGGCTATGTCCTGGTGGACGGCGGGATCGTCAACCCGGTGCCCAGCCGGGTCGTCTGCGAGATGGGCGCCGATGTCGTGATCGCGGTGAAACTGGGCCGGCACCAGTACCCCGCGCCGGTGGCCGCGACCGCCACGGCGCCCGGCGGCCCCGTGCCGACGATGATGCCCACCATCACGCGCACGCTGGAGATCATGCAGAGCAAGATCACGACCGAGACGGCGTCCGCCGCCACGATCCTGATCGAACCGGCCTTCAAGGACGAACCATCGGGCGGGCTACGCAACTTCCGCGCGGGCCGCCGCTACATGCGGACCGGCCAACTGGCCGCCGAAATGGCGCTGCCGCTGATCGCCGACGCCCTGCCCTGGCTGCCCCGGTCGCTCTAACCGGCGGGTCGCCTGACCATGCACGGTCAGGCGGCCCGCGCTCGCCCCCGCGTTACACGCCGCCCGGTTTGCTCCCCTGCCGTGAGGCGGCGCCGCGCCGGGCCGGTTTCAAACCGGCCCCTACAAGCGCGTCTGGTGATGGGCCGGTACTTGTCCTGGCAACCCGCCTGTTGCACCCTGCGTACCTCTTTACACAGATTTTACAGAGACCTTACCTTGCGGTAACCCGGCCCGCCGCGCGGAGGGCTATACTGAGGGCAGATTCCCCCGCCGCCGGGGGAACGCTACCGGCGCCGGAAGCCGCCCGCGCTTTCCGGGCCGAAGGAGAGGGACCTGTGGCTACCGCTGACCGCACCTGGGCGGCCCACCTGTTGCGCCGCGCCGGGTTTGGCGCCGGGCCGGACGAACTCGACCTCTATGCCGCGCTCGGCTTCGCGGGCGCGGTGGACCGCCTGCTCGCACCCCGGCAGGTGGACGATAGCGCGACGACGGACCTCGTCGCTCGACTCGGCCCTGGCCTGGACGCCGATACCCGCATCGTGGACGGGCAGGCGCTCTGGCTGGTGCGCATGGCCTACACGCAGCGCCCGTTGCAGGAAAAGATGGCTCTGTTCTGGCACAACCACTTCGCCACCAGCGCGCAGAAGGTCCATCTGCCCCCGCTCATGTATCAGCAGAACGACCTGTTCCGCACCCAGGGCCTGGGCCGGTTCGACGACCTGCTGGCCGGGGTGGCCCGCGACCCGGCGATGATCTTCTGGCTGGATAACAACACCAACCGGCGCGGCCATGCCAACGAGAACTGGGGCCGCGAGGTGATGGAGTTGTTCACCATCGGCATCGGCAACTACAGCGAGCAGGACGTGCGCGAGGTGGCGCGCGCCTTCACCGGCTGGAGCGCCACCCGCGACGGCGCATACCGCTTCCTGCCTGGCCGGCACGACGGCGGGGTCAAGACAGTGCTCGGCCATACCGGCAACCTGAACGGCGACGACGTGCTGACCGTCCTGGCCGGCATGCGCCAGACCGGACTGCTGCTGGCGCGCAAGCTGTGGCGCTGGTTCGTCAACGACACGCCCGCGCCCGACGGCGTGAACCGCCTGGCCGATGTCTACATGCAGTCGAACCACGACATTACGGCCATGCTGCGGGCGCTGTTCCTCAGCCCGGAGTTTCGCGCCGAAGCCAACTATTACAGCACCGTGAAGAACCCGCCCGAATTCGTCGTCGGGGCGCTCAAGCTGCTGGGCCTCGACCAGACGCTGCGCGACAGGCTTCGCCCGCCGCTGCTGCGTGGCCTGGCGCTGGCCGCGGGGCAGATGGGCATGCCGCTGTTCGCGCCGTCGAACGTGGGCGGCTGGCCGGGCGGGCGCGGCTGGATCAATCCGGGCACCTATTTCGCCCGCGCCAACTTCGTCGAGCACCTGCTGACCCTGGCCGCCGGGCAACTCCCTGCCCTGGGCGTGCCGGGCCGGGCCACGCCCGCCGCCCTGGTGGCCGCGCTGCTGGATCGCGCCTTGCCCGGCGCGCCGCTCGCCCCGCTGCAAGGCCCGCTCGTGACCTATCTCGGCGGCGCGACCGGCCCGCTCAAGCTCGCCGGCCTGTGGCGCCTGGTGCTCAGCAGCCCCAGTTACCAGTTGAACTAGGAGGACGCGATGGCGCTGACGCGACGCGAATTCTTGAAGAACGGCATCCAGCTTGCCGCGCTGGGCGTGGTCGCGCCCGCGTTCCTGGTGAAGGCGGCTTACGCTATCAGCGATGCCGTGCCCGCCATTCCCGACGATCCGGGCGACGGCGGCACGCCGCCCGACTCGCGTGCCCGCAATGTGCTGGTGGTTGTGCAACTGAGCGGCGGCAACGACGGGCTGGGCACGGTCATCCCCTATGGCGACCCGGAGTATTACCGCGTGCGCCCGCACCTGGGCGTGCCCAAAGACCAGGTGCTGCCGCTGGCCGGAAGCATGGGCCTGCATCCCGCGCTGAAGAACCTGCGCGACCTCTACGGCAAGGGCCATGTGGCCGTGCTGGAGAGCGTCGGCTATCCCAACCCCAACCGCTCGCACTTTCGCGCCATGGAGATCTGGCAGACGGCGCGGCCCGACGTGAACGAGCCGACCGGCTGGCTGGGCCGCCTGCTGGCCGGGGACGACTGCGAGGACGCGATGTGCCGGCTGCGCGGGCTGAACGTCGGCCCCAGCCTGCCGCGCACCCTCTACACCGAGACGACGGTGGTGCCCTCGCTGACCAACGTGCAGAGCTACCAGTTCCGCACCGACGGCCGCTTCAGCCGCGACCGCCAGGCCCAGATCGACGCCATCCACCACCTGTGTACCCAGCCCCAGAGCGGCGGCGTGGCCGATTTCGTGCAGTTGGCCGCGCTGCAAGCCCTCGACAGCGCCGATCTCCTGCAACAGATCGTCGGCCCCACCGATCAGCAGGTGGTCTACCAGAATAACCCCTTTGCCGAAGGGCTGCGCCTGATCGCCAAGGTGATCGCCGCCGACGTGGGGGCGCGGGTGTTCTACATCTCGCTGGGCGGCTTCGACACCCACGCCGCGCAAGCCCGCAAGCACAATGAACTGCTGGCCGATCTGGACGAAGGCGTTACCACGTTCTACCAGGCGCTCGAATCTTCAGGGCACGCCGATCGGGTGTTGCTGATGACCTTCTCGGAGTTTGGGCGGCGCGTGGCCGAAAACGCCAGCGAGGGTACCGACCACGGCACGGCGCTGCCGATGTTCCTGGTCGGCGGCGCGGTGAAGGGCGGGTTTTACGGCAGCCCGCCCAACCTGACCCAACTGGTGGACGGCGACATCACCCACCAACTGGACTTCCGCGGCGTGTACAGTAGCATCCTGCGCAACTGGATGAACGTGGACCCCGCCAAGGTCATCGAAGGCAGCTTCCCGCTGCTGGACTTCGTACAAACGGCCGTCCGGCGCTGACAGGGGGGCGGGGGCGGCCGGGACGCAAAGGGCAGCCGCCCACCGGATCAGCCGGCAGACAGCAGCGTCCGAATCCGCTCTCTAACGTACCCGTAGCCCCCCGGATCGCCTCCTTTGGCGTAGAATTTCAGCGCGTCCAGGGCGATGTAGCACTGGTAGCACACGACACGCTCCCCGTAAAACGGAACGGCCGTCCCCGCCTGTCGATAATGCTGCGCAAACCGCGCTTGCCAATTGTCGGCGGGCGACCAGAAATCGAGCCAGGCGACATCGTACAGGAAGTCGCCATACCGGGCGGCCATCCAGTCCAGCACGCCGGTTATCCGGCCATCCTGCACCAGCACATTGCCGAACCCATAATCTCCATGCACCAGATACCGCTCTGCCGGGCAGTAATTGATTAGCTGCTCCATCCGGCGATAGATATCCTCGAACACGGGCCGTTCTAGGAGCGAGCTCTGGAATAGCCCATGCCAGCTCCCGTAGAAATCGCCGACCGGCTCCTCGGCGCTGACCGCCTGGAGGTGCGCCGGCCAACTCGGCGCGGGGGCCGCTCCCTGCCCATCGAAAATCCCATAGCCGTGCCGGTCGCCCAGCGGAACCCGATGAATTGCGTCGAGCAGCTCCATCTGGGCGGGGATGAGGCCCAGGTACGCCGCGCGGGGGATTTGGAGCAGGGTCTGGCCGGGGACTTTCTCGGTGATGGCGAAGTAGACACCGCCCAGGCGGCCGTGCTGCACAACGCACGGGATGGGGATGCCTGGGGCGGCGAAGTGGGCGTATACATGGGCTTCTTTCTCGAAATTGACCAGCATGGGCGCGTTGAAGCGGATAATGTACGCCTGGTCGTCCTCCGCGGCCCAGCCGGGACTGGCGCCGACCGTGAACGAAAACGTCTGCGCGACATGGCCGCCGGGGACCACCTGCAGGTTGCGGATCGGGCGGTCGAAGTATCCTTTCAGGAGGATCCGGACCATCTCGGGCGTAACCGTCGGCTTGATAGGGGCACTGTTGGAGTCGAGTGCGTTAGACATATGCTCTCTCGCTCTGAACACCGGGCCTAGAACTGGTGGCCCTGCTCGACCCAGTAATGCCAGTCGGAGATACCCTCCTGGGTGTCCTCGTCCACGTCGATCCCCTCCAACTGCATCAGGGGCACGGCCAGATCGCGCTTCTGCCAGCGAATCTTCACAAACATTTCGTGGTCGATCTCGTCTTCCCCCGGCATGCCGATTACTTTGACAATCTCGCCGACCTCCAACGGCGATTTGAGGCGGGCTTTGATACAGCGCGCCTTGAAGGGGAAATGCAGCTTTTCTTCCAGGTAGACGTACCAACTCATCACCTGCTCTTCTTCGCTATAAGCATCGGGCATGATATCCATGGCGAGGTGATGTTCCCAGGCTTCGTTCCGTTCACGCGGCATTGGGGTTCCTCCTCCGCAACTCGGGGCATAGTGGCATGGCAATCCGCCGGATAGGGTTGCAGGGGCCGGGCCGGTTTCAAACCGGCCCCTACAACCATCGGCTCAGTGAGGCCGGCGATCGTCCTGATTCACCGACCACCGGCTACTGACCACTGACCACCGACTACTGACCACCGGCTACTCGTCCTCTAATCGAACTCCACGTCGTGCGGGTGGCTTTCGCGCAGCCCGGCGGAGGTGATGCGGGTGAAGCGGGCTTTCTCGTACATCTCGTCCAGGGTGAAGGCGCCGCAATAGCTCATGCCGCTGCGCAGCCCACCCACCAGTTGCGTGAGCACCTCGTGGGTGCTGCCGCGGTAGGCGACCAGCGCCTCCACGCCTTCGGGCACCACGTCGCTGACCCACTCGTCGTCGGCGCCGGGGTCCAGGCGTTCGCGCTTGCGGCGGTCCACCGTGGCGGCCAGCGAGGCCATGCCGCGATAGTGCTTGTAGCGCCGCCCGCGGCGGGTCAGCGGGCGACCGGGGCTTTCGTCGGTCCCGGCCAGCATCCCGCCGATCATCACGGTGTGCGCGCCTGCCGCCATGGCCTTGGTCAGGTCGCCCGACGCCTTGATCCCGCCGTCGGCGATGATCGGGATGTTGTGCGCCCGCGCGGCCCGCGCGCATTCCGAGACCGCGGTGAACTGGCCCACCCCGGCCCCGGCCACGATGCGCGTGGTGCAGGCCGAGCCAGGCCCCACGCCCACCTTCACGGCGTCCACCCCGGCGGCGATCAGGTCCAGCGTGCCCTCGGCGGTGGCGACGTTCCCCGCGATCAATTCGACCTGCGGCCAGCGGGCGCGCACTTCCTTCGCCACCTCGATCACCTGCTCGCTGTGGCCGTGGGCGATGTCGATCACCAGCACGTCGGCGTCCTGCTCCAGCAGCGCCGCCGCCCGCTCCATATAGTCGCCGATCACGCCGATGGCCGCGCCCACCAGCAGCCGCCCGCGCCGGTCCTTGGCCGCGCCCGGATTCTCGCTGATGCGCAACATGTCGCGCGCCGTGATCAGGCCCACCAGCCGGCCCTGCGTATCCACCAGCGGCAGCTTATCGATCTTTTGCTCGGCGAAGATCTCGGCGGCCCGGTCCGTGCTCACGTCGGGCGGCCCGACCACGAGCCGGTCGAGCGGGCGCATCACGCTCTCCACGGGCCGCGTGCGGTCGCGGGCGAACTGCACGTCGCGCGTGCCCACCATGCCGGCCAGGGTGCCCGTACTGTCCACGACCATGAGCGTGCCCACATCGTAATCGTGCATAAGGTCCAGCGCATGGGCGATGGAGTCGGTGGGGCGGCAGGCATAGGGCTGGTCGATCACGAAGTTCTCAGCGCGCTTCACCCGGCGTACCTCGGCGGCCTGCTGCTCCACCGGCAGGAAGCGGTGGATGATGCCGATGCCCCCGGCGCGCGCCATGGCAATCGCCATGGTCGACTCGGTCACGGTGTCCATGTTGGCGCTGACCACCGGGATCTGCAGCCGCACGTGGCGCGAGAGTTGCGCGCTCACGTCCACCTGCTTGCGCGAGCGCACGGCGGTCCGTTGCGGCACCAGCAACACATCGTCATACGACAGGGACAGGGGTATTTCGTCCATTCGGGTCTCCTTGGTCAGTGATCAGTGGTCAGTTTGCAGTTGAATGCGGACAGTTGATTTGCCACGCACACCGAAGGTCCAGCGTAGCGGGACCACAGGCACATAGCTGACCACTGACCACTGACCATTCGTCACCGCGCCGCCGCGATCTCGTCGAGGGCCGCCGGGTTTTCCAGGGCCGACGTGTCGCCCAGCGGCTCGTCCAGGTAGCGCTTGCGCACCAGGCGGCGCAGGATCTTGGCGTTGCGCGTGCGCGGGATGTCGCCCACGAAGCGCACCGCCTCGGGCTTGAGCGACTTGCCCAACTGGTGGACGATGGCCGCCTCGATCTCGCCGCGCAAGGCGTCGCCCGGCGCGTAGTTCGGACGTAGCATAACGAAGACCACGACCACTTCGCCCTTGAGCGCGTCGGGCACGCCGATGGCCGCGGCCTCGGCCACGGCGGGGTGCGAGACCGCCGCCGACTCGACCTCCGCCGGGCCGACCCGCTTGCCGGCCACCTTGATCGTGTCGTCCGAGCGGCCCAGGATGTACCAGAAGCCATCCTCGTCAATAAGCGCCCAATCGCCGTGGACCCAGATGCCGGGGATGCGCGACCAGTAGGT
>DASSGZ010000154.1:0-57144 GCA_035693165.1 Chloroflexia bacterium | reverse complement strand
TTGAGCCACCACAGGTTCCAGAGGTTCTGGTCGCGGTCGGGGATGAGGTTGCCGGTGATGCGGCTGTCGAAATAGAGGATGGTGGGCCAACTGACCAGCACGGCCAGCGCGAAGTAGCCCAGCAGCGCCAGGAGATGCGGCCCCCAGGGCGGCAACGCCCGCCCCCGCAACGGCGGCGTGCTCACGCCGCCCATCCCCTCACAGCGGAGACGGGGTGCATATAATGTGCCCGACGCTCAGAAAATGAAATCGCCAACTCGATCCTAGCGGTAAAAAGCCTATGCCGGGATTCACCCGCCTGCCCGCAACACCCGCCATTATAGCCCAAGCCGGGCGCGCGTTGCCATGATCGACGCGCTGTGCCGGATAGGAGTACGTACCAAACGCGGCAGGCAGCGTAACCTGGCCGCCCATCCAGGCGTAATCACTATGTTGATCGGCGCCAGGGCGGCGCGGGTCTGCCGCCACGTGGCGCAAGCAGGGCCCGTACCAGAGAGGGAGTAACAACAATGACGACAACAGAGGTCGAGATCAGCCTCTTCGATCCACAGGCGGCCACCGGCGCCGAGTGGATCGCCTTCAACACGTTCAAGAATGCGGCGCTGGCCGAGCGCCAGCCGGACGACCCGCCGCGCACGGTCGAGCAGCGCCAGGTGGACCTGCGCCACATCCCGCCGATGTTCCAGGTGCGGCACTGGCTGGCCTGGGACGCCGCCCACACCACCGTGATCGCGGTCGCTGCGCTCGTCCTGATCGAGATGGAAGAGAACCGCCACGTGGCGCAGTTTGAACTGGACGTGCTGCCGGCCCACCGCCGCCAGGGGCTGGGCAGCCGGCTGCTGGGCCTGCTGGCCGATCAGGCCGCGGCGAGCAATCGCAGGCTCCTGTTCATCGAAACCCACGGCGCCGTGCCCGCCGGCGACGCCTTCATGGCCCACATGGGCGCCCACCTTGCGCTCGAAAGCCACGTTAACCAGCTTGACCTGGCGACTATCGACCGCGATCTGCTGCACACCTGGCAAAGCGACGCCCGGCACGCCGGATTCACACTGGGGTTGTGGGAAGGACCGTACCCGGAGGCCGATCTCGACGCGATTGTCGAACTGGTCAAGGCCGCGAACTACGCGCCGCGGGGCGATCTCGATGTCAACGACTTCGAGTGGACGGCGGAGCACTTGCGCCAGCAAGAAGCGGCCCGGCAGGCCCGCGGCGTCGAACGCTGGACGATGTACGTGCGCGAGACGGCGACCGGCGAACTGGCCGGCTACACGGAAGTGTTCTGGGATCCGGGCAAGTCGACCCTGCTGGAGCAGGGCTTTACCGCCGTCTGGCCGCGCTACCGCGGGCACGGGCTGGGCCGCTGGCTCAAGGCGGCCATGCTCGACAAAGTGCTGCGCGAGCGCCCGCAGGTGCGCTACGTGCGCACCGCAAACGCCGACACCAACGCCGCCATGCTGAAGATCAACACGGACCTCGGCTTCCGGCCCTACCAATCGGACAACGTCTGGCAGATCGAAGTCGCGCGCGTAAAGGCGTACCTCGCCACGCGCGCCGGGGCGTAGTAGCCGGTTCCGGCCCTTTCGCGGGCTAGGAACTCCTTGCAAACCGGCCTGCCGCCCGGCAGACTCGGCGGGCCGCTAGACCAGCACCCCGCCAAGCACCACCTGGCCCACCAGGTTCACTCCGAAGTGATAGGGGATGTGGCGGTAGTTGGGCACGTCCCAGATCACCAGGTCGGCCCGCTTGCCGGGTTCCAGGCTGCCCACCTGCGCCGCCCAGCGCGGCCCCAGGGCATGGGCGCTGTTGATCGTGGCGGCGACCAGCGCCTCCGCCGGGGTCATCTTCATCGCGGTACAGGCCAGGGCGATCATCAGCGCCAGGTTCTCGCAGAGGCAGGTGCCGGGGTTGCAGTCGGTGGCGAGGGCCACCGGCACCCCGGCGGCGATCAGCGCCCGCGCCGGGGCGTAGTGGCCCAGGCCCAGGCCGGTGCCCGGCAGCAGCGTGGCGACCACGCCCGCGGCGGCCAGCGCGGCGATCTCGTCCGCGTCCAGCACCAGCAGGTGGTCGGCGGAGAGGGCATGCAGGTCGGCGGCCAGCGCGGCGGCGCCGATGCGCTCAAACTCGTTGGCATGCAGGCGCACGGGCAGGCCGTGGGCCTGGGCGGCTTCGAGCACCCGCCGGGCCTGCGCCGCGTCAAAGGCGCCCGCGTCGCAGAACACATCGCACGACTCGGCCAGCCCGGCGGCGGCCACGGCGGGCAGGGTCTCCTCCACCAGCAGATCGACATAGGCGTCGGGCTGGTCGCGATACTCCTCCGGCACGGCGTGGGCACCCAGGAACGTCGGGCAGAGGCGGGGCAGGGCCTCACCGAGCTGCCCCGGCGCGCGGCCCGTGCCGGTGATACGGATCGCGCGCAGGCTCTTCAGTTCGTCTTCGGTGCTGAGGCCGTAGCCGCTCTTAACTTCGACGGTGGTGGTGCCGTGCGCCAGCATGGCGCGCAGGCGCGGCACCATGCCCGCGGCCAGTTCCTCGGCGGAGGCCGCGCGCGTGGCGCGCACGGTGGACATGATCCCGCCGCCCGCCGCGAGGATCTCCAGGTATCCGGCGCCTTGCAGGCGCTGTTCATATTCGTGTTCGCGCGTCCCGGCGAACACCAGGTGGGTATGGGCGTCGACCAGCCCCGGCGTCACCACGCGCCTGGAGGCATCGACGATGCGTGTCTCCGGGCCGGCATGGGCGGCCCGGATGGCCGCGGTTGGCCCCACCGCGCGGATCGTGTCGCCGCTGATCGCCACGGCGCCGTCGGGCATGAGGCCCAATTCGGCCTGTTGCGGCCCGCGCCGCGCCTCCGCCGGCCCGGCCATGGTCAGCAGTTCGGCGGCATGGACGATGATCAGGTCCGCCGGGGCGGCGGGTGGGGTGTCGACGGTTGGCGGCATGGGTTCCATCTCCTCCCTTTCGTTGCGGGCGGCGCAGGCCGGTTTGCAACCGGCCCCTACAAGGCCATTCCGCGTCCCCAGGTTACTGACCACCGACCACTGACCACTCACTTGAACAGGCCGAGCCGCGTCATGCCCTCGGTGATCAGCGTGGCGGCCAGGGCGTGGCCCGCGGCGTTCCAGTGGCGGTCGGTGCGGAAGTAGTAGAGTTGCTTGTTCGGGTCGGCGGCGCGGAAGCCGGGCAGCAGATCGATCAGCGGGGCGCCGGTGCGTGCGCTCCAGGCCGCCAGGTGCTGCTCCGGCAGGTCGCGCACCAGTTGCGCATCGGTCAGGCCGAACTGCTGCTTCATCTCGTTCCAGTAGCGGTCGTGCACCTGCTCGCGGGTCGGGATGGCGACGACGACCAGTTGCGCGCCGTGGGCCTGGGCGTCGGCGCGCATGGCGTCGAGGATGGCCGTCGTCTTGGCCCAGCCCGCCGTGATCTCCGCCGGTTCGTCCTTGAGGAAGAAGGACGCGGCGTCGAAGATGGTCGGCTGCTGCACCTTCGCGGGCGGGCGGGTCAGGTTGTAGTAGGCGTTGCGCAGGAACAGATAGGCGTGCGAGTTTTGCTCCAGCCAGCCCTTGATCCCGGTGCTCGGCGGCGTGGTATCCGCCCCTGCCTCGTCGGGCGAGTCCATGGCCGCGCGGCTCTTTTGCGTGGCGACGAGGCGGCCCTGGCTATCCACGGTCGTCTTGTCCATGCCCAGCATCACGTCCTTCACGTCGTTGCCGACGAAGAAGCCGACCAGGACGATCTTGGGCGCCAGCGGCCAGCCGTAGGTGCGCAGCCAGGCGGCCTCGTTGTCGGTGCCGTAGCCGAAGACCCCGGCGTTCACGCTGTCGATGCGCGTGCCGTCGGCGGCGTGTTTGCCGTTCAGCAGCGCGGGGTAGGCCTGATCGGCGTTCACGCCCATGCCGAAGGTGAACGAGTCGCCCAGGTTGAGCAGCCGGGTGGTGCTGGCGGCGGGCGGGCCGATCTCGTGGTCGGCGCGCAGGCCCTGGCTGTTGATGGCAAAGGTGATGCTGCCCTCGGCGAAGCGGAAGGGCACGCGGGCGCCGGGCGCCAGCCGGTAGGCCGTCGCGGGATCGGCGGTGAACAGGCCGGTGATCGGCGGGACGATCTGCGGGGCAAACAGGCGCAGGCCCACTTCGAGCAGCGCGAGGATGAGCCCCAGCGTGATCGCCAGCACGGCGACCACCTGGCCCACGGCCCGCAGTGGCGCCTTGCGCGGGGCGGGGGCGGCCGGTGCGGAAATCGATTGGGATGGCAGGGTCATGTGCCGCTCCTCGGGCCGCGGAACAAATTTACGGGCAGGAATCGCGGCCCGCCTATTATACCACATGGTCCGGCCCCGCCGCGTTGCCGAGCGCGGGTAAAGGTGCTACAATAGCGCCCCATTGGGGGGCAACGCCGCGAATGCGGAGAAACATCGGAACGGGAATTGCTGACTTTGCGCGCTTAAGGTACAATCGTGCCGTGCCGTGAGCAATAGCCGTCATTGCCGCCGGATCGCTCGTGCTGAGGGGCGATCACACACCAGTATCCAGAGGAGGCCCGTTGTTCCATGAAGAGTCGGTTTAAAGTGCTCGGCCACCCGGCCCACCCCACCCTGGTGGTGTTCCCGCTGGCTTTCTATCCGCTGGCCGCCGTGGCCGAGGTGGTCTATCTGATCCTGCGGGCGGTAGGCTACAGTAACACCGATTACCTGCTCAACTTCGACGTGGGGTTCTGGTGGCGGGCAGGCTTCTGGATGCTGCTCATCGGCCTGCTGGGCCACGCCGCCGCCGCGCTGCCTGGCTTCATCGACTGGTTGAACATCCCGAACGCCGCCCCGGCCAAGGATAAGGCCACCTTCCACCTGATCGTCGCCATCTTCCTGGCCGGCATCGCCGTCATGGCCCTGCTGTTGCTGAACCTGGGCGAGCCGCCGGCCCAGTTGCGCTTCCCGGAGGAACTGGCGCTGCTGGTCGGCGTGGGTCTGAACCTCTTTAACGGCTTCATCCTGGCGACGTACCAGGGCTGGCTCGGCGGCGAACTGGTCTACCGCCACGGCATCGGCGTGGAACGCACCGACGACATCGATCCGATCACCGTGACGCCGGGCGCCGAGGTGCTGCAAGACAACGCCTGAGCGCCGCGGGCGAGGAGGACACCGCATGAAGATTACGCTGGGCGCCCGGCCCGCGCGGATGGCGCGCCGGCTGGGCGCGGCGCTGGCCGTGCTGGCGCTGCTCATTACCCCCCTGGGCGCGCTGGCCGCTCCCGCGCAGGCGCCGGTCATCTACGGCGACGGCTTGCTGCCCGCGCCGCAGAGCAGCAGTCCCGCCGGGGCGATTGTGCTGGGCTGCACCGTGAACAGTGACCTGCCGCTGACGAGCTACCAACTGCTGCTCGACAACGTGGCCGTGCCCACCAGCATCGGCGGCACGGGGCCGCTCTGGTTCTTGCGCGCCACGGTGCCGGTGAACGGCGGCGCGCACACCGTCAGCGCCTTCGTCACCGACTCGGCGGGCGATTCGGCGGGCTGGAACTGGCAGTTCACCGCCACCGGGAGCCTGCCGCCGCCCACCCCGCGGCCCACCCCGCCCCCGCCGCCCGGCACCAGCCCCACCATCGCCGGGCTGGCGCCGCCGCCCTACTGGATGGTGCCCGCCGGGCCGCAACGCATCGCCGCGCTCTTCGGCAGCGATACCGGCTTCACCAGCCGCGGCATCACCCTCGACGGCCAGCCGCTCAATTTGCGGTCCGAGGGTGCCGCCGCCGGGCATGAGGCCCTGGCCGCGCAGGCCAATGTCGCCGTCGGCCTGCACGTGGTGAAGGCCACCGCTGTGGACCGCGCCGGGCGCCAGAACAGCCTGGAATGGAGCTTTATCGCCTCGGCGCCGAGCAGCGAGGGCGATTTGCGGATCACGCCGGTCGCGCCGCTGCCGGGCATCACGCTCGACTCGGGCAACAGCGTGCGCATCGCGGCCCGGCTGGAAAGCAAGGCCAATGTGGGCACCAGCACGCTGTGGCTCGATGGCCGCCAACTGACCACCGAGGGCGGCGGCCCCGACCCGCACCAGGAAACCATCTTCTTGGAGGCGACCGGGGTGGCGGCGGGCTGGCACAACGTGCGCGTCCAGGTCGGCGACAGCGCCGGCAAGGCGGCGAGCACGGCCTGGGACTTCTACGTCGGCGCGCCCGGCAACACCACCGACCGCGTCTACTACGCCGCCACCGGCTACTCGGTCGCCGGGCCGTTCAAGCGCTACTGGGACACGCTGGGGAAGAACGCCTTGCAGATCCTCGGCTACCCGATCAGCGGGCTGATGACCGAGCAGTTGAACGACGGCAAGGTCTACACGGTGCAGTATTACGAGCGCGTGCGCCTGGAGTGGCATCCCGAAAACGCGGGCAGCGAGTTTGAAGTGCTGTATGGCCTGCTGGGCACGCAGTTCCACGCGCCCGACCCGCCCATCCCGCAGCCGCCGGCCCGCCCCGGCGAGCGCTACTTCCCGGAGACCGGCCATCTGGTGCGCGGCCCCTTCCTGCAAAAGTGGCAAACCACCGGCGGGTTGCGCGTCCACGGCTTCCCGATCAGCGAGGAGCTACAGGAAGTCTCGCCCACCGACGGGCGCGTCTACCTGGTGCAGTATTTCCAACGCGCCCGCTTCGAGTACCACCCGGAGAACACCGGCACGCAGTACGAGATCCTGCTGGGCATGCTGGGCCGCCAGCTCTTTAACCAGCGCTATCCGGGCCGCTAGCGACCCCGGACAGCGGGAACCGGCCAACACACGACTGCCGCTCCCAGGAGCGGCAGTCGTCTTCTTCGCGGCCTCCGGCAGGTCGCCGCTAATCGAGCGTGTGATTGGGCGCGCCCTGCCCGGCGGCCAGCGCGCTCTCGATGGCGCCGCGCGACCAGTCGGCTTTCTCCAGGCTCGCCGGGCGGGCCGGGCCGGTGACCGGGACGCGAGGGGGCACCGGGTGGATAGGCCGCACACTGACGGCGGCGCTCGACGAGGTGACGGCGCGCTGCCGGGCGGCGTAGTGCAGCGCACGCCAGAGCGCGCGCGTATCGTCCACCAGGTAGCGCCGCCACAGGCGCCGCGGTTCCAGCAGCAGGCGGAACAGCCATTCCAGGCCGGCCTGCTGCAACGCCTCGGGCGCGCGGGGAAGGCGGCCCGTGATAAAGTTGAACACGCCGCCCACCCCGATGCACACCGGCACCCCGAGTTGCTCCAGGTTCTGGTAAATCCACCGCTCCTGCTTGGGCGTGCCCAGGGCGACAAACAGCATATCGGGGCGGGCCGCGCGGATTAACTCGATAATGCGCGTGTTCTCCGCCGGGTCGAACTCCTCGCACGCGGGCGGCGAATAGGTGCCCACGATGCGCAGGCCGGGATAGCGCGTCTCCAGCAGGGCGGCCGCTTCGTCGGCCACGCCGGGCGCGGCGCCCAGCAGGAACATGCGATAGCTTCGCCGCGCGGCGAGTTCGGCGCAGTTCAGGATCAAATCGGTGCCGGTGATCCGTTCGGGTAACGGGCGCCGCAGCACCCGCGACAACCAGACCAGCGGCATCCCGTCGGGCACGGAGAGCGCCGCCGCGTTCAACAGGCGGACAAACGAGCGATCCTGGTGGGCGATATTGAGAAAATCGACGTTGACGGTCACCACCTGATGAGGCTTGCCGGATTGCACAAATCCGTCGATCTGAGCTAGAACCTGGTCCCGCGACGTGCGATCGATCAGCACGCCCATCACATCGGTGCAATCCCGCGTGCGGCCGCCGGGGGCGCGCTCAGCAAGATAGGTCTGGGGGAGATCCAGTGCCCCCTCAGGGGCGTCCACGTAGGCAGCCTCGGCTTCGCAAAGGGCCATGCGAGCCTCCTTATGAAGATGAAATAGCGCTTGTTAGAGCGAAAAGTAGAAAGACGGAAACGATCTCCGGCGCCGTTCCGGCGGTCGCTGGGCCATCGCGCCGCGGCAGGAACAGCGTACCTGTGCGCCCCGGCATCCACGGGCCACCGCGCCCTGGGATGCCTATCTCGCTTCAGCCAACCGGCTACCCAAGCATGAATTACGTGGCACAACCACAAGAGGAGGCAGCCGTTACACGCACATAGGCAAATTTAGTGCCAAGGAACGATCTTTCGCGCGCACGGCCGCGTAACGATGGGCGCGCCCGGCTGCGTTGTAGATGAGTAAGCAGTAGGACATTGACCCTGCAACACAGAGAGGAACCAGATAACCGTATGAATCACATCCTGTTGCGGGCGGCGCAGGCCCGCGTGGTCCTGGTGGCCCTGGTGCTGGCGACCGCCGCCGGCATCCTGGCCCTGCCGGGCACCCTGCCTGCCCAGGCCCAGACGCCCGCGGGGGTACTGGCGCCCAACGGCCAGCGCGGCGTGGCGTTCGTCCATACGACCAGCGCGCCCTTCGGCTCGCCCGCCTCGTATGAATCCCTGAAGCGGCTCCATGATACCGGCGCCAACTGGGTCTCGATCATCACGCCGTTCCGCCAGCATGACGCCCGCGCCGTCGAATTCTACCGCTCGGCCAACGATCCCAGCGACGCCGGCATCGCCCAGATGGTCATCTATGCCCATTCGCTGGGCATGCGCGTCATGGTCCAACCCATCGTGCTGGCCGACGACGGGGTCTGGAACGGGTTCTTCGCGCCGGACGACACCGAGCGCTGGTTCTCCAACTATCGCGACCAGGTGGCCGCCTACGCGGCCCTGGCCCAGAGCGTGCAGGCCGACGAGTTCTGTATCGGCACCGAGTTCTTCACCCTGACCACGCCGCAATACTCGCCGCAGTGGCGCCAGGTGATCAGCGCCGTGCGCGCGAAATACTTCGGGCCGCTGACCTATTCGGCCAACTGGGGCGACAAGAAGACGCCCGAATTTGCCACCATCGACTGGTGGGACGCGCTCGACTATATCGGCATCTCGGCCTATTTCCCGCTCTCCTGGAACAACTTCCTGACCGATCCCCTGGTCGAGGGCTGGCGTCACTACCGCGACCCGTTCGGCCCCAACGCCGTCGGCCAGGAATTCCACTGGTTTGACTCGGTGGCCGCCGCGCACGTCCGCTGGAACAAGCCGGTGCAATTCACCAAAATCGGCTTCGGGTCGTATGCCAACTCGCCGGGCCGCTGGGATCTGCAGCCCGACTCCTACCTGGAACTGAGTGTGCAGGCCAACGCCTATGACGCGACGATGCGGGTCTGGGGCAACGTCGACTGGATGACGGGCATCTTCTGGACGCCGTGGTACAGCGACCCGAATGCCGGCGGCCCGCTGGACAACGGCGAAAGCCCGCAAAACAAGCCCGCCGAGCAGGTGCTCCGCCAGTGGTACAGCCGTTAAGCGCGGCGGCGGGAGCCGTGGAACGGTTCCTGCTTATGCACGGGCGGTGCCGGTCTCAGGCGACCGGCGCCGCCAGGGCGCACTACCCGCACATGACCCCATTCCACTGGCGGGCCCCCGGATGCCTGGTTGGTTGGTGAAAGGATCAATCGAACGATGCGTGAATATTTGGAAACCTTCTTCCGGCGGAAGTGGCTCTTCTTCGTGCCGTTCCTCGCGGCGCTGATTATCGCCGTCGCCGGGGGCCTCTATACCTCCTGGCTGTATGAGGTGCAGGCGCGCATGATTGTGCAGGGCAACCCCGTGCTCGACGGCGCCGGGCAGCAGTTGAGCATGCCGGTCGCCTCCGCTACGAACGAGTACACCGCCCTGACCGCCCTGCTGCAAACCGACGACTTCCTGCGCAAGGTCATCGACGGCGTGCCCCGCCTCAAGGGCGACGGCGATCCGAATAAGATGGATGCCACCATCGCCCAACTGCGCCGGGACCTGAACGCATGGACTTCCGCCGACAGCCTGATCAACTTCCGTTACCGCAACCGCGACCCGCAAACCGCCCAGCAGGTGGTCAGCCGGACCATTGACCTGTTCATCGCGCAGCGCAACGCCGACCGGGTGGGCGACGCCGACAAGGCGATCACCTTCCTCAGCGCGCAGCAAGCCAGCTACCAGCAGCAACTCCAGCAAGCCTCGACGGAGCTGTCGGCCTGGGAACAGAGCCACCCGCCGGCCGACCGGGCCAAGCTGCCCGAAGCCGAGCAGTTGAACTTCCAGCGCCTGCAAACCAACTACCAGACCGTTCTCGACCACCTCAAGTACGTGGGGTCGGAGCTGGAAAAAGCCCGCTTCACCAAGGACAAGGCCGTGGCCTTGCAGGCAGGCACCTACCAGATTGTGGACCCGCCGGTGGTGCCGCAAAGCCCGGCGCTGTCGGTCAACAAACTGCTCGGCGTGTTGCTGGTCGGCCTGGTGGTGGCCGTGGGCCTGGGGTTCAGCGTGGTGGCGCTGATGACGTGGTTCGGGGGCCGGCGCGCGGCGGACAGCCCCTCGGCGCTGCCGCCCTGGCTCAACCGCATGATGGCGCAAGAGGAGCAGACGGCGTGACGCTGATCCTGCCGCTGCTGTTCACCTTCCTGCTGGCCGGGCAATTCGTCCGCAAGTGGAACGCCGCGACCATCGCCGGGATGACAGTCTGGATCGCCGTCCTCGTCGGCATCCACATCTTCATTTTGCGTTAGTGACCGCGGGCGCCGCGCGGCGGCCGCTATGATTGGACAGCGATGAACGACTCCCTGGCCTTCCCCCAGGCGCGCGGGCAAGCCCGCGAAACGACAGGCGGCGCGCCCGCCGCCCGCCCGCTGGTCGAGCGCCCGCCGCGCGGCGTGCTGATCGGCCTGATCCTGCTGGGCGCGCTGGCCGGGCTCGCCGTGGTGCTCACGGGCGGCGACCTGGTCCTGTTCGGCGTGCTGGCGCTGATCCCCATCTTCGGCATGATCTGGTACCGGCCCGTGTTCGGCGTCTACCTGGTGCTGGCCGGCGGCCTGTTGCTCGAACAGTACGGCATCGACGGGCTGGCCGACCCGGTGACGGGGCGCATCCCGCTCTTCAGCAACATCGGCGGCACCGAGGGCTGGAACGCCTGGACGCACGAGAATCTGCCCTGGCTCACGGCCAACCTGCTGGAACTGTTGCTCGCCTGGACCGCGCTGGCGCTGATTGTCCGCGAGCGCAAGGCCCACCGGCTGCGCCTGGGCCGCCTGGGCGCGCCGCTGCTGCTGTTCCTGGCGGCGGTTAGCTTTTCGTGGGCCTTCGGCCTGCTGCAAGGCGGCGACTTCAAGGTCTCGCTCTGGGAGATCCGGGCGCTGTTCTACATGGGCTTCTGCTACCTGCTGACCGTCAACCTGGTGCGCACCGCCGGGCAGGTGCGCATCGTGGGCTGGATCGTCGTCGTCATGATCGGCATCAAGGCATTGCAGGGCGTATACCGCTACTTCGTGCCCTTCCATAGCGACCTTACCGGCATTTACGCCATCACGGGGCACGAGGACGCGCTGTTCTTCGACACCCTGCTGCTGCTGGCCGCCGGGCTGGCTATCTACGGCGGCCCCATCCGCCTGCGGCTCCTCACCTGGGCCGTGGTGCCGTTCACCCTGTTCACGCTGCTGGCGACGCGCCGCCGCGCCGCCCTCTTCGCGCTGTTCGTCGGTGCTGCGGCCTATCTGCTGACGCTGCCCCCCGCCAAGCGGGTGCTGCTGCCGCGCATCCTGGTGCCGCTGTTTCTGCTGGGCCTGGTCTATGTGGGGGCTTTCTATAACAGCGACGCCGCCATCGCCCAGCCCATCCAGATGATCAAATCGCTCTACCAGCCAAACGACCCGCGCGACGCCTCGTCCAACCTGTACCGCGACTACGAGCAGTATAACGTTATGTCAACTATCCGCCACAACGCCGTGCTGGGCACCGGCTTTGGCCGGCCCTACGAGATGCTGGTGCCGCTGGCGCCCATCCCCTTCCCCCTGCGCGACTACATTCCGCATAACGAGATCCTCTGGATCTGGCTGAAGATGGGCACTGTGGGGTTCATTATCTTCTGGCTGCTGATCGCGTCGTGCGTGATCCAGGGCAGCCTGGTCATGCGCCGGCTGAAAGATCCCTTCTTCCAGGCGCTGGCCGGCATGATCATCGCCCTGGTGGTGATGCAGGTGGTGATCGCCTACGCCGACCTGCAACTCACCTTCTACCGCAACATGATCTACCTGGGCGTGATGCTGGGCATCCTGATGCGGCTGGATCGGATCGATCCGGTCCTGGCCCGCCTGCGCCCCGCGCCCGCGACCCCGCCGTCCGCCGCCGAGTAGCGGGCGCACGCGGCACACGCTACCGCCCGGCCCCCGATGGGGAGAACCCCTTGCGGCCATCTTGACAAGCGGCCCGCGCCCCACTATAATGCCTGCAAAGTTGGCCGATAGGCCCAGGACGGGGGCCTGTCGCCGTGTCCTGCGCCGTCCATGCTAGAGGGGAGGTGTGGCGCCCGTTCGCTTCCGGTTCGCCGGTTCCACGAAACTTCGTTCTACCCTTCCTGTAAACATCTGCCGGGCCAGGGCAACCCGTCGCAGTGGATTCACGAGAGGTTTTTCGTATCCCTAGCACAATCCCATGGAGGAGAGCTTCTATGAAAAAATCCCGGATTAGCATGCTGCTGCTGTCGCTGAGCGTGAGCGCGAGCATGCTGTTGAGCGCTTGCGGCGGCGAGACGGCCACCCCCACCCCGGCCACCACCGGGGGCGGCAGCACCGGCGCGGCCACCGCCACCACCGCCACCGGCGGCAGCACCGGCGGTAGCTCCAGCGATGTGGTCAAGATCGCGGTCGACCTGCCGGTCTCCGGCGCCGACGCCAGCGACGGCATCCCCACCCGCAACGGCGTCCAACTGGCGATTGACCAGGCCAACGCGGCGGGCGGCGTCACCATCGACGGCAAGGCGATGAAACTCCAGATGTACTTCCTCGACGACGTGCCCCCCGGCGGCCAGGCGCACGACCCGGCCCAGGGCTCCAAGAACGCCGACGCCTTCATCGCCGACCCCGATGTCGTGGTCATGATCGGCCCGTTCAACAGCAACGTCGCCAAGGCCATGATGCCCAAGCTGAACCAGGCCAACCTGCCCAATATCAGCCCGGCGAACACCAACGAGACGCTGACCAAGCCGCAGTACGGCGCGACCAAGGACCTGCGCCCCACCGGCAAGGTGACCTACTTCCGCGTCTGCGCCACCGACGATATCCAGGGGCCGGCGGCCGCCGACTTTGCCTATGACAAGCTCGGCAAGAAGAAGATGTACATCCTCGACGACACCGAAACCTACGGCAAGGGTCTGGCCGACAACGTCGAGAAGGAATTCAAGGCCAAGGGCGGCACCGTGCTCGGCCATGACGGCGTGCCGAAGGGCACCACCGACTTCAGCTCGATCCTGACCAAGGCCGCCTCGCAAAGCCCGGACGTGCTGTTCTATGGCGGCACCTCCTCCACCGGCATCCCCGTGGCCCGCAAGCAGATGAAGGCTGCCGGGCTGGACATCCCGATGGTGGGCGGCGACGGCATCATCAACGATGAGTTCCTGAAGACCGCCGGCGCCGACGCTGAGGGCACCTACGGCACCCTGGCCGCCGTCAACGCGACCACGCTGCCGGAAGCCAAGCAGTTCCTGGCCGACTACAAGACCGCCTTCGGCACCGATGTCGGCTCCTACAGCGCCAACGCTTACGAAGCCACCAACATCGCCATCGCGGCGATCAAGAAGGCCGGTAAGAAGGACCGCGAGGCTGTGCGCGCCGCGCTGGCCGCGACCAAGGACTACCAGGGCGTCATCGGCACCACCAGCTTCGACGAAAACGGCGACACCACCAACCGCTGGATCTCGATCTACCAGGCTAAGGGCGGCAAGTGGGAGTTCGTCGATCAGCTCAAGATCGCCCCTCAGCAGTAATTCGCCTGCGGGTGCGTTGAACGAGGGGACGGTTCCGCCTGGAGCCGTCCCCTTGTTGCATCCCGCGCCCGGCTCCATTGCCCGGCCCTTAAAAGGGCGGGCAACAAATACAAAGGCCGCCTGCGCGGCCTGGGCCAACATAAAGAGGCTGCACACGCAGCCTTCGTAACCGTAGCCGGTGGCTCAAGCCACTGGGCGCGCTACCCGGCGGCAGCGCCCGGCCCGTCAAACGGACGGGCTAGCGCAACAGAGCCCGCCTCCGCGGGCTGAGCCACTGGAGGATAGGCCGCGCCGGCGGCCTGCGCAAGCGCAGCCGGTGGCTTGTGGGATATACCCCAGCCGGGCGCCCGGTCCCTCTCCGAGTCTTGACAAGTGGATTCATCCCAACTATAATGCTGCCAATCTTCCGACCTACAGCGACGTAGACCGGCTGCTTCATTGATCGAACCTGCACATGCCGCCCGGAGGTACACCCACCGGTTGCTGCAGTTGTTGGCTTTCTTCCAGCCCGCCAGAGGAGGCTGTCAATGAATAAGCCCCGGTTCCCACTCTTGTTCGTAACCCTGACCGTGAGCGCAAGTATGCTGCTGTCCGCATGTGGTTCCAGCACCGCCGATACCACCCCGGCCGCCGGCAATAACACCGGTAATACCGGCGCGGCCCCGACCACCGCTGCCGGAGGGAGTTCGGGTAACGTGGTCAAGATCGCGGTCGACCTGCCCGTGACCGGCGCCGAGGGCGGCATCGGCATCCCCACCCGCAACGGCGTCCAGCTTGCCATCGACCAGGCCAACAAGGCGGGCGGCGTCACCATCGACGGCAAGCCGATGCAGCTCCAGATGTACTTCCTGGACGATGTGCCCCCCGGCGGCACCTCGCACGACCCGGCGCAGGGGTCCAAGAACGCCGACGCCTTCATCGCCGACCCCGATGTGCTGGCGATGTTTGGCCCGCTGAACAGCAACGTCGCCAAGGCCATGATGCCCAAGCTGAACCAGGCCAATCTCGCCAATATCAGCGCGACCAACACCGGCCCCGAATTGACCAAGCCCGAACTGGGGGAGACCAAAAGCCTGCGCCCCACCGGCAAAGTAACCTACTTCCGCGTCTGCGCCACCGACGATATCCAGGGGCCGGTCGCCGCCGACTACGCCTACGACAAGCTCGGCAAGAAAAAAGTCTACATCCTGGACGATACGGAATCGTACGGCAAGGGGCTGGCCGACCAGTTCGAGAAGGAGTTCAAGGCCAAGGGCGGTACCGTGCTCGGCCACGACGGCGTGCCGAAGAACACGACCGACTATAGCTCCATCCTCACCAAAGCCGCTGCGGCAGGACCCGATCTGCTTTACTTCGGCGGGACCACGGCCACCGGGATCCCTATCGCCCGCAAGCAGATGAAGGCTGCCGGCCTCGACATCCCGCTGATGGGCGGCGACGGCATCCAGGAGGACCAGTATCTCAAGACGGCCGGGGCCGATGCCGACAATACCTACGCCACGGTGATGGCGGTGAACGTCGCGACCCTGCCGGAAGGCAAGCAGTTCATTACCGACTATAAAGCCGCCTTCAACGACGATCCCGGCGCCTACAGCGCCAGCGCCTTCGACGCCACCAACATCATCATCCAGGCCATCAAGACGGCGGGCAAGAAGGACCGCGAAGCCGTCCGGGCGGCCATCGCGGCGACGAAGGATTACAAAGGCGTGCTGGGTACGACCGGCTTCGACGAAAACGGCGACACCACCAACCGCTGGGTCTCGATCTACCAGGTCAAAGGCGGTAAGTGGGACTTTATCGACCAGCAGCGTTTTGAAGCGGCCAAATAAGAGGTAGTACCGGACCGCGGGCGGGCCTGCCCTGGGTGCTCGGGGCGGGGAGGCTACCGGACCCCGCCGGGCCGGGGGGCAGGTGGCCGCACGGTGATCACGCAAGGGGCGCGTCTAGCCGGAGGCCGCCCCTTATTACACCCCGGCACCAGGGCTGGAGAGGAGAGGCGTATTGGACCCAGTTTTCATATTGCAACAATTGATTAACGGGATCTCGCGCGGATCGGTGTATGCGCTCATCGCGCTCGGCTACACCATGGTCTACGGCATCATCGAACTGATCAACTTCGCCCACGGCGATGTGTTCATGCTCGGCTCCTTCACGGCCATCAGCGTCGTCGCGCTGTTCGGGGTGAACGACGCCAATCCCGTGCTCCAGGACCCGCTCATGGTCATCCTGGCCCTGCTGGTCACGTTCGTGATCACCATGGTCCTGATGGGGCTGCTGGGCGTGTTGGTGGAACAGGTGGCCTACCGGCCCTTACGCAACGCACCCAAACTGGCGCCCCTGATCTCGGCCATCGGCGTATCGTATATCCTGCAGAACGTCGGCCAGATCTGGCGCGGTCCCGCCCCGGTCAACTTCCCCGACATCTTTCAAGACACGTTCTACCACATCCCCATCGGCACCCAGGCCCTCACCATCCGCAGCAAAGCCATCCTGATCCTGGTCGTCGCGATCGTTCTGATGGTGCTGCTGACGCTGTTCGTGCAGCGGACCAAGATGGGCAAGGCCATGCGCGCCACGGCGCTGGACCGGGAGACGGCGCAACTGATGGGCATCAACGTGAACATGACCATCGCGCTCACCTTCTTCATCGGGGCGGCGCTGGCCGGAGCGGGCGGGCTGCTCTACGGCATGTTCATTCGCGCCGTGCAGTTTACCCTGGGCTACCAGGCCGGGTTGCGCGCCTTTACCGCCGCCGTGCTCGGCGGCATCGGCAATATCCCCGGCGCCATGCTCGGCGGCTTCCTGATCGGCATTCTCGAAGCCATGAGCGATACGTTCTTCCAGCCGCAATGGACGCAGGCCGTCGTCTTTGCAGTGCTGATTCTCATTCTCGTCTTCCGACCGTCCGGGCTGCTCGGCCAGCACGTCCCGGAGAAAGTGTAGGCGCACGATGTCACAATCCACAAGCGCACGCCCCAGCTCCAGTTTCGCCGACAAGCGGTTGCTGCCCCCCGCGCGGCGGGCCAGCCGCCGCTCGATGATCACGGCGGGCATCCTGGGCGTCCTGCTCCTGCTGGTGCCGGTGCCGCAACTGCTGGCCGAGAACCATATCCTGACGCTGCCGTTCTCCCAGCTCTACAACCAGGCCATTATCAACGCGGCCGCCGATACCGGGGCCTTCGTCCTGCTCGCGCTCGGCCTGAACATCGTGGTGGGCTATGCCGGCCTGCTCGACCTGGGCTACGCGGCGTTCTTCGCCATCGGCACCTATACCTACGCCATCCTGGGGTCGTCGCTCTTCGACATCCACATCCCCTTCTGGATCATGCTCTTCGTGTCCGCCGGCATCACCGCGCTCTTCGGCGTGGCCTTCGGCGCCCCCACCCTGCGCTTGCGCGGCGACTACCTGGCCATCGTCACTCTGGGCTTCGGCGAGATCGTGCCGACCTTTATCCTCAACCTGGACAAACTGACCGGCGGCACCAACGGCATCTCCGGGGTGGATCGCCCGGCCATCGGCGGCTTCATCATCGGCGCCGGCAACGACAACATCAGCTTCTACTACCTGGCCCTCGTCCTGGTGGCGGGCATCATCTTCGTCATCAACCGCCTGCGCGACTCGCGGCTGGGCCGGGCCTGGATGGCGATCCGCGAGGACGAACTGGCCGCCGCGACGATGGGCATTAACACGACGACCACCAAGCTGTTCGCCTTCGGGCTGGGCGCCGCCGTCTCGGGCTTCGCCGGTACGTTCTACGCGGCCCACCTCGGCTTCGCCTCGCCGCAGCAGTTCAACTTCAGCCAATCGGTGCTGATCCTCTGCATGGTCATCCTGGGCGGCATGGGCAACCTGTGGGGCGTCATCCTCGGCGCCGTCGTCATCTACCTGTTGCAGACCGTCTTCCTGATCCAGATCACCAACTGGATCAACGACCTGGGCCGGGCGATCAACGTCGATTTGCTGGTCCAGATGAAACTGACGGACTATACGTTCTTCATCTACGGCGTGGTGCTGGTGTTGTTCATGCTGTTCCGGCCCGAGGGATTGATATCCAGCAGCCGGCGCCGCGAAGAACTGCGCCCCGACAGCGAGAACATCAGCGAGGCCGAACGCCAGGAAGTGTACGATGTGCGCGAAGCCGGGCAGGCTGACCCCGATACCCAAGGAGGGGACTAAACGATGAGCCAACCAGGTAGCAGCCTGCCCACCGCGGCCGCGCCCCCGGCGGGCGGCCCTGCCGTCGCCGATGGGAAAGAACTGCTCTCGGCCCAGGGCATCACCATGCGCTTCGGGGGCCTCGTGGCGGTCAACAACGTCGACTTCACTATCCCGCGCGGCGGCATCGTCAGCCTGATCGGGCCGAACGGCGCGGGCAAGACGACCTTCTTCAACACGATCACCGGGCTCTATAAGCCCACCAGCGGGCGCATGGTCTTCGACGGCAAGGACATCACCGGCACGCCGCCGTCGTCCATCACCGCGCTGGGCATCGCCCGCACGTTCCAGAATATCCGGCTCTTCGCTAATATGACGGCCCTGGAAAACGTGCTGGTCGGCCAGCACTGCCGCCTGCGCTCGGGGCTGCTGGGGATTGTCGTGCGCACGCCCGCCGTGCGCCAGGAGGAGACGGAGGCGCGCGAGAAAGCCGTGCGCCTGCTCAAGTTCGTGCGCCTGACCGGTGCCGCCGACGACCTGGCGAAAAACCTGCCCTATGGCGACCAGCGCCGCCTGGAGATCGCCCGCGCCCTCGCCAGCAACCCCAAGCTGTTGCTGCTGGACGAGCCGACCGCCGGGATGAACCCGCAGGAAACGGTGAGCCTGATCAGCTTCATCCGCGAGTTGCGCCAGCAGTTGGAGATCGCCATCCTGCTGATCGAGCACGATATGAAGGTGGTCATGGGCCTGTCGGAGCGCATCTCCGTGCTGGACTACGGCGTGAAGATCGCCGAGGGCACGCCCGCCGAGATCCGCGCCAACCCGCGGGTGATCGAGGCGTACCTGGGCCGGGGGAGCGCGAGCGAATAAGGCGCTGCCGATCCGCGGCCAGGAAGCAGAGGCAGCCATGGACGAGACCGCCCCCTACCGCCCGCTGCTGTTGCGGGCCGTCGGGATCACCAAACGCTTCGGCGACCTTGTGGCCCTCGACGGGATCGACCTGGTGATCCCGCGCCATGCGATTATCAGCCTGATTGGCCCCAACGGCGCGGGCAAAACCGTGTTCTTCGACGTGCTGAGCGGCATTCACAGGCCGACCAGCGGCGTGATCTGGTTCGACGGCCAGGCGATTGCCGGGCTGGCGCCCGATCGCATCGCCCAGTTGGGTATCGGGCGGACGTTTCAGAACATCCGCGTGTTCGCCAACATGTCGGTGCGCGAAAATGTGCTGGTGGGCTGCCATTGCCGCATGCGCGGCGGGGTGTGGGACGCCGTCTTTCACACCCCGATCCAGATCGAGGACGAGACGGTCGCGGCGGCCCGCGTGCGGGAACTGCTGGCCTTTACCGGCCTGACCGGCGTCGCGGAAGTCCCGGCCAAGCACCTGTCGTATGGCGAGCAACGCCGCCTGGAGATCGCTCGCGCGCTGGCGACCGATCCGGCGCTGCTGCTGCTGGACGAGCCGAGCGCCGGCATGCACCCGCAGGAAACGGCGGCGATCATGGCGCTCATCGGGCGTCTGCGCGCCGAGCGCGGGGTGACGATTCTGTTGATTGAGCACGACATGCGCCTGGTCATGCGCATCTCCGACCGGGTGGTCGTGCTCGATTACGGCGTGAAGATCGCCGAGGGGGCGCCCGCCCAGGTGCGGGCCGACCGGCGCGTGATCGAGGCATATCTGGGCCGGCCGGTGCCGGTGGGCGTCTAAGCAGACCGCCAACCGCGAACTATCATTCTGAGCGGAGCGAGGAATCTCCGTCTTGTCGCCCAAGGGACGAGACTCTTCGCTGCGCTCAGCGTGACAAGTGCCTTGCGACAGATTACTAAGCAGAGGAGCAAGGGATGGCATTACTCGAAGTCGACCGCATCGAAACCTACTACGGCAACATTCGCGCGCTCAAGGGCGTCTCCCTGACCGTGAACAAGGGCGAAATCGTGACCCTGATCGGCAGCAACGGCGCCGGGAAGACGACCACGCTGCGCACGATTTCGGGGATGCTGCACCCGCGCCGCGGGCAGGTGCGGCTGGAAGGCAAACGCATCGACACGCTGCCCGCCGACCAGATGGTCCGCCTGGGCCTGGCCCATTCGCCGGAAGGCCGGCGCATCTTCCGCCGCATGACGGTGCAGGAAAACCTGGAGATGGGCGCCTTCGCGCGCAACGACAAGGCCGGCATTGCCGCAGACCTGGAGCGCGTGCTCGGCCTCTTCCCCCGGCTCAAGGAGCGGCTGGCGCAGCAAGGCGGCACCCTCTCCGGCGGCGAGCAGCAGATGCTGGCGATGGGCCGCGCACTCATGAGCAAGCCCACGATCCTGCTGCTGGACGAGCCCTCGATGGGCCTGGCGCCGATCCTGGTCGAGACGATCTTCGGCATCGTCAAGGATCTGAACGCCGCGGGCAACACCATCTTGCTGGTCGAGCAGAACGCCCTGCTGGCGCTGCAAATCGCCCACCGCGGCTACGTGATCGAGACGGGCCAGATCGTGCTCGAAGATACCGGCGCGAACTTGCTCAAGAGCGAACGGGTGCGCAAGGCGTACCTGGGCGAGGACTAGGCGCTGCAAACCCGGCTGCTGCGGCGCAGCGATCTGCCCGCCGTCGCCACGCTCCTGGCCGATCAGTACCGCCGCTGGCACACGCTGGACCCGCGCCTCTCCTGCCCGCCCCAGGTCGAGCGGGCCGCCCGCCGCGTGCTCGACGCCGATCAGGATCTGGCCGAAAGCTGGGCGCTGGTGGCCGAACGCCCGGCGGCGCCCGGCGCGCCGCCCGCGCTCGCCGGGTACATGCGCGCCTGGTGGCGCCACTTTGGGGCCGAAGATTCGCAGTTGATGTGGATGCCCGCCGATCACCTGACCTGCGAGATCTTCTTCCAGTTCGCCGCCGCCGCCGAGGATCCGCCCGACGCCGTCTTCCACACGCTGTTCGACGCCATGCTGCGCGCCACGCCCGCCCCGCCGCGCGAACCGTGGGTGCTGTCGCTGGTGCCGCCCGCCGCCGGCCTCGACCCGGCCCTGACCGCCCTTGGCTTCCGCATGACCTCGGTCTTCGCCTACCGGCCCCGCGACACCACCCCGCCCACCTTCCCGGTCCCACCCGGCTTCGACATCCGCCCCGCGACGCGCGCGGACACGGCGGCCCTGGTCGATCTGTACGCCGATCTCTGCGCTTACCACGCGCGCAACGACCCTTATGCCGACCGCATCCCGCCGCGCCTGCGCGAGGAATTCGCCTATGTGGTGCGCTCGGTGCTGGCCGAGCCGCGCCGCTGGGTGCTGCTGGTGGCCTGCGCCGATACCGATCCCGCCACGCCGCGCGCTTTCAGCATGGCCTCGCTCGATACGGAGGACGCGCACCCGGCCCAGATCACCCAGTTGCCGCCGGGCACCGTTGGCTTCATCCACGACTTCATGATCGCCGAGGCGTTGCGCGGGCAGGGCCTGGGCCGTGCCCTGTGGGCCGCCACGCTGGCCGCGCTCACCGCCCGCGCGCCCGCCGCGCCGCCGCGCGGCCTGCACGGCACCTGGCTCATCTACCGGCCCACCAACCCCACCGGCGCCCGCTTCTGGCCCGCCCTCGGCTACATCCCCCTCTACCACATGTGGCGCCGCGGCGGCTGGACGCGGGACGAGGGCTGAGGGACGCGTATTCACACCATTGCACTAGCGCACCGGCCCGTCCCGCACTCGTAGCGGCGCCATAAATGGCGCCGGTACAAGTCAATTATCGCATATCACCGCTCTACAAGACACTTTAACCCGCATTACGTACCATCCCTCAGCACTCGTCGTCCCACTCCATCTGCTCTTGCATGGCGCGGATGCGGGTGGCGAGGTCGGTGCGTGAGGTGACGCCGAGGTCGGCCATCATGCGGGCGATGGTCTCCAGCCCGGCGCGGTCGGCGGCGCCGGGCACACCCGCCTGGGGGTCGGTCGTGTCGCCGCTCAGCCAGCGCCGCACTTCGACCAGGTCGGTTACGCCCACCTCGTCCATCTCCTCGGCCAGGCTCTCCAGGTCTTCCAGCAACAACATCTGCGCATATTCGTCGTCAGGCGCGGCGGGGCGCCCGGATTCGTCGCTCATCGGCCCATCCTCCTGCGGCGGGATCGAGCAAGAAGCCTGCCCTGGCGCGGCGCGGCGCGGCTGCAACCCGCCCCTGGCCCATTCGTTACACCGATAGACCCACGGGTCACGAGCGGACCGGTCTCGCGTTGCGTGCCTCTTCACCGGCGCTGCTCGTGACCTGTAGGCATAGTTCGTGCTGGGCATAGGCGCCTGGGCCGCTGCATTTTGCCCGGACGCCTATGACCCCTAACGTACCCTGACAGGAGGAATTCGCCTATGAAACCCCAGCCTCGTGTTTTGTTCAGCCTGGCGGCCATCGCCGGCCTGGGTCTGTCCGTGTTCAGCTTCATCGGCGCGGGCGCGCAACAGTTTCCCGAATTCGCGCACCCCGCTTTCGAGGTGACGTGGAACCGGACGGACTCGCTGGTGGCCGAGGGCCGCGTGCCGCGCAGTTGGTACTGGGGCCCGCACCCCAACACGCCGGGCATCTACGAGACGCTGACCGATGCCCCCGACGGCTCGGGCCGGCACCTGGTGCAGTATTTCGACAAGAGCCGCATGGAGGTCAATAACCCCGCCGGCAACGCCAATGAAAAGTTCTTCGTAACCAACGGCCTGCTGACTGTCGAACTGATCGGCGGCTGCATCCAGACCAGCACCACGTCGCCCTGCGGCGAAGTGCGCTACCCGGCGGAGATCCCGATGTCGGGCGACCCCGGCGACCAGCTCGCGCCCACCTATGCCGCGTTCGCCAACGTCGCCAATAGCCGCTTCGGCGACCACCCCGACCCCGACCGCCGCGGCCAGCAAGTCACCGCCACCATTGACCGCAACGGCAATGTCGGCGACGATCCGGCGAAAGCCTCCGTGCCGCTGACCAAAGTCGCCTACTACGAAGCCGGCACCAAGCACAACATCCCGGAAGCCTTCTGGAACTTCCTGAACCAGACCGGCCAGGTCCGCGAGCAGGGCCAGATCGTGGTCGCGCCGCTCAGCAGCCCCTGGTTCTATGTCACCGGCCTGCCCATCAGCGACGCCTACTGGGCGCACGCCACGATCCGGGGCAAGGACACCGAGGTGCTGATCCAGGCGTTCGAGCGCCGCGTGCTGACCTACACGCCGAGCAATACGCCCGCCTTCCAGGTGGAGATGGGCAACATCGGCCAGCACTACTATGATTGGCGCTACGGCTTCTTCGGCCAGCCGGGCCCCGGCACAGGCACGCCGTATAACACGCCGGTGAACGGCGGCACGCCGACCTACGCGCCGACGGGCAGCCCCGGCCCGGTGACGACCACCACGAGCGTCCCGGCAACCAATACCCCCGGTGGGGAGGCGACGGCTACGGCCACTGCCGCGGCAGCCACAGACACCCCCGCCCCCGCGACCGCGACGCCGACGGAGGAGCCGGACGAGGACACGCCTACCCCGACCAACACGCCCACGCCCCGTGCCTCGACCTTCGACGCGCCTCAGCAATAGGGCAAAACGGGCTGGATAAACATGGGAGCCGCGCGCAAGGCTGCGCGCGGCTCCTCTTTTGGCGCGGGGTGCCGCTTAGCGCGTGCCGATGCCCTGGGCGGTGAGCCGGTTGCGCGCCTCCCAGAGTTCGGGGAAAAAGCGATAGGTGAGCGTCTTGCCCAGGTAGCCGCTGCCCGCCGAGCCGGCCGTGCCCGGCGACCGGTCGCCGATGACCCGCTCGACCAGCTTGACGTGGTGGAAGCGCCATTCCTGGAAGCGCACCTCGTACTCGCTCAGCGCCTCGGCCAGCAGGAACAGTTCGGGGTGCGCGGCGGGCGTGCCGTAGACGCAGACCAGGGCGGCCACCGGGTCGGGGTTCAGCCCGGCGAGCACGTCGCGGAAAGCCTCGGCCAGCGGGCGCGGCCAGCGGGCGCGCAGCGCCGCGCCGTCCATATACTTGTCGATCACTTTGAAGAAGGTGGGATCGTTGAGGCCGGACGCCAGTTCCAGTTCGCGGAATTGCTCGGACTCGAAGCCGCTGGAGGTGGAAAGCACCCCCCGAAAGCGGCCAAACTCTAGCGGCGGCATCGTCGCCAGGATATCCACCTCGGTCCCCAGCACGCCGAAGATGCCGTTCACCCGCGTGATGAGCCGCGCCGCGTCCAGCAGGTTACCCGCGTCCAGCAAGGCGATGATGGTTTGCAGTTCGTAGAGCACCTGCTTGAACCAGAGTTCTTGCGCCTGCTGCACGACGATGAACAACATCTCGTCGTGGACGGTGGGCAGGCTGAGCGGCGACTGCAGAGCCAGCAATTCGGGCACGCGCAGGTAGGATCCGTAGGTCAGCGGGCCGGAACCGGGGCCGGGCGCGTGGTTGTGCTCAGTACTGGGCGGCATTATCGGCCCCCGCCGGCAGTTCGCCGGGCGCGCCGCTCTGGCGCAACTCGATCAGCACGCCATGAGCGGCCCGCGGGTGGATGAAGGCCACCAGGCTGCCCTCGGCGCCAGGGCGCGGCTCGGGGTTGACCAGTTCGACGCCCGCCGCCGCCAACTGCCCCAGCAACCCGCGCAGATCGTCCACCTCGAAGCAGATGTGGTGGACCCCCTCGCCGCGGTTGGTCAGGAACTTCTGCACGGGGCCTTCCTCGCCCCGCGGGTGCAGCAACTCCAGGCGGCTCTCGCCCGCCGGGAAGAAGCTCACCTCGACCCCTTCCGCCGGGACGGCCTCCGTGCCGGTGCATTCCAGCCCCAGCGCTTCCCAGAAGGCGCGCGCCTGCGCGTCCTGCACGGCCAGCCCGATATGGTTGATGCGTAAGATGCGCGCCATTGCGCTCCTCTCTTGACGAGTGGTCAGTGGTCAGTGATCAAGAATGAACGTGGTGCGCACGGTGCTACTGTGGATTGGCTTTCCGGCCTTTACTGACCACCGACCACCGACCACTGACCACTCGCTATTTCGTTGGCCTGCCGGGGGCCGGGGATGGATCGACCCAGCTAAACGGGTACTTCGCGTCGTCGTATTCCTTGGCCCAGCGGGTCAGCTTGAGCGGGCGGAAGGTATCCACCATGACGGCCAGTTCGTCGGTCTGCTCCTTGCCGATGGAGGCTTCCGCCGCGCCGGGGTGCGGGCCGTGCGGGATGCCGTGGGGATGCAGGGTGAACGAGGCCACGTCGATGCCGCGGCGGGACATGAAGTTGCCGTTCACGTAGTAGAGCACTTCCTCGCTGTCGATGTTGCTGTGGTTATAGGGCGCCGGGATCGACAGCGGGTGGTAGTCGTACTTGCGCGGCACGAACGAACAGACCACGAAGTTGTGGCCCTGGAACGTCTGGTGCGTGGGCGGCGGCTGGTGGATGCGCCCGGTGATCGGCTCGAAGTCGGCGATGTTGAGGATCCACGGGAAGAGATAGCCGTCCCAGCCGACCACGTCGAAGGGGTGATGGTCGTAGTGGTAGGCGCTGAGCCGCCCGTTGGCCTTGATGCGCACCTCGGCGCCGGGCGCGTCGAGCAGCGTCAGCGGCGCCGCGGGCACGCGGATGTCGCGCTCGCAGTAGGGCGAGTGCTCCAGCAACTGGCCGAACTCGTTGCGGTAGCGCTTCGGCGTCTCGATGCGCCCGCGCGACTCGACTACCAGCCAGCGCTGCGGCGTGGACTCCATCACCACGCGGTAGATCGTGCCGTGGGGGATGACCACGTAGTCGCCTTCGTGATAGGGCAGCGCGCCGTACATGGTCTCGAAGGTGCCCGTGCCTTCGTGGATGAAGTAGAGTTCGTCGGCCTCGCCGTTCTTGTAATAGTAGCCGTCCATCGGCGCGGTCGGGCGGGCGATGCCGAGCGACACGTCGTCGTTGAACATCAACACGCGGCGGCTGGTGATCGGGTCGCCGCCCGGCTCGGCGGCTTTGGTGCGCAGGTGGTAGTGGCGCTGCACCGGCTCGCGCCACTCCTCTGCCGGCGCCAGCGGGCAGGGCGTGATGCCGGTCACACGCACCGGCGGGTAGTAGTGGTAGAGCAGCGAGGCCAGGCCGGAAAAGCCCTCGTTGCCCAGCAGTTCTTCGGTATAGAGTTCGCCGTCGGGGCGGCGGAATTGCGTGTGCCGCTTGGGCGGCACCTCGCCCACGCGATGATAGAACGGCATGTCGTGGCCCTCCTACAGGTTGCCGCGCAGCGCTTGCTCGCGCTCGATGGCCTCGAACAGCGCCTTGAAGTTGCCCTCGCCGAACCCGCGGCAGCCGTGACGCTCGATCAGTTCATAGAACAGGGTGGGCCGGTCCTGCACCGGCTTGCTGAAGATCTGCAACAAGTAGCCGTCCTCGTCGCGGTCGGCCAGGATGCTGTGGGCTTCGATCTGCTCCAGGTCTTCCTTGATCTTACCGATGCGCTCCGGCAGGTCCTGGTAATAGGTGTGCGGGGTCTTCAGGAACTCGCAGCCGTTGGCCTCCAGGTGCTGCACGGTCGCCAGGATGTCGCCGGTGGCGACGGCAATGTGCTGGGCGCCGGGGCCGTTGTAATACTCCAGGTACTCGTCGATCTGCGACTTCTTCTTGCCCTGGGCCGGCTCGTTGATGGGGAACTTGATCTTGCCGGTGCCGTCCTGCACCACCTTGGACATGAGCGCCGAATACTCGGTGGAGATCTGGTCGGCGTCGAAGTGGACCAGTTGCTCGAAGCCCATCACGTTGGCGTAGAAGGCCACCCACTCGTCCATGTGGCCCAGTTCGACGTTGCCGACGATGTGGTCCACGACGCGGATGCCCACGCCCTTGCCCTTGATCGCGCGCGGCTGGAAGCCCGGCATGAACGTGCCGTGATAATCGCGCTCGATCAGGCTGTGGATGGTGTCGCCGTAGGTGGCGATGGCGGCGCGCTTGACGGTGCCGTGGTCGTCGGTGAACACCTGCGGTTCCATCAGGCCCCTGGCCCCGCGGCTGAGGGCGACGTGGTACGCCTGCTCGACGTGGGGCACGCGCAGGGCGATGTCCTTCACGCCGTCGCCGTGGCGGTGGACCTGCTCGGCCACCTCGCTGGTGCTGGTCAGGGGGGCGGTGAGCACCAGGCGCACGCGGCCTTGCTCCAGCACGTAGGACACGCGGTCGCGCTGGCCGGTCTCCGGGCCGCGATAGCCGACGATGTCGTAGCCCCAGACCAGGCGGTAATAGTGGGCGGCCTGGAGCGCGTTGCCGACATAGAGTTCGATGTAGTCGATGGCCTGAATGGGGAACAGGTCTTTCTGGGCGGCGCGCTGCTTATCGCGCTCCGAAAGTTCACGCCGGGGCACTGTCTCAACCATGCTTCTCCTCCTTGAGATGCATATCTATGCGGTTAGGAGACACGAGATGGCCGCTTCATTGCGACGGCTCGCACAGCGAAAGTATAACAGAGGCTTCCCGACACCGTCAAGGCGGTTTCATCATAATGGTATAACCGCGCATCCCCTTCCGAGCAGGGGCCACGCCGGCCGGCGAGGCAGGCGCAGGATCTAGGAGCGGGGAAGTTCGGCGGTAGCGCGTGGTATAATGACCCGTGAGTATGCAAGCATCCCAGGCAAGGAGAACGGCAATGCACGAGGCAGGGGTCAGGAACCGGATCCAGGCGGAAGGCGACGCGGGGCGCGACGCCGTGGTCGAGCAGTTGCGCCGGGCGCGGTTGGTGGGCGTGGTGCGCGTGGACAGCGCCGATCTGGCCCGGCAGGCCGCCCAGGCCCTCATCCGCGGCGGGCTGGGCTGCGTCGAGATCACGCTGACCACGCCGGGCGCCGCCCGCGTCATCACCGACCTGGCCGACCGTTACCGCGAGAACCCGGATGTACTGGTCGGCGCGGGCACCGTGCTGACGCCCGACCTGGCGCGCATGGCACTCGACGCGGGCGCGCGCTTCGTCGTCGCGCCCATCGCGCCCGACCTGGCGCCGGTGGCGCGGGAGTACGGCGCGGCCACCATCCTCGGCGCCCTCACCCCCACCGAAATCGTCGCCGCGCGGGACAAGGGCGCGGACCTGGTCAAAGTCTACCCGGTGAGTGCGGTCGGCGGGGCGCAGTATTTTGCCGACATCCTCGCGCCGCTGCCCGACCTGCCGCTGTGGGCCGCGGGCGGCACCACCGTGGGGGAAATAGGCGCCTATCTGCGGGCGGGGGCGCAGGTCGTGGGCCTGGCCGGGTCGGTGCTGCCGCCGGTCGCCGTGCGCGCCGGAGACTGGACCGCTGTGGAAGCCCTGGCCCGCCAGGCCGTCGCCAACGCTCGGGGAGTGAGCTAACCCCCGCCCTCCGACAACACAGTACGGAGGCAGCCGGCGCGCAATGTGCTACGCGCGGCGCCGCGCCCAGATCGCCTCGAACAGCGCGATCATGCCCAGCCCGGCCAGGATATGCAGCACAAGCACCAGCATAAACAGGCTGCCTACCGCCAGATCAAACAGCATCGCCAGCGCCATCAGGATAATCACCACGAACAGCCCGCGGGTGATCATCTTCAGATTAGTCGTCTGCCCATTGGCGCGCATCTGGCTCCACAACATCTCGATCATGCCGATGACGACCAGCCCGGTCAGGAGATGCAGGATCGTCACCACGTTGCCCAGGCCGGGATCGCCCCCGACGCCGAAAAGCTGGGCCAGGCCCAGTAACACCAGCACCACGAACAACACACGCAGAATCATCGCCCGATTATTCACCAACAGCCTCCTCCGGATGCGCTAATCACACGACGAGGCGGTCAACAGCCGGGCCGCCCCGGTGCGATTGTAGCAGAGCCTGGCGCGCCGGTCAAGGCAGGCCGGGCCCTACGGCTGCGGACACGTGGGGGCCGTATCGGCAATATTGTACTGAGTCCGCTCGTCCGGGGTCAGGTCGCGGGTCAGTAGCCCGCAGAGATCGCGTAGCGTGTCCTGCAAGTCGGTGTGCCACAGTCGCGCCGTGCCGTCAGCACTGCCGGTGGCGACGTATTTGCCGTCATGCGAAAAGGCAACCGCCTGCACCGCTCCGGTGTGGCCGCTGAAGCGCCGGATCTCCCGGCCCCAGCCCAGCGCCGTGGGTGCCCCGGCAATATCCCAGAGATGGGCCACGCCGTCGCCGCTGCCGGCGAGGATGCTATTGCCGTCGGGCGCGAAGGTCACGGCGGCGACGCCGTTGTTGTTCGTGGAGAAGACACCCAGCACGGCGCCCGTCTGCAGATCCCACAGGCGCGCCGTGCCGTCGCTGCTGCCCGTCAGTACCCGCCGGCCGTCGGGCGCGTAAGCCACATCCTCGACGTTATCGCGGTGCCCGGCGAACTGGCGGATTTCGGTCCCCGATTGCACATCCCAGAGCCGGGCGTGCCCGTCGGCGCTACCGGTGAGCACAGTCCGCCCGTCAGGCGCATAGGCCACGGCGTAGACCGGCGCGGTGTCGGTGAGAACGTGCAATTGCCGGCCCGTCGCGGCGTCCCACAAGCGTGCTGTCTTATCGCTGCTGCCGGTCAGCACCGTCTTGCCGTCGGGCGAGTAGACGGCCTGGTCGACGATTGCATTGACCGGGAAAGCGCGCACCTCGGCGCCGGTGTGGATGTCCCAGATATACGCCGCTTTGTCCGGGCGGCCGTTGGCGGTGAGCACATAGCGCCCATCGGGCGAGAAGACGGCGCTGTTCACGGTGCTGCCCTGCGGGCCGGGAAACTCCAGCGGCAACTGGGCGCCGCTGCCCGCGTCCCACAACCGCGCCGTCCGGTCGTCATAGCTGCCGGTGAGGACCGTCCGGTCGTCGGCGGAGAACGCGACGCTCGCCACGGGGCCGCTGCGGCTGAGGATGGGCGGATCGGGGTGGCGCGTGGCATTCCACAGGATCACCTCGCCGGTGAAGTAGTCGGTGGCGACATGCGTGCCGTCGGGCGAGAAGGCGGCGCCGACCGTGCCTTCCACCATGGCGGGTGGTCCGCGGAACACTTGCAGCTGCTGCCTCGTCGCGGGATCCCAGAGGCGAGCCGTTCCATCGCCCGCCCCGGTCAAGAGCGTTTGGCCGCCGGCGGAAAAGGCCACGCTCCAGACTGGGCCGGTGTGCCCCACGAATTCGCGGAGCTGGGCGCCGGTGGCGACATCCCAGAGCAGCACGTTGTTGTGCGGCCCATCGGTCGCCAGGGTCTTGCCGTCCGGAGCGTAGGCGACGGCCACGACGCCGGCCCCCGCGCCGGGCGCCAGCCCTTTGTTGAAGCTTTGCACCAGCCGCCCGCTTAACACGTCCCAGACCCGTGCAAAATTGTCCTCCGCACCGGCGACTATATATTTGCTGTCGGGAGACCAGGCCAGCGCGCTGGTTAAATTGCTCTCCAGCGGGAAGACCTGCATCTGCCGGCCGCCGGCAACGTCCCACACCCGCACCGTCTTGTCCGTGCCGTTCGCGGCGATATAGTGCCCGTCGGGCGAGTAGAAGGCCTCCACCAGCGCCGCGGGCTTCCCGCCGGGGGCGCGCGGCGCGGTCAGCACCTGCGTGACGGTCAGGGCCTGGGTATCCCAGATGCGGATGGTGCCGTCGTTCTGCGGGCCAAGGATCGCCCGCCCGTCGGGCGAAAAGGCCAGGTTGTTGCCGCTGAAGGGCAGGACAGCAATCTGGCGCCCGGTAGCCACATCCCACTCGCGTGTCGCGGTGTCGCTCTGGGCCAGCAAGATCTTGCCGTCGGGCGAGAAGGTGGAGACCCAGACGGTGTCGGTATAGCCGGCGAACCGGCGCACGGGATAGGCGAGCCGGGCGGCGGCCTCCAGCGCGGCGTCGCCCTGTGGCGAATACTGAGTGCGGATCGCGTGCACGCTCAGCAAGCCGGCCAGTTCGGCGGGCCCACCTGTCTGCAACAGGCCATTCGCTTCGGCGGCCAGGCGCAAGGCCTCGGAATGGATGAGGTTGGCCTGGGCCTCCCGCTGGCGGCCTTCGGCCAGCAACGCCAGCCCCGTCGCCACGACGAGGAAGAGCGTGAGCGCCGCCACCAGGTAGCGCAGCCGGTTGGCGGATCGCTTCTGTAAAGCAACTTCTCGCGTCCGGCGCGCCTCTTCCGCCACCGCCTGCCGCCGTTGATCTTCCAGGCTCGCGGCCAGGTAGGCCTGCTCCTCACTCGTCAACGCGAGGGTCTCCGGTTGTCCGGACTCCGCGGCGAGTCCGGCAAACTGCGCCAGCCGCGCCCCACGCGCCAGGAAACTCGCATCCTGCCCCGCCGCCTGCCACTCGTCTGCCGCGGCCAGCAACCGGCGCTCCGTTTGCAGCAGTTCCCGGCTGTCGCGCAACCAGTCGCGCAGCCGCCCCCAGCTATGCAGCAGCGCCTCATGGGCCACCTCCGCAGTCGGCTCGTTGGTCCGGGGCGCGCGGTCGAACGTCAGCATGCGGTAACGCCCGTACAGGGCCAGGACGCGGTGCAGGGCATCCTCATCACGGGCCGCCGAAACCAGTTCGGACAGCGGCACGCGGCGCCGCGTGTCCTCCACCCCTTCGCCCAGCGCCACAAGCCGCAGGAAAAGCTGCCGCGCCGCCGTCTGCTCGGCCCCGGTCAGCGCCCCGTAGAGACCCTCGGCTCGCCCGGCCAGCGCCCCGAAGACGCCTCCGCCCGCCTGGTAGGCCGCCAGCGTCAACCGGCGCCCGTCGCGCCGCTCGTACAACTCGGTGAGGGCGTATTGCAGCAGCGGCAGCGTCCCCGGCTGCTCGCCCACGTCCTGCAGGATCGTGGCGACCAGGCTGCTCTCCAGTTCCAGCCCGGCCCGCTCGGCGGGACCGGTGATCGCCGCGTAGATCTCCTGCGCAGTGAGTGGCCCCACTACCTCCGTGCGCCGGCTCAGCAATTCACTGGAGGGCAGATACAACAGCGGGCGGTCGTAGAAGTCGGCGCGCAGCGTAATCACCACCCGCAGGCGGCTGCGCGGGTCGGCGACGGCGCTGAAGAGGCTGTCGATAAAATCCTGGCGCACCTCCTCGTCGGGAACGAGGATGAATAACTCCTCGAACTGGTCGATCACCAGCACCAGCTCCGTCCGGTCGTCGCCGGGCAGCACGCGCTTGACGGCGCGCGCCAGCCCGCGCTCGTCGGCGCGCAACTGTTCCATCAGGCTGGGCGGCGGATTGGCGGCGACCCGCAGCAAGGCCGCTTCCAGTTCTTCCAGCGGGTGCGTGCCTGGCACAAAATCGGCCACCACCGGGGATAGTCCGCCAGGCAACAGGTGCCGGCGCAACGCGGGCACCAACCCGGCGCGCACCACGCTCGATTTGCCGCTGCCCGACGGCCCGACCACCGCCAGGAAGCGCGACAGCGCGCCCTCTTCCACCAGCCGCGCCTGCAATTGCCGGGTGAGCGATTCGCGCCCGAAGAAATAGGGTGCATCGGCCTCCTGGAAGGCGCGCAAGCCCTTGTACGGGTTCGCGGGCACGTCCAGGATGACAGGCGAGGGCGACACCGAGGGCACGCCGCGCCCATTGCCCGCAGGCGGGGCGGCCCGCGCGAGCGCATCGGCCACCGTGACGCTAACGCCGGCCAGAACCGCCGGCCCTTCCCCCGTCCTGGCCCAGCGCACGAAAGCCGCGCGCTCCTCCGGCGGGATCGCCAGCGCCGCGGCCAGCAGTTCCCCCAACTGCCGCGACGGGCGCAACACGCCCTCCTCGATCCGCTGCACCGTATAGATCGAGCAGCCGGCCTGCTGGGCAAGCTCGCCCTGGGTGAGGTCGAGGGCTTTGCGGCGCTGCTTAAACCACGCCTTGAAGGACTCCCGATCCGCCATCATGCTTTAACTTTCCACTAATGTGAGGGGCAAACAGGGTGTAATTCTGAGGCTGTATGAGTATTTGTACGAATAACTGTGTGACCTATTATATCACAAAACCCTGTACGCCCGGCGGCGGGCCTTGCGATAATGGCTGCACTGCGGGCGTAGCCGCCCAGGAGTGGCGCGGCCATCCCCGGAGCGGTTCTTGGGAGCGGTCCCGTTCGGTGGCGCGACGGAAGACGGGATCCGGCAGCAGTTGAGGGAGATACAGGAGGTAAGCAGATGAGCCTAGCTAAGTTTGGGACACGAATCGGTACCCTGCTCGTGGGCCTGCTGGCAGTGACCGCCGCCCTGCCGGGCGCGCACGCGCTGGCCAATGCGCCCACGATCGAGACGACGCACACCGTGTTCACCCGTGTGATACCGTTCTTCAGCGATGCGTGCGGCTTTACGGTCGTGCGCCACCGCGACCTGACCATCCGGACCGCCATCTTCACCGACCGCAACGGCAACGTGGTCAAGGAACTCGACAATTACCAGGACAACGGCTACTTCGCGGCCAACGGCATTACCGTGAATTATTCTGAGGCCGGCCCCAATCACGTGACCTACTACCCCGACGGCAGCGTCCTGTACGCCGGGAACGGCCTGTTTTACAACTACCGTGGGCCCGAGTACCGGTTCGCCGGTCGGGTTGCCACGCTGGTGGATGCCGACGGTAACGTGATCTCTGACACGTTCCACGGCGTCGACCGGGGATCGCTCGACGACCTTTGCGCCGCGCTGACGCCGTAGCGGGGTAGCCCCTAATAGCTGTGTGACAATCGGACTACAAGTGTAGCAGCGGCCCGCTGCTACACTTGTAGCTACAAGTTCCGAGGAGCCATGAGCGGGAAGGAACCAGCCGATGAACAATAGGACAGCCTCCGATCGGTCCTCCAAGCGAACGCGTACACTTGCAGTTTTCACTTCTTTGCCATTGGCGCGGCCTCCGAGTGAGGCGACCACTCCACAATGCGGCTCTTACATAGGCTAACAGTGGCTAACGGTGATCGCCGAGGTGACTGCTCCCCATGCGACATTAGCGGCATTGGAGAGCAAAGAGATGGGTTGTTCCCTCACGCGGATCCGCCGTAAGGAAGGAAAGGAGAACACGGATGAGCGCAAGAATACAGGGGTCATTCAGCCGGAAGCCGGCGCTGGCAGCCCTGCTGCTGGGTTTGGCTCTGTGTGGAGGGGTGGTCCTCATCGGCCTCCTGTCCGGCGGCCCGTCCCTTGTGGCCGCACAAGCGCAAGTGCAACCGCGTGGTGGGCGCGATGCCGGGCAACTCAGCAACCCGCAACAAGCGGTCCCGGCCACCACCAGCACCGCAAGCCCGACCTGTGTGGTCGACGGTCAGCCCGGCCCGTTCCAGTTGGCGCAACACATGCCCGCCCCCGCTTTGGACGCCGGCTTTGCCAGCGACGGCCACTTTGCCTACTCGGCTAGCGGCTTCGACAACTGGTCCGGAATAAACATTGACCAGCTCGCCCGCTACGATCCGGCCCAGGATCGCTGGGGCACCCTCGCGCCCGTCCCGACTCCGGTTTCGCTGGCCCCGCTGGTCTATGTACCCACCAACAATAAGCTCTACTTGTTCGGTGACGCCGATAATAACTGCAACGCCCAGCCGCTCACCCAGATCTATGATATCGCCACCGATACCTGGTCTGCTGGGACGGATCTGCCCGCGCCGCGCCTGGGATTCGCGGGCGCAGGCTACTGGAACGGCAAGATCGTCCTCACGGGCGGGGCACTCACCTGTGACGGCGCCACGGCGCAGCGCCAGACCTGGCTCTACGACATCGCCGCAGGCACCTGGATGACCGGTACCATGATGCCTCAGGCGCTGTCCGGCGCGGCTTCGGGCGTCGTGAACGGCCATCTCTACGTGCTCGGCGGGTCGGATAGCACGAACACGGTAGTAGGCACCATTTACGACTACAATATCGCGGCGGATACCTGGACCACCGTAACGACTTCCCTGCGCAACCCGGTCTACCTGGCGGGTGTAACCGTCACCGATGGGCGCCTCTGGGTCGTGGGCGGCGAAGACTTCATTAACCCAGCCGGCCCCTACCAGACGACCCGCGCCCGCCGGGCCACCGAACCAGTGCCGCACGTGCCGCTCGGCCTCAGCCAGATCTTCGACCCGGCGACCGGCAGCGTCACCTGGGGTCCCTTCCTAAACCTGGCGCGTTCGTCGCTCGGCGTCGCCGCGGTGGGGCACACGATCGTGGCCGCGGGCGGCTTTAACGGCGGCAATCCGAGCGGCGACTTCAGCCTCGATGTCACCGAAGTGTCAAACCTGCCGACAGTGTGCGCGGAAACCGTTACGCCAAGCCCAACGCCCCCACCTGCTACCGGCACCCCAACTTGCGGCGTAGGTGCCACACATCAGCCCTGGGCGGTCGCCAGCCCAATGCCGGCGGTGTCGTTCTTAGCCGGCGTCGCCAGCGACGGAACCTACGTCTACGCGGCAGGTGGCAGCGATGGCACGATGCATGATCAATTGGCCCGCTACAACCCTGCCACCGATAACTGGACCACCCTGACCCCGATGCCGGACGCCGCCAACGGCCTAGCGCTCGTCTATGCCCCGGCCACCAACAAACTCTACGCCTTCGGCGGCACTGATGTGATTACCCACGCTTTGAATCTCACGCGGATTTACGACATCACGACCGGCACCTGGTCGAGTGGGGCGCCCATGCCTGCCCCGCGCAGCCGCTTTGCCGGGGTGGGCTACTACAACGGCAAGATCTACTTGGTCGGCGGAACGGACCCCTCCGATCCAAGCAACAGCCAGAACGATACATGGGAGTACGATATCGCACAGAACACCTGGCTGATCAAGTTGCCGATCCCGATTCCCTTAAGCTACGCCGCCTCTGGCGTGGTGGATGGGCACTTGTACGTGATTGGGGGGCGCACTCGGCTCGCGCCTACCCTGAACACGGTGTATGACTATGACATCGCCCACGACTTCTGGACCCTGCTGGATGCCCACCTGCCCAGCAACGTCTGGGTTTCCGGCAGCACGGTGGTCCATGGGCGTGTCTGGGTGATTGGCGGCCAGCGGGGCAGTGTCACATACGCCACGCAAATCTTCGATCCCAGCACCCACGCCTTCAGTGAGGGACCGTCGCTCAATGTGGCACGCTACGGGTTGGGCGCCGCAACCGTGGACAACTATGTTGTGGCTCTCGGCGGCTACGCCTTCGGCCCCGACAGTCTCGACACCACCGAAATAACCACCCAACTACCCGATTGCGCCACGCCCCCAACGCCCACCGCGTGTGTCATATCATTCAGCGACGTGCTTCAAGGCGGGCCGTTCTACACGTACATCCAGTGCCTGGCGTGCCGGCAAATTATCAGCGGCTACGCAGACGGTACTTTCCGGCCGAACAGCGACGTGACCCGAGGACAGGCTGCCAAGCTCATCGCTAACTCGGCACCGTACACCGATACGATCCCCGCGAACCACCAGACTTTCAGCGATGTGCCGGCGGCCGATCCATTCTGGCTGTACATCGAGCGCGCCGCCCTGCATGGCGTGGTTAGTGGCTACGCGGATGGCACTTTCCGGCCCGCCGCCAACGTCACCAGGGGCCAGATCGCCAAGATCGACGCCCTTGCGGCCGGGTACAACGACCCTATAGAGCCGACGCAGCAGACGTTTTCGGATGTCCCGCCGGCGCATCCTTTCTGGGTGTACATCGAGCGGATCGCTTTGCATGGTGTGATCAGCGGGTACACGGATGGTACGTATCGGCCCGCCGCCAACATCACCAGGGGCCAGGCAGCGAAGATCGTGGCCAACACCTTCTTCCCCAACTGCGCCCCGCCTAGCCGGAGGTAAGCAACCACCGCTAGCTGCAAGCATCGATGAGCGATGCGCCGGATCCGGCGCATCGCTCATCGGCCCGGGCGCTGCTCACCACTCCAGCAGCCGCCGGGTAAGCAGGGCCTGTTCGGCATGGTTGTGCGTCAGCGCCAGCGCTCGCAGGTCCGCCGCGCGGGCTTGCTCGCGCCGGCCCAGGTCCAGCAGCAACTCGCCGCGAATGGCGTGGAAAAGATGGTAGTGCTCCAGGGTGCCGCCGAGGGCGTTCACCTCGTCCAGCGCCGCTTCCGGCCCGGCCACCTGCCGCAGGGCCACCGCGCGGTTGAGGCGCACCACCGGCGAGGGGCGCAGATTCAGCAGCAGGTCGTAGAGCAGCAGGATCTGCGGCCAGTCGGTCGCGGCCCACGAGGGGGCCTCGGCATGGCAGGCCGCAATCGCGGCCTCCACCTGGTACGGCCCTGGCCGCTGTAGCGCGGCCGCCTGCTCGATCAGCGCGACTCCATCGGCGATTTGGGCCCGGTCCCACAGCGCGCGATCCTGATCGGCCAGCAGGATCAACTGTCCATCGCCGGTGAATCGGGCCGCGCCACGGGCCAGATGCAGGCGCATGAGGGCGAGCAACCCCAGTGGCTCCGGCTCCGCCGGCAGGAGCCGGACGACCAGCGCCGCCAACCACGCGGCGTCCTCCGCGAGATCGCGCCGGGTCGCGACCGGCCCGCCGCTGGTCAGGTAGCCCTCGGTGAACATCAGGTAGAGCACCGCCAGCACCTCGCCCAGCCGTTCCTCCAACGCCTCGTCGTCCGGCAGGCGGAAGGGGATGCCCGCCGCGACGATCTTGCGGCGCGCCCGCACGATGCGCTGGGCCACGGCGGCCTCCGAGGCGAGGAACGCGTGGGCGATCTCCCCGGTGGTGAAGCCACAGACGGCGCGCAACGTGAGCGCGACCTGCGCCGCCCGCGCGAGCGCCGGGTGGCAGCAGGTGAACATCAGCCGCAGCCGGTCGTCGGGTTCGCGGGGCACCGGCTGCGCGAGCTGCGCCAGCCTGGCCCGGTAGCGCGTATCGCGGCGCAGTTGATTGAAGGCCCGCCGCCGGGCCACCGTCCACAGCCAGGCGCCGGGCCGCGCCGGGATGCCGTCCACCGGCCAGCGTTCCAGGGCCGCCAGCAACGCATCCTGGACCAGTTCCTCGGCCACGGCGAAGTCGCCCAGGATGCGCACCAGGGCGGCGGTGAGCCGCCCCGCCTCCTCGCGGAAGACGGCGGCCACCGCAGCATGCGCCTCGGGCGTGACCGTCATTCCATCACGGGACGGATTTCGACAGTCCCCCGAGCCGGCCAGGTCTTCGCCAGGTGCAACGCCTCATCCAGGTCGGCCACGTTAATCTCGGCATAGCCGCCGATGACCTCATTGCCCTCGATGAAGGCGCCGTCGTGGACAAGCGGTTCGCCGGAGTCCTGGAAGCGCACGGTCGTCGCGGTTTGCGGCGGCTGGAGCTGGTTGCTCGGCCCCAGTTTGGCCCGGTTCTCCGCAAACCAGCGGCCCACCCGCTCGTACTGCTGCGCGCGGGCCTCCTCGGTCATATCCTCCCAGGCTTGCTGCTGCGCGCGGGTGCCGCAGAACAAAAGGACGTACTTCATTGGTCGATCCCTCCGCTTTCTTGGACGATACAAACGGGCGCCGCCGCGGTCCGGCCGCCCTTCTATATCTTACGACAAACAGAAAGCACCGAAATCGACACCACTCCGCTAAACATTGTGGTCAGGCGAAAAACCCGCGCAGGGCCTGGGCCACTGTCGCCGGTTGCCCTCCACGATTGGTCGCGCCGGGATCGCTTGACCCGCCGTGGTCGAGTTCGGGGAACTCCACCCGCTGGGCGTGGGGCAGGACCGTCATCAGCGCGTCCAGGGCCGCCTTCAACCAGGCCGGGCTTTTGCCCCCGCCGAGCAACAGCACGTCGGCGGGCACCGCCTTGAAGGTCGCCAGCGTCTCGGCCATCTCCGCGACCAGCGCGAAGTCGTAGTGCAGCGTCGGCGCCAGCATGCGCATCGTGATATCGCCCGGCTTCGCGGTCGTATCTTCGCTTTGCATGGCCCTGGTGGTGAGGAATTCGAGCAGGGGGCGGGGGATGAGGTTGAAGATCGCCGGCCCCAACCGCGCCGCCTGCATGCCGGTCACGAGCGCCGCGGCCACCTTGCCCCCGCTCATCTCGCGGTCATAGCGCGGCAGAAACGCGGTCGAGATCGATCCCCTGACGATCAGCGCCGGTTCGTAGATCGCGGCTTTGCGCACCGCGGGCAAGGTAAGCGCCGCCTGGAGACCGATCAGGCCGCCCGAACTAACCCCGAAGACATTGTGCGTGCCCGTTTCGGTGAGCAGCGCATCCAGATCTTCCACCTCCTTCCGCATGTTGTAATCGCTGCGGAACGGGCCGGGCAGGTTGTGGCCGCGCCGCTCAGGCAGGTAGACGGTGAAGGCATCGGCCAGGGCCAGGGCGAGACCCATGTGGCTCTGGGCGGACTCCATGGAGCCGTGCAGGATCACCACCCCCGGCCCCTGGCCGAGCCGGCGGTAACGGATGCTGGTGCCGTCTTTTGAGGTGACGGAGCCGGTGGTATAAGCCGCTTGCGCCGGCACACCGGTCGTAACCGTACCCTGGGCGCTGTTTGCAGTCGTGGTTGCCACTCTGGTTACTCCTTTACACTTCTTATGGAATCACATTTACCTAACAATGTTATCCTATGACTAACGTTGTTAGTTTAGCACGCTTCTGGTATACTGTCAAGAGGCAATACCCATTTGTGCGGTGGCAACAGAGGAGCAAGCGGGCCGAGGGCTGCCCGCGGGAGAGTACCAGCGGATGAAAATGCGACCTCTCAGCGTTCCAGACCCCAACCCCCCAACCGAACCGGCCCTCGATCAGCGACAGGTCGTCCGAGCCGCGCTGGCGCTGCTGGATGAGGTCGGGTTTGACGGCCTGACTATGCGCAGCCTGGCGCAAAAGCTGAGCATCAAGGCGGCGTCCTTATACTGGCATGTGCGCAACAAGCAGGAGTTGCTGAGCCTGCTGGCCGACGAAATCTGCGCGCCCATGCGCGAACCCGACCGCGCCCTGCCCTGGCGCCGGCAGTTGGAGGAACTGGCCCACGAATACCGCCGGGTACTCTTAGCCCATCGCGATGCGGCGCGCGTGCTGGCCCGCAGCGGGGGGCCGGGGGGGCCGCACCGGTTGCGGCTGACCGAAATCGCGCTGCGCACCCTGCGCGACGCCGGCTTCACGCCGAAAGATGCCGCCTACGCGGGGTTGCTGCTGAACGACTACGTGACGATGTTCGTGCTGGAGGAAACGGAGAACGCGCCCGCGGAAGCGACAGACGGGGTGGAAGCGCCAGCCGCCGGGGCGCCGAACTGGCTTGCCACGTTGCCGGCCACCGAGTATCCCAGCGTGGTTGCCCTCGCGGCCCATCTGCTGGCACCGGATGCCGGCGAACGCTTTCAGTTCGGGATCGAGATCCTGCGCAACGGGCTGGAAACGCGGCTGGAGCGCCAGGGTGGTTCCGGCGCGGCAAAGTGAGCAGCCTTTGGGCTAGACAATGAGCAGGGCGACAGCATACAATAGGCATACCGAGACAAACAGAGAGCGGGACCGCTTGTAGTAGACAGGGAGCCGCCATGGAACATCTCGTCGCCTTTGTGCATATGCTCGCCCCCGCAGATGACCCGCTGGGCGCGATTTACGGGCTGCCGGCTATTTTCCTCGTCATGCTCCTCAAGGAGGCGGGGGTGCCGATCCCGGTGCCCGCCGATCTGATTATGCTGGGCGCGGCGGCGCGGGCCGCTGCCGGGCAACTCGACCTGTTCGGCGTGATCGTCACGTTCGAGGTGGCGATGCTGATCGGCGGGGTGATCCAGTACGCGCTGGCCCGCGGGCCGGGGCGCGGAGTGCTCTACCGCTTCGGGCGCTACATCGGGCTGACCGGGCCGCGGCTGGACCGCGCCGGGAGCGCGCTGCAACGCGGCGGCGTGACCGCGCTCAGCGTGGCGCTGACCACGCCAGGCGTGCGCGCGGCCACGGTGGCCGCCGCCGGGATCGCCGGGCTGCCGTTGCGCGTCTTCCTGCCCGGCCTGTTCATCGGCAACACGGTGTTTTTCCTGCTGCATGTCGTCATCGGCTACGCCGGGGGCCAGGGGATCGCCGGGCTGCTGGCGGCCACCGGCCTGCCGGCAGGCCCCGCGCTGATCGGTGTGCTCGTGGTCCTGGCCGTGATCGGCTTCGCCGGGTGGATGATCATCCGGCGCCGGGCACGGCGGACCGGGGCGCCGCCGCCCCGCCTGGGCGAAGTGGCGGGCGCCTGGGAGGAAGCCTGCTGCCCGGCCTGCCTGGCCCTCGGCGCGCTGGGCGAAGCGCGCAGCCCGGCGGCCTTCGCCCACTGACCGCCCAAACCCGCGACCGATAGTTGAGGAGTGCCGCCGTTTATGACCCCGACCAGCGACCCGACGATCTACCAGCGGCCTGCGGAAATCGCGCAGGCGCTCATTCGCTTCGACACCACTAACCCGCCCGGCAATGAGGCCGCCTGTATCGGCTATATCCGGCAACTGCTGGCGGACGCCGGCATCCCGGTAACGATCCTGGCGCGCGACCCGGCCCGGCCCAACCTGATCGCCCGGCTGCCCGGCCAAGGCACGGCCCCGCCGCTGCTGTTGCAGGGGCATATCGACGTGGTGAACACGGCCAACCAGCCCTGGCAGCACCCGCCCTTCGCCGGGGAGGTGATCGACGGCTACCTCTGGGGGCGCGGCGCGCTCGATATGAAGGGCGGCGTCGCCATGATGCTGGCGGCCATGCTGCGCGCCCGCGCCGAGGGTACGCCCCTGGCGGGCAATGTGGTGCTGGCCTGCGTGAGCGACGAGGAGAACTTCGGCGAGTACGGCGCAGGCTTCCTGGTGGCCGAGCACCCGGACCTGTTCTCGGGCATCCGCTATGCGCTGGGCGAGTTCGGCGGCTTTCCCTTCTACCTGGGCGGGCGGCGCTTCTACCCGATCATGGTGGCCGAGAAACAGTCGTGCCGGGTGTTTGCCACCGTGCGCGGGCCGGCCGGGCACGGTTCGCGGCCCATGCGCGGCGGCGCCATGGCCCGCCTCGCCCGCATGCTCACCACGCTGGACACGCACCGGCTGCCGGTCCATATCACCCCCGTCGGGCGCCTGATGATCGAAGAGATGGCGGCGGTGCTGCCGGCCCCCCTGAACGCCCGGCTGCCCGCGCTGCTCGATCCGGCGCAGACCGACGCCCTACTCGACCGCATGGGGCCGGAGGCGCTGGGCTTCGACCCGTTGCTGCACAACACCGTCAACGCGACTATCGTGCACGGCGGCACCCAGACCAACGTCATCCCCAGCAAGATCGTCGTCGAGATGGACGGACGCACGCTGCCCGGCTTCAGCGGCGCCGCCCTGCAGGCCGAACTCGTCGCGCTGCTGGGCGACGAGGTGGAGATCGCAGTGCAGGCCGAACCGCCCACCGCGGCCACGCCCGACATGGGCCTGTTCCCGACCCTGAGCGCCATTCTGCGCGAGGCCGACCCGGAGGCCCTGCCGATCCCCTATATGTTGCCCGCCGTCACCGACGGGCGCTATTTTACGCGCCTGGGCATCCAGACCTACGGCTTCCTGCCGATGAACCTGCCGGAGGACTTCGACTTCTACGCCAGCATCCACGCCGCCGACGAGCGCGTGCCCGTGGAAGCCCTGGACTTCGGCGCAGACGCCGTCTATAAGGTCTTGCAACGCTTCGGCGCGGCGGAGAACGCATGATCACAGGCATCGATCACATCGTCATCCTGGTCGCCGACCTGGACCGGGCGCAGGCCGGCTACGCGGCGGCGGGGTTCACCGTGGTGCCGGGCGGCGAACATGCCGGCGGGCTGACGCACAACGCCCTGGTCGCCTTCGCCGACGGCACCTACCTGGAACTGCTGTCCTTCCGGCGCCCCCTGGCGGACCTGGCACCGGGCATGCCGCTGCCGCCCGGCGGGCTGAGCCGCCTGACGGAGCGCTGGATCGGCCGCGCGGTGGGCGGGCCGGGCCTGCTCGATTTCGCCCTCCTGCCCGACGCCCTGGCCGCCGACCTGGCCGCCGCCAGGGCACGCGGGCTGGCACTGGAGGGGCCACGCCCCGGCGGGCGGCGCCGGCCCGACGGGCGGGAGGTGGCCTGGGAACTCGGCATCCCGGAGGCGCCGGAACTGCCCTTCCTGTGCGCCGACGTGACCCCGCGCGAGCTGCGCGTGCCCACCGGCCCGGCGCGCGACCACGCCAACGGCGCGCTCGGCGTGGCGGGCATCACCGTAGCGGTGGAGGCCCTGGCCCCGGCGGTGGCGCATTACACGGCGCTGCTCGACGCGGCGCCCACCGGCGACGATGCGGCGGCCCCCGGCGCGGCGCGGGCCACCTTCCTGCTGGGCGCGGCGGAGATCACGCTGCTGGCCCCCGATAGCCCCGCCGATCCGCTGGGCGCCTATCTCGCGGCGGGCGGCGCGCGGCCCTACACGTTGCAACTCCGGGCGCGGCCCGGCGCCCCGGCCTTGGACGCGGCCCGCCTGGGCGGAGCACGGATCAGTTTTCTTGGCGCGGAGGCTAGCGCGGCATGAAAGCCAATCACTATCACCTGGTCACCCACTGGCACGTCCGGGGCCGGGTGGAAGAGATTTATGACCTGCTCTATAACGCCACCGACCTGCCCCGCTGGTGGCCGTCGGTCTACCGCGAGGTGCGCCAGATCCGCCCGAACGACGCGACAGGCACCGGCAGCCGGTTCACCCTGCGCGCGGCGGGCTGGCTGCCCTACACCATCCGCTTCCAATTCCAGACCATCGAAGCCCGGCGCCCCAGCCGGTTGGCCCTGCAGGCGCAGGGCGACCTGACCGGCGAGGGCGTGTTTACCCTGGTACAGGACGGCGAGTGGGCTAACGTCACCTATGACTGGCGCATCGAGGCCGATAAGCCGATCCTGCGCTATTTCTCGTTCATCCTCAAGCCCCTGTTCGCCACCAATCATCACTGGACGATGGCGCGGGGCCTGGAAAGCCTGCAACGCGAACTCGCCCGCCGCCACCCGGCAGGCGCCGCGCAGCAGGCGCGTAGCCTGCCGGCCCCGGCGCGCGGTGGGGGACCGTTACGCCCGTTACTGGGCCTGGCGGCGCTGGCGCTGGCGGGATGGGCCGCCAGCCGCACGCCCGAGGCCCGGCGCCTGTTGGAAACTGGTCGCGTCCGGCGCGACCGCTGGTTGGGCCCCGGCCCTGGTCTTTAGCGGCCCGCCCTGGGCCGGTGGAGGAGACAATGGCAAGCAACGATTATCATTTCATTACCCACTGGCGCGTCGAAGGCGATATCGAAGAAGTGTCCGACATCCTGGGCAACGGGCCCGACCTGGTCCGCTGGTGGCCGTCGGTATATCTTAACGCCGAAGAGGTGGAGCCGGGCGATGCTGCGGGCGTGGGCCGGGTGATCAGCCTCTACACCAAGGGCTGGCTGCCCTACACGCTGCGCTGGCAGTTCCGCGTCACCGAGTCGCGGTACCCGCACGGCTTCACTTTGGAAGCGTGGGGCGACTTCGACGGGCGCGGCATCTGGACCCTGGCGCAGGACGGGCCGTGGGTTGATATCACCTATGATTGGAAGATCCGCGCCGAAAAGCCGCTGCTGCGCTACTTCTCGTTCATCATGAAGCCGATCTTCGGCGCGAACCATCGCTGGGCCATGGCCCAGGGCGAGGAAAGTCTGGAACTGGAGCTGGCCCGCCGCCACGCCGCCACGCCCGAGGAACGCGCGCTGATCCCCGCGCCCCCCGGCCCCACCAGCGTGGCGCCCGGCGCGGTGCTCGTCGCCCTGGCGGCGCTGATCGCCGGCGCGGGTTGGGCCTTGCGGCGCGCGCAGGCAGCGCGCGAGTAAGCGGAGCGTCAGCAACCCGCCCCGGCGGGAGGAGCAAGGCATGGCGAGCAACGACTATCACTTCTTCACCCACTGGCGCGTGCGCGGGGACATCGCGGAGGTGTACACGATCCTGGCCGAGGGCGCGAACATCGCCCGCTGGTGGCCCGCCGCCTATCGCGAGGCACACCCGGTGGACCTGGGCGACGGGCAGGAGGGCCGCAACGCCGTCTATATGGTGGCGCGCGGCTGGCTGCCCTACACGCTCGGCTTCGGCTGCTGGAATCCCACGCCCCCAACTACCTGCGCGTCGAAGCCCAGGGCGAACTCGACGGCGAGGGCATCTGGCGGCTGGCGCAGGACGGTCCGTGGGTGGACGTGACCTATGAGTGGACGGTGAAGGCCACCAAGCCGCTGCTGCGCTACCTGTCCTTTATCTTGCGCCCGCTCTTTGCGGTGAACCACGACTGGGTGATGATGAAGGGAGAAGAGAGCTTGAAAGTCGAACTCGCGCGCCGCCACGCGCGCACGCCCGCGGAACAGGCGCGCATCCCCACGCCGCCGGGGCCGTCGCCGATCACACCGCTGCTGAGCATCCTGGCCGCCGGGCTGGCCCTGGGCGGCGCCGTGCTGCTGTACCGCAAGCTCACCGCGCCGCGGGCCGGCCGGCAGGCGTTCCATTTCGACCCGGATCGGATCGCCTACTATGAGGCCCACGGCTGGCGCGCCTATTACGACCGTGACTGGCTGCTGCTGCTGCGACTCCTGGTGGGCATGAACCACGAGCAGTTCCGCATCCCCTTCCCGCTTTCGATCCTGGCCGCGTATTATGTCGTGCGCGCCTCCATCGCCTGGGTGCCGGTCGACCACGACGAGGCAACAGTCCGCGCCTACTACGAGAAGTTCTACCGCCTGGCCGCGCGCTATTCGGGGCTGCGCTTTGACCCGGCGCGCGTGGGCGAGCTGGAGTTACGCTATAACGACGACCACCGGCGCCTGGTCGGCCAGAGCGACAAGACGCCCTTCATCGAGACGATGGTCCAACTCCACAGCACGACCTTCGGCATCGCGCCCGAGCAGGCCCGCGAGTCCGCCGAGTTGCGCGTGCTGGCGAACAACACGGTGGATAAAATCACGGGCAAGACCTCGACCGACGTGGAAGGCGACTGGCGGCGGCTGGAGGAGTACCTGCAGCAGTGTTACCGCTCCATCGACCGGGCGCTGGCCGCACGCCAGGCCGCTCCGGCGGCCCCGGAACCGGAGACGGTACCAGCGTAGGCCGGGCGGGAACGCGGCGCTCGCCTCATGCCGCCGTCGTGCCGGTGCGTTTCTCGGCGGCGAGGAAGTCCAGCAGCAGCGCGTTGACGCGATCCGCCGCGTCGTGCTGCACCCAGTGGGTGGCGTCCTCCAAGACGTGCAGCCGCCCGTCGTCGCACAGGGCGATGCTCTCGGGGGCCATCTCGCGGCCCAGCGCCTGGTCCCGCGCGCCCCAGATCATCAGCACCGGCACATAGACGCGGGGATCGGCGGGCCGGTGCGGCGGGCGGCGCAGCGCGGCGCGGTACCAGTTCAGCATGGCCGTGATCGCGCCGGGGCGCGCCCAGGCGGCCCGATAGCGGCGCAGATCGGCGGTGGTGAAGCTGCCGGGGCACGCCGACCGGCGCATCGTCTCGGCCAGGGCGCGCCAGTTGCCCGCCCGCAGCAGCCATTCGGGCAGGCCCGGCAACTGGAAGAACGCCGCGTAGAGGCTGCGCACGCGCTGGCGCATGTTGTGGCGCAGGTTGTCTTCCAGCACCTTCGGGTGCGGCACGTTGAGGATCGCCAGGCGGGCCACGCGCTCGGGGTATTCCAACGCCAGCAGCCAGCCCACCAGCGCGCCCCAGTCGTGGCCGGCAATCGCGGCCCGTTCCCGCCCCACCGCGTCGAGCAACCCCACGATGTCGGCGGCCATATGGTTGCTGCGATAGGCGCTCAGGCCGCGGGGCTTGTCGCTGCGGTTATAGCCGCGCTGGTCGGGCACCAGCACCCGGTAGCCCGCGGCGGCCAGCGCGGGAATCTGCCGCCGCCAGCCGTACCAGAACTCCGGGAAGCCGTGCAGCAACACCACCAGCGGTCCGTCCGCGGGGCCGGCGGCCATCACGTGCAGCGTAATGCCGTTGGTCGGGATGTAATGTTCTTCGAGGTGAGTCGCCATGCTGTACCCTCCGTGGCCGGGCCGTCCGGCGGCCCCTGCGGGAATCCCCCGCACGACCTGTGCCAGGGGGCGGACACATCGGTTCGCCCCTACGGCATAGCGTGCTGGTCAAGATCGGGGCGATTTGCTATAATCGGGCCATGGAGTGGATCTGCCCGTCACGGTGGGCCTGAGAGACAACGCGCCCGCCGCCATCCGGCCCGCGCAAGGGAGACGATGAATCATGGGACGCTTACTGTTTGGGATCGTGCTGGCTGTTGTCGGGCTGATGTACCTGGCGGCGGCCTGGATGTCGGTGTTCACCTCGGCGGGCTTCCTGGCGAACAACCTGTTCGGCGCTCTACTGTTCCTGGTGGTGGGTGTGCTGGCCGCGGGGGCCTCGGTCAACCTGCTGCGCGAGAAGCGGCGCTAGTCGTCCCCACATTGATTCTGCCGGGCGGCAGGCCGGTTTGAAACCGGCCCCTACACCGCAACCTCACCCTGGCCGCCCGCTCAGCCCGAGCGCCGGCCCTTGATCAGGCGCAGGACGGTGCTGCGCCCCGGCAAGCCCGCCAGCGCACCCCGCCGCGTCGTCGCCAGCGCGCCCGAGGCGTTGGCCCAGTCGAAAATCTCGGCCACCTCGCCAATCGTCAGCCGGCGGAGATCCAGCCGCCGCTCCCCTGCTCCTGGCGACCCCGTGCCGTCGCTCTGCGGCGCCAGCCGGTCGAGCAGCGCCACCAGCAACCCGGCCAGGAAGGCCGCGCCCGCCCCGCTGCGGTCCTTGACCGCGATCTCGCAGGCCGGCAGATTGACCACCTCGAAGCCCCGCCCGCCCGGCTGCCACAGGCCGTAGGTGCAACCCGCCGGACCGCGCGTCAGCGCCAGCAACAGGGGCCGGGTGCGCCCCACCGCCAGCCGGCCCACCCAGACGCGCAACAACGCATCCAGCCGCCCCGCCTCGGTCGAGGCCGCGCCGCCCATGAGCATGATCAGCTCCTGGCTGCTCAACATCAGGATGTCCACCTGCGGCAGCACGGCGTGGTAGAGATCGCGGGCACGCTCCGGGTATTGCCAGAGTGCGGGCTGCCAGTTCACGTCGAAGGCCACCGCCGCGCCCATCTGCGCCGCGTAGCCCAGCGCGGTGTGCAGCGCGGCCCGCGGCAGCGCGTGGGCCAGCGAGACGCCCGACCCCAGCACCACCTGCGCGCGTGCCACGGCCTCCGCCGGCACCCACTCCGGACTCAGCAACTGGTCTGCCCCGCCTTCGCGGTAGAACAAGGCCTGCGCCTCGGTCACGGTGCCGCTGCCGGCCCCGGCGTCTGGCTCCTCGGCGTGGGGTTCCTTGCGGCTGACAAAGGCCACGGGCGTGCGCCCGCGCGGGTGGACGCCGATGTAGGTGCTATCCACGCCGTAGGCCTCCAGCGCGCCGATCAGGTAGCGCCCGAAGGGATCGTCGCCGACCAGGCTGAGCAGCGCGGCACGGCGGCCCAGGCGGGCGACTCCGGCGGCCACATGGGCCGGGATGCCGCCGGGGGCGCGGGTGAAGGTGGTCGCGGTCAGCAGCGGGCCCGACCCGCTGGCGACCATATCGACCACGAGTTCGCCCACGGCGAGCACGTCGATGCCGGTGTCGAGATCGCTGCCCGCGCCGGGTCCGGCGGCAGGCGACACCGGGCCGGTCCCTCCAGGCAACCAGTCGCTCATACGCTCTCTCCTCCAGTGCGGCGCGGGATCGGGTGGGGCGGGCACCGGTGTTCGCCCGGCCCCCGGCCAGGGCGACGTTTAGCCGGGCGGGGCGGCATCATCCGGCGCGGGCGCGGCGGGCACAGTGGGGCCGGCGATCGCCAGGATGAAGCGGTCGGGGTGGAGGTAGGTGCGGGCCACGCGCTGCACATCCTCGACGGTCAGGCTGTTGACGATCTCCGGGTAACGCTGGATATAGTCCCAGCCGAGGCCATATAGCTCGATTTCGAGAATCTGGCGCACCAGGCCGTTGTTCGTTTCGAGCCGCAGCGGCAGGGTGCCGGTGAGGAAGCGCCGGGCCGCGTCGAGTTCCTGCGGGCGCACCGGCTCGTCTTGCATGCGCCGGATCTCGGCCAGGATGCTGGCGACGGCGCGGCGGACGTTGGCCGGGTTGACCCCCGCGCGCACGGCCCACGGCCCCGCGCCCAGGGTGGCTTCCAGGCTGCTGTAGGCGTAGTAGGCCAGCCCCTGGTCCTCGCGCACGCTCTTGCCCAGGCGGCCATAGAGGCCCAATCGCCCCAGGATCAGGTTCATCATCTCCATCGCATAGTAGTCGGGGTCGGTGCGCCGCAGCGCCGGGAAGCCCAGCACCAGGTCGTTCTGCGTTTTGCCGGCCAGGAAATGCGCCACCTCGCGGGTTGCGGCGGGCGGCGGGGCGGCGGGGATGACCAGCGCGGGCGCGACGCCGTCCACCTGCCAGTCGCCGAGGGCTTGCCGGGCCAGGTCCAGCCCGGCCCCGGGCGTGATGTCTCCGACGATGACCAGGATGCCCGTGTCGGGGCGCACGTAGGTGCGGTAGTGGTCTTCGAGGTCCTGGCGGGTGATGGTGGGCACGGACTCCAGGGTGCCGCCGGCCTCGCGGCCATAGGGGTGGCCGTCGGGATAGGCCGCGCGGCGGAAATCGCGGTCGGCCACCGAGCGGGTGTCGTCCTCCTGCTCCAGCAAGCCGGTCATGAGCTGGCTGCGCAGGCGCTCGAATTCGTCCGACGGGAACGACGGCTCGCGCAGCACCTCGGTCAGGGTCTCCATCAGGAACGGTGCGTCTTCGCGCAGGCTGCGCCCGCCGATCTCCAGCAGATGGAAGCCCGCGTCGAGGCCGAGGGACATGCCGCGCTCGTCCGTGCGCTCATTGAGGTCGCTGAAGGTGTGGCGGCGGGTGCCCCGGCGCATCGCGCCCGCGGTCAGCCCGGCGACGCCGCTCTTGCCCGGCGGGTCGAACAGGGCGCCCGCGCGCATGCTGAGCCGGGCGCTCACGGTCGGGATGGCCGGGTTGGGGTAGACCAGCACCACCAGCCCGTTGGGCAGCACCTGGCGGGTCACGCTGTCCGGCCCCAGGGCAGGCGTGCGCGCGGGCGGGGCGCTGAGAGTGGAGGCAGCCGGCGAAGCAGATTCTTGCATAACTGGGTTACCCTCTCCGCTGGTCCCGGCCCGCGCCCCGGATACCGGCGGCGCGACCGGGCGCGGTGCGCTAATAGTTGAGATAGGCCGGCAACCGGTCGGCAAACCGGCGCATCTCTTCGTCCCGCGCGAGCGTCGGGCGCATCAGGCTGCTGGCGGGCACGGTCGCGTTATAGCGATGGATCTTCTGGTTGATCTCGTCCATCATGCGGGCATGGTACGCCGTCGCGCGCGCGTGGCGCTGCTTCAGGGCGGCGACCTCTTCGCGCAGCCGGCGCAGGCCGCCCGCATCGGCGGTGAGCGCATCGAGCCGGCGGCGCAGGAAGGCGAAATGGCGATCTGCGGCGGTGCGCCAGGCGGCCAGATCGTTTTCGATGTCGTTCGCCAGGTCGATCCAATCGGGCCGATAGTTGCCGCTTTTGAGCACGCGGAAGGCCAGCCGCCACTCCTCGGGCACAAACGGGTTCTCTTCCAGGTCGAGTTTCTTATCCGGTCCGCCCTCGACTTTCAGCTCGCCCGACTCCAGCGCGTCGCGGATACGCCGCTCGGCCATGGCGCGAAATTTATCTTCATGTTCGCTAACCGAGTCCATAGACATGCCTTTCGTTACGCCGGCGGGATCGCGCGGGCCGCGTGCATGCGCGCGGCCCCGGCCTGTCCATTATACCAGCAAGCCCCAGGCCCCGCCAGCAACCCGCCGGGCGGCAGGAGTCGTGCCCATCCGGTAGACGTTACCGGCGGCGAGGGCGGATCTCCGCGGGCACGCCCACGGCCAGGTGCCCGGCCGGCACCGGGCGGGTGACGACGCTGTTGGCTCCGATGACGGCCCGGTCGCCGATGGTGACGGGGCCGAACACTTTGGCCCCCGCCCCGACCACCACGCCGTCGCCCAGGGTGGGATTGCCGTCGCCGGGCACGGGCGTGCGCGGCCCCGGATAGCGGTAGCCCAACGTCACCCCCTGCGCGATAAAGCAGTTCCGCCCCGTGCGTACCTCCGGCCCGATGACGATGCCGACCGAGTGCGGCATCCGGCATCCGGGGCCCAGTTCGGCGGCGGGGTGGATCTCACAGGCGTAGATCATGCGGTGCAGCCGGTAGAACCAGAACGGGATCTTGGGGATGCCGCGCCGGTACAGGCGGTGATAGAAGCGGTACATCCCAAGTGGGGACATCTTCACGAACGGGGCACTCCTCCTGCGCCGGGCGCAGCCCCGCGCGCATCGGCGGCGGGCGCGGGAGCGGGATTCACCCGGCGTGAACTGCCCCGCCTAACAGCAGGAAGAGTGCCGCCTACCGGGGGCGACCGGGCGGAGCCGTCCGCGAGTCCCCGCCGCCGCGCTGTAGGGGCCGGTTTCAAACCGGCCTGGCCCGTCGTCGCTATTAGTCGGGCAGCGGGTCCAGGCGGCGCCCGCCGAGGAGCTTGAAGGCAAGCAACAGCGTGAAGCTGAACAGCACCAGGATGGCGGCCAGCACCACCGTGCGGTTCAGGTCGCTCTCCAGGGCCAGGTAGATCGCCAGCGGCAAGGTCTGCGTACGCCCGGCGAAGTTGCCGGCGAAGAGGATGGTGGCGCCGAACTCGCCCAGGGCGCGCGCCCAGCCCATGACGGCGCCGCCCAGCAGCCCCGGCAGCGCCAGGGGCAGGAGGATGTGGCGGAAGATCTGCGCCCGGTTGGCGCCCTCGGTGGCCGCTACGTCGAGCAGTTCACCCGGCACACCGCCGAAGGCGATGCGCGCCGCCTTCAGGTAGAACGGCGCGGCGACGAAGGTCTGCGCCAGCACCACGGCGGCGAACTGGAAGGCGATGTCGATGTCCAGCGTGTCGAGCAGCGGTCCCAGCAGGCCGCGCCGCCCGAACGTGAACAGCAGCGCCACCCCGGCCACCGCGGGCGGCAGCACGATGGGCAACTCGACCAGCACCTCGACCACCCGCCGGGCGGGGAAGCGCCGCCGCGCCAGCGCATAGGCCAGCGGCGTGCCGAAGCCGATCATCAAGCCCAGGCTACAGAGGCTGCTCAGCAGGCTCAGCCGCAGCGCGTCGAGCACCACCGGGTCGCCCAGATAGCGCGCGAGGTCGCTCAGCGGCACGCGCAGCAGCAGCGCCACAACCGGCAGCGTGGCGAAAGCCACCGCGACGGCGCAGAGCAGGGCCAGCCCCACCTGCCCCAGCAGGCGCGGCCAGGAGAGCGGGTGCGGCGGGGCTGCCGTCTCAGACCAGCGGGCGGCAGCCGGGCGCGACCGGATCATGGCTGAACCCCGGCGGTCGCAGCGGCGGGCAAGAAGCCGAACTGCCCCAGCACGGCCTGGCCCCCGTCGCCAGCCACGTAGGCCAGGAAGGCCCGCGCATCCTGGGCGTGGGCCGCGTCCTTCAACACCGCGATATAGTAGACAGCGATCACGTTGGCCGAGTCGGGTATGGGCACGGTCGCCACCGGCTGCGCGCTGCCGCCGGCCGCGTTGTTGGCCGCCTGGGCATCGGTGCCGTAGACCACGCCCGCGTCGGCCTCGCCCAGTTGCACCTTTGCCAGCACCTGTCGCACGTTGTTCTCCTGGCTGATCACATTCGCCAGCACGCCGCGCTTGAAGTCCGCCCCATACGCCGGGTCGGCGGCCAGTTTGTCGAGCATCTGCAATGTGTAGTTGCCCACGGGCACGGTCTTGTCGGCCACGACGACCTTGAGACCGGGGCGGGCCAGGTCGGCCAGGGCGGTGATGTGGCCGGGGTTATCGTGCGGCACGACCACCACCAGGGAGTTGCGCGCCAGCGGATAGGGCGACTCGACCAGTCCCGCCGCCACCGCGGCGTCCATCGTCTTCTTGTCCGCCGAGGCAAACAGGTCCGCCGGGGCCTGCTGCTGCAACTGGGCCAGCAGCGCCTGCGACCCGGCGAAGCTGTACTGCGGGGCCGCCGCACCGGGGTGCGCCGCCTGCCAGTCCTTGCCCAGGGCCGTCATCGCCTCTTGCAGCGACGCGGCGGCGAAGATGGTCAGGCCGCCGGCCCCGGACGTGGACGCTTGCGGTGTGTTGCCGGCCCCCGGCGTATTTGCCGAGCCGCACGCCGCCAGCAGGCCGAGCGCCAGGAGCAGGATCACCCCGGCGGCACGCAGCCGATTTGATCGGTACATAAGCCTCCCTATCCCCCGGCAGCGCACTTAAGCGGCAACGGCCTGCAGCGCGTCTTCGAGCCAGGCCAGTACGGCCTGGTTTTGCCGCAAGCGCACATCAACCACCAGACGGCGGAAATCGGCGGGCGGCGCCGCATCGAGCGCAGCGAGTTCGTCCTGCAAGCGGCCCACTACGGCGCGGGTCTGAGCGTGCTGGGCGGCCAGCAGCGCGGCCACCTGGGCGGGGTCGCGCCGCCCGGCGAAGTAGAGCTTGAGCAGGAACTCCAGCCGCACCTCGCGGGTGTGCGGCACCGGCCCGCCCAACCACTCGGCCAGTACGCGCTCGCCCTGCGGCGTGAGGGCGAACAGCCGGCGCGGCGGCGCGGTGCCCGTCGCCTCGGCCCCCTGCTCGTGTACCAGATCGCGGCCCGCCAGCTTCTTGAGCATGGCGTACAACTGGGTGATCGGCACCCGGCAGACCTCGGCCAGTTCGCCGCCCGGCGCGAAGGCGCGATGCAGGTCATAGCCATGCGCCGGCCCCGCGGCCAGCAGGCCCAGCAGCGCATATTCCGCCGGTAACAGGTGCGCGCTTCCCCGTGCCATCGCTCCTCCCCTATTCATTAAATGAATACCTTGCCTCATTGTAGCGCCTGGGCCCATACGAGTCAAGCAGGATGCCTTACATCCGTGATCATATTCACCACGGCGGCGCCGAGGACGCAGAGAGTATGGAGTCACGAAGCCCCAGGGGTCGAGTAGCAAGGACAGCCAAAACCCAAGAAAAGACCTTAAACACAATACCCACGCCAATCAGGCGGCCTCGGCAGAAGGCGCGGCAGCGTGAATACGGCCTAAGTTGGCTATCTGGCCGAAAATCCGCCGCACTAAATGGTCGTCCGGTTTTTGCGGAAGCATTTTAATGGTGGCGGCTACATACTTGTGGCCGCGGTAGGCAGCTTTGAGGTCCAGGACGCTGCACGCTGGGTCCGTCTGGCGCAGCTCCGTCAACAGGACCGTACTGAGGTTGACCATGAACAACGCCAGGTTCGCCGCGTTCGTCACGCCCGTCTCCGTCACGTTCATGAAGTCCTCCAACCCCCAATGCTGTTTGGCATCGCGGAAGGTGAACTCGATTTGGAAGCGCAACCCGTAATACTCGATGATCTGCTCATAGCCTAGGGCCAAGTCACTGCTGAACAAGATCACCCGCGCCGTCGCCTGGGTGCGCAGATTGGTTTTCACCAGGACCACCACATTCAGCGGCTGCCCAAACTCCTTGTGCAGCAGTTGGGCCTGGTACATCCGCGTTTCGATGCCGGCCGTGACACTGGTCTGGCGCAGATACTCCGCGGGGAGGGCCGCCCAATCCAGTTTGGCCCCATATTTGCGGTGCGGCCCCCGTCCGGCATACGGCCCAGCATAGGGGACGTACAAGGCCACATCGTTGCGCAACTTGGAAATCAAGTGCAGGTCACAGGCGCGCACCATTTGCAGGCTGGGGCTATTACCAAAATGCCCATCCAGGGCCACATAGCGCACGGCCAGCACGCCCGCGAACAGTTGCAGTTGGGCTTGCAGCGCCCGCTGAATCCGCTGCAATTCCGGCGACAAGGGCAGATCCGTCTTGGGTCTGTTGCGACTCCCTTTGGGCCGGCCCACGGGGCGCTTGGCCGCCGGCAGCGCAGTCTTTTTAGCGGCTCGTTTGACCGCGCTAGCAGCCTTCTCTTCGGGAGTGCGCACCACTTGTTCCAGCCGGAGCGGGAAGGCGCGCCGGGTTGTGGTACTCACCAACGCCAAACTGAAAAAGGCCAACCCTGGCACGGGTTTGGCTAGTAGCCCGGAGAAGAAACGATCCAGCCCATGGGTGTGCTTGCCGGCTTTGCTGACGACCACTTCATCCCCAGCGAGGATATAGAGCTCATCGGGCGCAAAGAGATGCTGGCGAAAGAACAGCCAGAAGACCGAGGCCCAGGGGATGGCGGTGGCAAAGAAGCGTTGGATGGTGCGATAGGAGCCGCCGGGTTCAGCCCAACGGGCGAGGCCCAACATGGTGACGCGGCCGGTCAGGGTCAGCAAGGCCAGGATAATGTGACTGAGTTGGCGGGTGGTGGTGGGCGTGAGGGTTGGCACCAGGCAGGCGAGGAGTGGTAGAATAGCCATATGCTTTTGTAGCTCCTGAGCGGGAATGGGTTTCGCAACCCCCACTCTACTACAAAAGCCTTTCTTTTACCAAGCAACAAGGGCGCGGCCCGGCTATTCAGCCCGGCCACTGATTGGCGAAGGTATTGTTTAGTGCTCTCCAACTTAGCAGCAAGATTCGCGGCTCGCCAGGTATGCTTACTACATGCCGTGGTTTTCTAGCGTTGGTTTCTGCTCCCGCGCTGTCGGATCACCAAGATCTGCTCTTGGCTGAGTTGGAGTTGCTATTTATCCAATTACTCGGCGTGCCCCTCTGCTTCGTTGCGCTCCACCGCTCGTTTGCGCGTGGGCGCGCGCCGACGGGTCTGCCGCTGCCCAGCGGCGGGCGGCTCGGCGAGCTGCTGCGCCGCTGGCTCGTTCTGTTCGGCAGGTGAGTGGCGCGGCGCGACAGAAAAGTCTGCGAAATCAGGGTTGATGGGAGGCGTTATCATGCGGCGCACCGTCTCGCGCACCAGATCCTGCAACTCGGGGCGGCGCAAGAGCTGGGCCAGGAGGTCCGCATCGCCCGCCCCCCCCGGCGTGCCCCTCGTGGCGCTAGCCTCCAGCTCGGCCTGCGTGTTGCGGCAAAAGGCGGCAAGGCAGTCCTGGAGGGCTGCGAGGTCGAGGCCCTTTGCCCCTAGCTCGCGCCGCAGCTCGCCGCCGATCACTTTATCACTGACCAAGCATTGCAGCAAATCACACAAGAGGGTATCGATCCCCTGGGCGGAACCCGTCCGGCCACCAGGGCCGGACGGCAAATCGGCATTCGCCAGTATGGCGGCGCTTAGGATCTGCTCGCGGGTGAAAGGGGTGCCTTCAAGTGTTGACCCGGCGGCGCGGATACGCATCGTATAGAGGCCCGATCGTGTGGCCGTGAAGTTCGCCGCGAACTGGCCGCCGCCGTGCTCGTCTAGCTGGATTCTCGTCGTGCCGCCATCCGGTAGTGTGATCTCCGCGAAAACCGTTGCCTGTCCCTCCAGCGGATAGTCATACTGCAGCAGAGAAGCGCCGACCAGTAGTACCGCGCCGGGTGCGAAACCGCTTTGCTCGACGAACGCCTTGAAGCGCAGGTTCGAGTAGCTGTGCACGACTAGGTTATAAGGCAAAGCACGGCTAGCAAACGCCTGTGAGGGAATCATGCTTCTCATGTTGAACTGCCTGGCGCGAGCGCCCAGTTGCAGCACCGCGTGCCAGGTACCCGCATAGCTGCCCCCTGGATCACCCCTGAGCGCAGGCAGCGAGAAGCGATAGTAGCTGACCTGATTGGAAGACGCAAACTGCATCGCAGGTTCGCTGGAAGCCAGGGTCGGATCGATACGCTGCCCATCGGGCGTCTCCAACTGGAAATCCACTAGGTAGGGCGCCGGGCTGAGCAGGATCACGTCCATGCCCATGTCGGCTTCGCTGACCAGGAACGGAATGCGCTGTTCGGCACCATAAACCAGATGCCCCAGAGGATCGAGCACGACGCCGGCATTGCTGATCCCGGCGAGGATCTGAAGGAAGTACTTGCTTAGCCGGAAGGTTTGGTCTGTCGTCAGCGTTCCAGTGATCAGCAGGTAGCCGTTGTGCCCCTGCGTTAGCGTTGCCAGGGCAGTTGTGCTGATATTGGACGGCAGGCCGAGACCAACCGCGAATGTGTTGGCGGTGATGCTTGGGCCGCCCGCGGACAGGTAGGGCGGGGTATTTTCCTGACCGTCGGTGAGGACGACCATTGCGGTTACATCGTAGTGGGGTGTGCCCAGCGCCTGGGCCGCGTCGAGGGCCTGCTTGCCCTTGACCACGCCATCGCCGATAGAGGTGCTGCCCGCAGGGTCGAGCTGTGGCCCGCTGATAATGCCCTGCGCGGTGGCGCGCCCGACGCCGCCGCTGGTTGGGCCGACGTTGGTGATGGACATCAGTATTTGCGCTGTGTCGTCGAAGCGAACTACGCCAATGCCGTCGCCGTCGAGCATCGTGCTCAGGAAAACGCCAGCGGCTTCGCGCAGTTTCTGTACCTTCGTGGTGCCGTCCCCGGCATCCTCAATCATGC